>NZ_JBFAZB010000001.1:304829-456585 GCF_040681575.1 Kitasatospora sp. NPDC051702
CTGGCCGGGCGGCGCGGGCTGGGTCGGCGGGTCCGGGGCGGGGGGGGGGGGGGCGGGGTCGCCGCGGGCGGGCGGGTGGCGACCCGGCGGGGCCGCTCCGGTGTCAGTGGCATCGGCTAGGGTCACGAGCATGATCGATGCGACGACACGGGTCCGGATCGCCCGCCCCTCGCGGGACCTCCGGGCGGCCGAGCACTTCTACGTGGGCGGTCTCGGCCTCGACGTGCTGTGGCGCACCACCGAGCGGGTGTCCGGCGAGCACGACCTGCTCATGGTCGGACCGCCCGGGGGCGCCTGGCACTTCGAGCTCACCCACGATCCGGAGCACCCGCTGGAGCCCACCCCGACGGTCGACGACCTGTTCGTGGTCTACCTCGGCGCGCCGGTGGACGACGCCCTGGTCGCCCGGCTGGAGGCGGCCGGCGGCACCCGGGTGCCCGCCCACAACCCGTACTGGGAGGAGTTCGGCGTCACGGTGGCCGACCCGGACGGCTACCGCCTGGTGCTCTGCTCGCGCGGCTGGGGAGCCTGAGCCGGGAAATTGCCGTGCTCGGCCGGGCCCGAACGGCTACCCTTCCGCGCGGACCGAAGGAGGCCCCTCACCATGAGCACGCGCGGAACCACCGTGGACGTCCCGACGGCGGACGGCACCGCCGACGCCTACCTCGCCCACCCCGACGACGGCGGGGCCCACCCCGGCGTCATCCTCTACATGGACGCCTTCGGACTGCGGCCCCACCTGCGCCGGACGGCCGACCGCCTCGCCGCCGCCGGCTACACCGTGCTGGTCCCCAACTGCTACTACCGGCAGGGCCGGGCGCCCGTCGTCGACCTGCCGGAGCTCATCGACCCGGACGGCGACCCGTCGGTCTTCGACCGGCTCATCCCGCTGCTCGCCACGCTCACCCCCGAGGCGACCACCCGCGACGCCGACGCGTACCTGCGGTGGCTGGCCGACTCCCCGCTCGTCCAGGACGGCCCGGTCGGCCTCACCGGCTACTGCCGCGGCGCCGTGCTCGCCCTGAGGACGGCCGCCAGCCACCCGGAGCGGGTCGCGGCCGCGGCCGGGTTCCACGGCGGCAACCTCGCCACCCCGGCACCGGACAGCCCGCACCTCGGGGCCCACCGGATCACCGCGGAGCTGTACTTCGGCCACGCCGACCAGGACGGGTCGATGCCCGCCGAGCAGATGACCAGGCTCGCCGAGGCCCTCACCGCGGCCGGCGTCCGGCACCGGGCGGAGGTCTACCCGGGCGCCCTGCACGGCTACACCCAGGCCGACACCACCCGCTACGACGCGGCCGGGGACGCACGGCACTGGGACGCGCTGCTCGACCTGCTGAAGCGGACGCTGCAGGCCTGAGCCGCCCTGAGCCGGCCCGCGCGTACGGGGGCGGGTGGGCGGTGACACGGGCCCGAGGCCTGCCGGGGGCTGATGACGGGGCTGATGACGGGGTGGATCACGGGCCGGACGGCCAGGGGGCGGGATGGGTCACGACAGGGCGGGACGGGGGCAGGGCGTGACGGGGCGGGACGGGGCGGCGAGGGGCCGGGTGCAGGACCGGGAGCGCCGGACGCCGGCGCCGGAGGGCGCCCGCTCTTCGCCGGGAGGTCGACTGACGGACACGAAGGATTCGGGCTGCCGTGTCGCCGGGAGGCCAGGGTCTGAGGCCTGTCGGCCTCCGCGGCACGGCGCCTGACGGACGGTCGGGGCCCGATGAACGACCGGGCCCGATGGACGACCGGGCCCGATGGACGACCGGCGGCCCGGGACCGGGGCGCCGGTGGAGGCGTCCGCGGCCACGGCCGCCGCGGTTTGCAGGAGAACCCGCGACACCCGGCACCCGAGCCGGGGCGCGGACAGTACCCAGGGGGAAACGCACATGCGCAACACGCTGAACAGAATCGACGCACGGACCACCCGGAACGGCGGACGGACGGCGCCGCGCCCGCGGGCGGGGGGAGCCGCGGGCCGGGAGGCGCTCGGCGAACGCGTCCCCGGAGGGGTTAGCCGGGGCGAACTCGACCGCTCCGGAAGGGCGTTGCGATGGTCCGAGGCGGGGCTCGGCGGCCCGCCGGTGGTCCTGCTCGCGGACTGCGGCAGCCCGTCGCAGACCTGGGCGCCGGTGCTGCCCGAACTCGCCGCGCACAGCCGGGTGGTGGCCTACGACCGGGCCGGGCTCGGCGCGAGCGACCCGGAGCGGTCCGCCGGCCCGACCCTGGAGACCCCGGTCGGTGACCTGGCCGCCCTGGTGGAGCACCTGGACGCCGGACCGGCCGTCCTGGTCGGGCACGGTTGGGGTGGCCTGCTGGCCCAACTCCTGGCCTGGCAGCAGCCCGAGCTGGTCGCCGGACTGGTCCTGGTGGACCCGGCCCACGAGGAGTTCCAGCCGCCGGCCGTCCGCACCGCCGACGCCGTCCTGCTGAGCCTCGGGCTGATCCGGGAGGCGCTGGCGCCCGCCGCCCCCGGCGTCACGGGTGCGGCGCCCGGGGCCGGCGGCGTGGGGACCGGGACGGCGGCCGGGACGGTGGCGGTCAAGGTCGCCCGCCGCCACCAGTGGCGCGCCGCGCTCGACGAGAACCGGCTGGCCGCCCTCGCCGTCCCCGAGCTCCGCAGCAGGCGCTCCGCCGGACGGCTGCCCGACGTGCCGGTGACGGTGCTGAGCGCGAGCGACGGGCTGCCCAGGGCGCTGCGCGAGCGCTGGACCATCCTGCAGTCGAGGATCGCGGAGGGGGCCGTCCGGGGCTCGCACATCGTGGTCAGGGGAGCCGGCCACGCCGTCCACACCGACCAGCCGGAGGCCGTCGTCGCCGCCGTCCTGGAGGTCGTCGAGCACGCCCGACAGGCCCGGAACGCCTGATCCGGACCCCAACCGCCCTTCGGACGGCCCCTGCTGGGCCTTCGGCCCCCTCTGGCACACTGGGGGCCGAACGGCCCGCTGGGGAGGGTCATGACACATGGGGGAAGCGGTATGAGGGGTCCGGGTGCCGTGCTCGGCGGGCGCTACACGCTGGTCGAGCGGATCGGCGGCGGGGGCATGGGCACCGTCTGGCGGGCCGAGGACACGGTGCTGGCGCGCTCCGTCGCCGTCAAGATCCTGCACTCGGCGCTGTTCGAGGACGACACCTTCATCCAGCGCTTCCGGCGGGAGGCCCAGCTCGTCGCCGCGATCGACCATCCGGCGGTCGTGGACGTGCACGACTACGGCGAGACCGGCGGGCGCCCGGCGGGCGCCGCGGGCGGCTCCGGTGACGACGGCGGGGCCGACGGGGCTGACGGCGGCGGGGACGGAGACGGCGGCGGGGAGGGCGGCGGCGGGGAGGAGCGCTGCGCCTACATCGTCATGGAGCTGATCGACGGGCGGCCGGTGGACCGGGTGCTCGCCGAGGAGGGCCCGATGGCGCCCGACCGCGCGCTCGGCCTGGTCGCGGCCGCCCTGGACGGACTGCACGCCGCACACCTCCGCGAGATCGTGCACCGTGACCTCAAGCCGTCCAACCTGATGCTGCGCGCGGACGGCCGGGTGACCATCACGGACTTCGGGATCGCCCGGGCGATCGCCAGCACCAAGATCACCGCCTCGCACGCGATCGTCGGGACGGCGCTCTACATGGCCCCCGAGCAGGCCGAGGGCCTGGGGACCGGCCCGGCCGCCGACCTCTACTCGATCGGCGTGGTCTGCTACGAACTGCTCACCGGGCGGCCGCCGTTCACGGGCGAGGGGGTGCTGGAGGTCGCCCTCAAGCACGTCCGGCAGCCGGCCCCGGACCTGCCGGAGACCTTCCCGGCGGCGGTCCGGGAGCTGGTCGCGAGGGCGCTGGCGAAGAAGCCCGAGGACCGTTACGCCGACGCCGCCGAGATGGCGGCAGCGGCGCGGGCCGCGGTCGGCGGGGCGGGTGCCGGCGGGGTAGGTGCCGGCGGGGCGGGTGCCGAGGGCGCGAACGGCGCCGGCGCCCGGGCGGACAGCGGGACGATCGACCTCAGGGGAGCTGCTCCCGGAGGTGCCGCCGGTGCTCCTGGTGCCGCCGCAGGCGCACCGGAGGAGAAGGCCGCGGACGGCGCGGCGCCCGCCGGCGGAGCCGCCGACCGCCCCGCACCGGACGAGGTCGCGAAGGTGGAGCCGCAGGCGGTCACCGAGCCGGTCCGGCGCCGCTCGCGGCGGGCACTGCTGGTGCCGGTCGTCATTCCCGTGGTGATCTCGCTGGGCACCGCCACCGTCCTGCTGGTCGACCGCGGGCCCGGCCGCTCGGACGCGGCCGTGCCGCCCGCCGCCCAGGCCACCGTGGTCGTGACGGCGCCGGCGGCGCCCGCGGCGGGTACCGAGACCCCCACGGCCGCCGCCACCACGACGCCCGCCACCCCGACCCCGTCCGACACCCCGGCGGCGACCCCCGCGGCCGACCCGTCGGCGGGCGCCCCGAACCAGCAGGGCGCGCCGGTGCCCGCCCCCGCGCCCGGGCAGGCCGGCAGCGGCACCTCGGCGGGCCGTGGCAGCGGAGCCGGTGCGGGCGGCGGCGCGGCAGCCGGCGGGTCCGCCTCCGGAGGAGCCGCCTCGGGCGGTACGCAGTCCGGGGGCGGAGCCTCGGGCGGCCAGAACGGTGGCGCGGGTGGTGGCACGCCCAACCAGCCGGCCAACCCCAACCCGCAGCCGCCCGCCCAGAACGCGGCCGGTGGCGCCGCCGCCGGTGGCGGGTCCCCGGCCGGGGGCGGTTCACCGGCCGGCGGGGGCTCCCCGTCGGGTGGCGGCAACCCGCCCGCGCCGCAGACCCCGGCCCGCCCCGCGTCCTGCGGCGGCACCAGCTGGACGACCATCGTCAGCGTGCAGGACGGCCGCCCCATCGGGTTGTCCCGCGACTCGCTCAGCGGCGGCGACAACCCGGTCGTGGTCGGCGGCGCCTCCCAGTACGGCTGGGTGCGGGCGACCAACCCCGGGGCCTGGATCCTGTTCAACGCCTGCAACAGCGGCGGCCCGCAGCTCGTCCAGACCACGGACGGCAAGGTGGTGCTGAACGGCGGCTTCAGCTTCCTGACCAACTGGACGGTGCGCAACGGCACGGCCCAGGGCTCCTACACCCTGGCCGACTTCCAGAACCAGGTCTGCATGACCAACAACGGCCCGGGCAGCCCGGTCACCATGGTCGCCTGCACGCCGGGCAACGCCGCCCAGGAGTGGCGCTTCCAGTAACGGCGCCGCCGTTTCCGCCAACCACCTTTTCGTCTGGGGCACTTCACGCAGCGCCACGCGGAGCTGACGGTGCGTCGACAGCCGGCCGTCGGGCCGCCCGCCCGGCGGCCTTCGCGTTCAACTCGCCGACTGCGCACCGGAGTCGGGCGAACACGCGAGCAGTCGGGGCTAGCAGTCGCGGCGGCCGAGGGCAAGGGTGGCCGGTGGCGGGACCTCGCCAACCGGATGTCAAGATTCCGTATGGGAAGTTCTACAGCGGTGTAAAAGTCGATTTGCGGCCACTCGGGGCGGTCGACCCGGAGGGCGTTCGGCGGCCGGTCGCGCATCGGAGCAGGTCGGCGGTGATGGTTCGGACGGGAACTGTCGCCGTGGTAGTTCGAATTGCCCTGTTTTGCCCACCCCGTAGAAGGCGGTCCGGGCTGGCGGGACCTGGCCAATTCCTGAAGCAGACCTGTCAATTCATCTGGTGCATCGTCATGCTTCTTCTCAACCCCGGCGCCGGCCCCCACCCCCACCCCTCGGTGGCCCGCCGCTCGAACACCCGGGGTTTCAGCACGTCAGCGCCCGTTCCGCCCCCACAGGTGCCGACCCCGGCCCCCGGGACGCGGCGTGACCGCGGCCAGCCGCGGTTTCCCGGAAGGACTCGTACGTGAAGCGTAAGCTCGCGGCCGTCGCCGTTCTCTCGGCCACGGCCCTCCTGACCGGTGTGATCCAGGTGAGCACCGCCGCCCAGGCCAGCCCCGCCCCCGCCGGCCAGACCGGGGAAGCCCGCGCCGCCCAGGCCGCCCGGCAGCACGCGGCCGTGTTGGCGCTGGCCGGCGACCAGTCCGGCCCGCTCGCCGACGCCCTCGCCCTGGGCGGGCAGGAGCGGCTCGTCGCCAAGGACGCCGTCGTGGACAAGGACGGCACCCGCCACCTGCGCTTCGAGCGCACCTACGCCGGCCTGCCGGTGCTCGGCGGCGACCTGGTCGTCCACCAGAAGGCCGACGGCTCGGTGAAGGCGGTGAACAAGGCCGTCACCGCGCAGCTGAGCCTGCCGAGCCTCACCCCGCGGATCCCGGCCGACCAGGCGGCCGCGCAGGCCACCGGCGCGGTCCAGGCCACCGTCGGCGCCACCCTCGACGCCGACGAGTCGCCGCTGACGGCCGTGCACCGGACCGGCAAGGCCGAGCTGGTGGTCTGGGCGAGCGACGGCAACCCGCGCCTGGCCTACCGCACCACCGTCGAGGGCGTGCGCGCCGACGGCACCCCGAGCAGCCAGGTCCTCGTCACCGACGCCGCCAGCGGCAAGGTCCTGTCCACCCACGAGAAGGTGCAGACCGCCGCCGGCACCGGTACCGGCGTCTTCGTCGGCCAGGTGCCGCTCACCACCGCGCAGGACGGGTCGAGCTACTCGCTGAAGGACGACTCCCGCGGCGGCCAGTCCACCAGCGACATGAACAACGGGACCACGGGCAGCGGCTCCCCGTTCGCCAACACGTCCAACTCCTTCGGCGACGGCACCGCCGGAAACCGCGAGTCCGCCGCCGTGGACGCCCAGTTCGGCGCCGCCACGACCTGGGACTTCTACAAGAGCGCCTTCGGCCGCAACGGCATCCGCAACGACGGCGTCGGCGCCGCCAGCCGCGTGCACTACGGCTCCAACTACGTCAACGCGTTCTGGAGCGACGACTGCTTCTGCATGACGTACGGGGACGGCAGCGGCGACACCCACCCGCTCACCGAGATCGACGTCGCCGGGCACGAGATGAGCCACGGCGTCACCGCCGCCACCGCGAACCTCAACTACTCCGGGGAGTCCGGAGGCCTGAACGAGGCCACCTCCGACATCATGGGCACGATGGTCGAGTGGTACGCCAACCTGCCCTCCAACCCGCCGAACTACCAGATCGGCGAGCTGGTCAACCTGCGCGGCGACGGCAGCCCGCTGCGCTACATGGACCAGCCCAGCAAGGACGGCCAGTCCGCGGACTCCTGGTCCGCCGACGTCGGCAACCTGGACGTGCACTACTCGTCCGGCGTGGCGAACCACTTCTTCTACCTGCTGTCCGAGGGCAGCGGCGCGAAGAGCATCAACGGGTTCGACTACAACAGCCCGACCTCCGACGGCTCGACGCTCAGCGGCATCGGCCGGGACAAGGCCGCGCAGATCTGGTACCGCGCCCTGACCGTCTACTTCACCTCCACCACCGACTACGCGGGCGCCCGGGCGGGCACCCTCAGCGCGGCCTCGGACCTGTACGGCGCCGACAGTGCCGAGTACAACGCCGTCGCCGCCGCCTGGACGGCGGTGAACGTCAACTGAGGCCGATGGCGGCCTGAACAACGGTCCTGCCGACCGTGGGTGCCGGCCGGCAGGACGGAACGGCGGGGGTGACGGTGTGCGGACCACCGTCGCCCCCGCCGTCGTGCGCTCACCGTCGCCCTCCGGTGCTCATCGACCCACCGGTTCACCGGCCCACCGGTTCACCGACCGGGTCCGGTGTGGCCGGGGCGCTCGGTTCGCGGCGGCGGTAGCGGCGCTCCGTCGCGGTGCAGGCGGCCAGCAGCAGGGCGGTGGCGGCCGCGGCGGCGGTCACGGCGAACGGCGCGGCGGGCGAGAAGTGGGTGGTGGCCCAGCCGCCCAGGAAGGTGCCGGCCGACTGGGCCAGGATCAGCGCGCTGACCAGCACAGCCATCGCCTCGCCCAGCCGGGCGGCCGGGACCGTCCGCTCCACCAGGCCGAACATCGTGATCATCTGCGGGGCCACCGCCACCCCGAGCAGGCCGACGGCCGCGGTCAGCGTCCACAGTCCGCCGCCGGAGACCAGCAGGACGCAGGAGGCGGTGAACAGCAGCACCGTGCCGGCCCGCAGCCGGGACGGCAGCCCCCACCGGGCGGGGAGGGCGGCGGTGGCGATCCCGGCCACGGAGCTGGTGCAGCCGATGAAGCCGTAAAGCAGCCCGGCGGCGCCCGGCCGGCCGAGGGCCTCGGTCGTGGCCGTCACCCCGACCTGCACGGAGCCGAAGCACGCGCCGAGCAGCGCCATCCCGGCCAGCAGCAGGACGTACGGGGTGCTCAGCAGCCGCTCGCCGTTCCCCGCCGGGGACTTGGGGACGCCCGGGGAGGCGGTCGGGTGCAGTGCGAACAGGGTGGCGCAGACGCCGGACAGGGCGGCGGCCGTGAGCAGCCCGACCGAGGGGGAGACGACGGTGGCGAGCACGCCGACCAGCGCGGGCCCGGCGGTGAAGCCGATCTCGTCCACGATTCCGTCCAGCGACAGCATGGTGGAAGTCAACTCCGGCTCCCCGGCGGCCAGTCGGACCCACCGGCTGCGGGACAGCGGGCCCACCAGCGGGACGGACAGGCCGATCAGCGCCGCCGCCGCGACCTGCCAGCCGAGGGCCAGCCCGTCCTCCGAGGCCGCCACCAGGGCGACCAGCGCGGTGGCGTTCACCAGTGCGGCGACCAGCCCGACCGTCCGCTGCCCGCGCCGGTCGGCGAGACGGCCCACCAGCGGTCCGCCGACGGCCTGCCCGCCCGCCAGCGCCCCGGCCACCAGGGAGCCGCACCACACGCTGCCGGTGTTCCGGCTGACCAGCAGCAGGGTGCCGATCGGGCTCATCGCGTTCGGCAGCCGGCCGAGCAGCGACCACAGCAGCACGCGGCCTCCGGTCAGTCGCGCGGCTGTTCGGAACTTGACGACCATGGACGCGGACATCGGCGCACGACCCCAAACGGAGCCGACGCGGGCGCCCGCCTCCCGTCGTCGGCCCGGTCAGGCGACTGCGACCTGCGGGTGAGCCTCGACGGTAGGGGCGGCCGGTGCGGCCGGGTAACCGTCCGATCACCCAGTGCAGTCGGGGTGCGGGCGGGGGAGCGGTTGGAGGAGTTGACAACGCGGTCGCCCCGCGCCGGTGGCTTCCGACAGTCCGGCGGCCCGGCGGCGGGTCGGTCGACCGCCCTGACTGATCGTCAATTCTTTTCTGCACGCCGTCGGCCGTAAGTCGTCAGCCCGTCAGTGGTCAGTCGTCAGCCGGTGAGGTCCGCCCGGATCTGGTCCAGGATCAGGCCGGCGCCGGTGTAGCCGATGCCGAGCATCCACAGGTTGTCGTCCACGCGGAACACCCGGCCGTTGCGGACGGCGTCCAGGTTCTTCCAGAGCGCCCCCTCGGTGATCCTGCCCTGGTCGGACTTGGCCGCGTCCCCGTAGACCGAGTAGAAGATGGCGTCGGCCGCCGCCTGGTCGACCTGTTCGGGGCTGATCTCGACGGAGAACCCGGGCTTGTCCTGGTTGGCGGGGCGGCCGAGCCCGAGGTCCTTGAACAGCGAGCCGACGAAGGTGTCGTTGAGGTAGAGCCTGGTCGGTGCACCGGCCAGGAAGCGGGCCATCGCGACCCGGGTGGCGGCGGTCCGGGCCGGGCCGCCGAGCGCGGTGACGAGGCCCCGGGCCTTGGTCCGGTACGCCGCGTCGGCCGCCTCGGCCTCGCCCTGCCGCCCCAGCGCCTCGGCGTGCAGCCGGACGTTCTCCTTCCAGGTCGGCCCGGTGGTCTTCGAGAGCACCGTCGGCGCGATCTTCGACAGTCCGTCGTACCGCTGGTCGTCGCGGACCTGGTTGCTCAGGATGAGGTCCGGCCGCAGCGCGGCGATCGCCTCCAGGCTGGGCTGGCCGATGGCTCCGACGGCCTTCGTCCCCGCCAGCCGGTCGGCGGGCAGGTAGCCGGGGAAGGACGCGCCCGCGGAGACGGTGGTCGCGCCGACGGGGGTGAGGCCGAGGGTGACCGCCGAGTCCAGTGCGTCGGTGTCCAGCACCACCACCCGGGCCGCCCTGGCGGGTACCCGGGTCTCGCCGCGGGCGTGCCGGACGGTGCGGGGGCCGGCGCCGCCGGAAGGGCCGCCCCCCGGGGCGGACGCGCCGGTGCCCGGGGAGGGCTGGTCCGCCCCGCAGCCGGTGAGCGCGGGACCGAGCACGAGGCCCGGGGCGAGCCGGGCGGCGAGGCCGAGTGCGGTGCGGCGGCTGAGCGGTCGGGGCATCGGCGGATCCTCCAACGGGCGGGCGGGGCGCGGGAATTCCTGCCCGTCCGTCGGGGTGGTCATGCGTCGGGGTCGGTCTCGCGCCGCTGGCGCAGCAGGTCGTCGTAGTCGGCCTGCACCCGGCGGTCCATCGCCAGGGCGAACTGGGCGTCGACGACCGTACGGGCCAGCGGCCGGACCCGCACTATGCGTTCGGTGAGCCGCGCGGCCTCGCCGGGCGGCAGCGGGGCGTCGCCGGCCAGGGCGCCGAGCAGGTGCTCGCCGACCAGGTCGACGAAGACCTCCGCGATGGCGTCCACGTGCTCCTGGGTGCGCCTGCTGGCGTCCAGGACGGCCGAGAGCGGCACGCCCTCGGCGACCAGCGCGGTGGTGGCGTCCATCAGCCGCCGGCTGACGTGGGTGATCCCGTCGTCGTCGACCGAGATGAAGCCCTGGGAGATCGACTCGGCGGTGTTCTCCTCGGTGAGCTGCTCCCCGAAGACGGCGCGCAGTTCGTCCCAGTCCAGGCGCACCGGCGTCTCGTCCGACCAGGGTGCGACGATCGCGGCCTCCAGTCCGATCAGCTCGGCGACGTCCCGCCCGCTCTCGCCGGCGCCGATCAGCTCGGCGATGCCGCCCAGGGTGTGGCCGCGCTCCAGCAGTTCGCCGATCATCCGCAGCCGGGCGAGGTGCTCCTCGCCGTACCAGGCGATCCGGCCCTCCTTGCGGGGAGGCTGGAGGAGTTTGCGCTCGCGGTAGAAGCGCAGGGTCCGGGTGGTGATACCGGCCGCCTCGGCCAGTTCCTCCACGCGGTACTCGCGCTTTTTGTCGTCGGCAGCAGCTCTGACCTTGTCCACGGCGATCAGCATAGGTCCGTCGCCTCGGGCGGTTCCCGAATCAGGATGGTCGCGCTTCTTCCATCCGGTGTCAGCAAGGGCTACCCTGCCAATCGTGCCAGTGATTACTGGCGCGATTGGCAGGGTCCCGGGGCCGGCCCCCGGGAGGCAGCACCACCGCGGCCCCGACGGCGCCGCCCGCACGTGATGAGTGGCACCGGCGGTGCCGCCCGCACATGATGAGCGGCACCCGTCAGGCAGCCCGAAGATCACCGCCCACCCTCAGGAGGAGGCCGCATGGCATCCAGCAGCAAGCGCCCCCGCTCCGGCGCGTCCGGCGCCCCGGCGGAGGAGGCCGCCCCGGTGGGCGAGGCCGTCCCGGTGGGCGAGGCCGCCCCGCACGTGCGGGTGGCGGTGATCGGCTCCGGGTTCGGCGGCCTCGGCGCGGCGGTGCGGCTGCGCCGTGCCGGCATCACCGACTTCGTCGTCCTGGAACGCGCGGACTCGGTCGGCGGCACCTGGCGCGACAACAGCTACCCGGGCTGCGCCTGCGACGTGCCCTCGCACCTCTACTCCTTCTCCTTCGCGCCCAACCCCGAATGGCCGCGCAGCTTCTCCGGCCAGCCCGACATCCGCGCCTACCTGGAGAAGGTCGCCACCGTCTTCGGCCTCCGCCCCCACCTGCGCTTCGGGGCCGAGGTGCTGGAGGCGCGCTGGGAGGCGGAGCGGACCCGCTGGCGGATCACCACCTCGGCCGGCCAGTGGACCGCCGACGCCGTGGTGTCCGCCGCCGGACCGCTCGCCGACCCGCAGATCCCCGACCTGCCCGGGCTCGCCTCCTTCCCCGGCAAGGTGTTCCACTCCTCCCGCTGGGACCACGACTACGACCTGGCCGGCAAGCGGGTCGCCATCGTCGGCACCGGCGCCTCCGCCGCCCAGATCATCCCGTCGATCCAGCCGGAGGTCGGGAAGCTGACGGTCTTCCAGCGCACCCCCGCCTGGGTCCTGCCGCGCCGGGACCGCGAGATCAGCCGGCTCGAGAAGTGGTTGCACGACCGCCTGCCCGTCACCGGCAGGATCCGCCGCGGCACCCTGTTCGCGCTCCGCGAGCTCCAGGTCGACGCCTTCGTCCGACGCCCGGGCATGCTGAAGGTGGTCCAGCAGTTCGCCGAACGCCACCTCGCCCAGGGCGTCGCCGACCCGGCCCTGCGCGCCAAGCTCACCCCCGACTACCGCATCGGCTGCAAGCGCATCCTGCTCAGCAACACCTACTACCCCGCGCTCGCCGCCGCCAACACCGAGGTGGTCGCCTCCGGCCTGCGCGAACTGCGCGGCTCCACCCTGGTCGCCGCCGACGGCACCGAGCACGAGGTGGACGCCATCGTCTTCGGCACCGGGTTCCACGTCACCGACATGCCCATCGGTGCCCGGGTGTTCGGCGCCGACGGCACCAGCCTGGCCGAGCAGTGGAAGGACGGCATGGAGGCCCTGCGCGGCTCGACCGTGCACGGCTTCCCGAACCTCTTCTTCGTGATCGGCCCCAACACCGGCCTCGGGAACAGCTCGATGATCCTGATGATCGAGTCCCAGCTGAACTACCTGATCGACGCGCTCACCACCCTCGACACCGTCGGCGCCACCGCGATGCAGCCCACCGTCCGCGCCCAGCGCCAGTGGAACCTCGAACTCCAGCACCGGATGGACCGCACCGTCTGGACGACCGGTGGCTGCCGCAGCTGGTACCTCGACCCGAACGGCCGGAACACCGTGCTCTGGCCCGGCTCCACCACCGCGTTCCGCCGTGCCACCCGAAGAGTCGACCTCGGCGAGTACGAGTTGATCATGCGCACCGCACCTTCCGCCGCCCCCGCCGTCCAGGAGGTGTCCGCATGAGCGCCGACCGTCTGCCCGCCGAGTACGTCCCGCCCACGCCCGTCGAGGAGTTGAGCGTGCGCTCGGCCGACGGCGTCAGGCTGCACGTCGAGGTGCACGGCCAGCCCGGGGCGCCGACCGTGGTGCTCGCCCACGGCTGGACCTGCTCGACCGCCTTCTGGGCCCCGGTGATCCGCCGACTCGCCGACCGGTACCGGGTGGTGGCGTACGACCAGCGCGGCCACGGGCGGAGCGAGATCCCGCCGAGCCGGGCCCGCTACTCCACCCGCGCGCTCGCCGAGGACCTCGCCGCCGTGCTTGCCCGGACCGTTCCGGCGGGGGAGCGGGCCGTGCTCGCCGGGCACAGCATGGGCGGGATGACCATCATGGCCGCCGGCGGACGCCCCGGGGTCGCCGAGCGCACCGCCGCCGCCGTCCTGATCTCCACCGGGCCGTCCGAGCTGGTGGACCGGCTCACCGTCCTGCCGGGCGCGGTGCGCCCGCCGTGGCTGCGCCGCTTCCTGCACCGGCAGCTGCTGCGCTCCCGGCTGCCGCTCGGGCCGGTCACGTCCGTCAGCCGCGCCGCGCTCAAGTACGCCACCATGGGGCCGGGTTCGGCCGCCGGGCAGGTCGAGGCGACGGCGCGGATCGTGCACGCCTGCCCGACGGGCGTGCGCGTCCACTGGGCCGGCGTCCTCGACCGGCTGGACGTCCACGCCGGGCTCGCCCGGCTCGCCGTGCCGACGGCGGTCGTGGTCGGCACCGCCGACCGGCTGACCCCGCCCGTGCACGCGCACCGGATGGTCGCCGAACTCGCCTACCCACAGGGGCTGTTGCTGCTGCCGGGGGTCGGCCACATGGCCCCGCTGGAGCGGCCGGTGGAGGTCGCCGCCGAGATCCACCGGCTGGCCGCCGCGCACCTGTCCGGTAAGCCGGCCGCCGAGCCCACCGCCGAGCCCACCGCAGCGCCCACCGCCGAGCCCACCGTGTCCGCCGAAACCCCTGCCGGCCCCGCCACCGAGAGGACCGCCGTCGCATGAACGCCGTTCCGCCGCTGTCCGCACAGGTCGTCGTCATCACCGGAGCCGCCCGCGGGGTCGGCGCCTCGCTGGCCCGCACGCTCGCGCGGCGCGGAGCCACCGTCGCCCTCCTCGGCCTGGAACCCGAGGAGCTCAAGGCCGTCGCGGCGCAGTGCGGGCCCGGCGCGACCAGCTGGGAGGTCGACGTCACCGACCTCGACGCGCTGACCGACGCCGCCCGCCGGATCAAGGAGCACCACGGCCGGATCGACACCGTGGTCGCCAACGCCGGCATCGCCATCGGCGGGCCGCTCGCGGACAGCGACCACCGCGCCTTCACCCGGGTGATCGAGGTGAACCTGCTCGGCAGCGTCGCCACCGCCCGGGCCTTCCTGCCCGCACTGACCGAGAGCCGGGGCTACCTGCTGCAGATCGCCTCGCTGGCCGCGCTGACGCCCGCGCCGCTGATGAGCGCGTACTGCGCCAGCAAGTCCGGGGTGGAGGCCTTCGCCCACTCGCTCCGCGCCGAGGTCGCCCACCAGGGGGTCAAGGTCGGTGTGGGGTACTTGAGTTGGACCGACACGGACATGGTGCGCGGGGCCGACGAGGACACCGTGCTGCGGCAGATGCGCACCCGGCTTCCGTGGCCGGCGAACAAGACGTACCCGCTGGAGCCGGCGGTGGAGCGGATCGCCGCGGGCATCGCCCGCCGGTCCGCCCACGTCTACGCCCAGGCCTGGCTGCGCGGGATGCAGCCCGTCCGCTGGGTGCTGCCGAGCCTGATCGCGGCTGTCGGCTCCCGTGACGTCGCCAAGCTCGCCCCGCAGCTCGCGGCCACCGCGGCCTCCCGGCTGCGCGCCGTCGGCGCCGGGGGCGCGGCGGACACGGCGGTCCGGCGGAGCCACAGCGGCCCGGGGGGCGGCGCCGACGCCCGGTGACGGATGACAAGTAACAGATAACAGATAACAGCTGACAGATGTTGAAATCTGTCAGCTGTTATCTGTTCGCCGTCAGCTGTCAGTCGTCAGCTGTCAGCTGTCAGCCGCCCTGGTCGCTCGGCCCCCCGCCCCTCCGGCCCCCGCCGTCGCGATCCGCGCCAGCGTCCCCAGGGCCCGTGCCAGCACCGGCAGGGTCGGCGAGGCGAGCCCGACCCGGACCGCGGCCGGTGACCGGCGCGGGTCCACGGCGAACGCCGCCGCGGGTGTGATCGAGATCCCGGCCCGCGCGGCCGCCGCCACGAAGGCCTCCGCCCGCCAGGCCCCCGGCAGCTCCCACCACAGGTAGTACGAGCACGGGTCGGCCCGCACCCGCTGCCCCGCCAGCACCTCGCGCGCCAGCGCCTGCCGGTCCGCCGCGTCGGCCCGCTTGGCGGCCTCGGTCGCGGCCAGGGTGCCGTCCCCGATCCAGCGCACCGCCGCCTCCAGCGCGAACCCGTTCGGCGTCCACCCGCCCGACCGCAGCGCGCCCGCCACCTGCTCGCGCAGCGCGCCGGGGGTGAGTGCGAACCCGCTGGTCAGCCCGGGCGCGAGCCGCTTTGACAGGCTGTCCACGAGAACGGTGCGCTCCGGGGCCAACGCGGCCAGCGGCGTCAGGTCGGGCCGCAGGAACGACCAGACGGCGTCCTCGACCACCGGCAGGTCGAGCCGTCGCAGTTCCTCCGCGAGCGCCGCCAGCCGCGCGGGCGGCATGCTCGCACCGAGCGGGTTCTGCAGCCGGGGCTGCACGTACACGGCGCGCAGCGGAGCCGCGCGGTGGGCGGCCGCGACGGCCTCGGGCAGCAGCCCGTCCTCGTCCACGGCCAGCGGCACCAGGCGGATGCCCAGTCGCTGCGCCACGGCCTTGACCACCGGATAGGTGAGCGCCTCCACGCCCAGCCGCTGCCCGGGCGGCACGAGTGCGGACAGCGCTCCCGCGGCGGCCTGCCGCCCGTTGCCCGCGAACAGCAGGTCCGCGGGCTCGGCCTGCCAGGAGCCGGCGGAGAGCAGGCCGGCGAAGGCCAGCCGGGCCGCGTCCGTGCCGGCCGCGCCGACCGGGCGCAGCGCGTCGCCGAGCGCGTCCGGCCGCAGCAGCGGTGCGAGTCCGCCGGCGAGCAGTTCGGCCTGCCCGGGGGTGACGGGGTAGTTGAGTTCCAGGTCGACGGGTGCGCTGGTCGGTTCGGCGAGTGCGATGCGGCCGTCCTCCGTGCTCCGCCCGGCGCGGACGAAGGTGCCGCGCCCGACCTCGCCGACGGTCAGTCCGCGGCGGGCGAGTTCCCGGTAGACGCGTCCCGCCGTCGAGGCGGCGATGCCCCGGCTGCGGGCGAAGGCGCGTTGGGTGGGCAGCTGCTGCCCGGGCCGCAGGCGTCCGTCGGTGATGTCGGCGGCGACCCGGTCGGCGATCAGGCGGTAGTCGTCCATCGGTGTCGTCCCTCCGTGCTGTCGCCCGGTGCCGTCCCGGTGCCGTCCCGGCTCGTCCCGGTGCCGTGGGCCGGCTCCGCCGGCGCCATTGCGCCGAGCGCAAAGTCATCATTGCACCGAGCCGGTGATCCGTCCTAGCCTCCCTGCATGGACGCGTTGACACCGGCCGTGGACGGCCACGCGGTACTCGGGATCGCCGCCGTGGCACTGGGCATGGTGCTGTCGCCGGGGCCGAACATGATCTACCTGGTCTCGCGCTCGATCGCGCAGGGCCGCCGCGCCGGGCTGATCTCGCTGCTCGGGGTCGCGGTCGGATTCCTGGTCTACCTCGTCGCGGTGACGGCGGGCGTGGCCGCGGTCTTCTCGGTGGTGCCCGCCCTCTACACCGGGATCAAGCTGGCGGGTGCCGGCTACCTGCTCTGGCTGGCGTGGAAGGCGGTGAAGCCGGGCGGTACGGCGGTCTTCGCCCCGCAGCAGCTGACCCCGGACCCGCCGCGGCGCCTGTTCGCGATGGGCTTCCTGACCTGCCTGCTCAACCCCAAGATCGCCATCATGTACATCTCGCTGCTGCCCCAGTTCGTGGCCCCCGAACGCGGCCGCGTCGCCCTGCAGAGCCTGGTGCTGGGCCTGACGCAGATCGCGATCGCGGTGACCGTGAACGGCCTGATCGCGATGAGCGCGGGCGGCATCGCGGCCTTCCTCAACCGCCGCCCGGCCTGGCTGCGCGTCCAGCGCTACGCGATGGGGACCGTCCTCGCCGGCCTGGCGGTGCACATCGCCGCCGACCGCGCCAAGGCCGTCGCGGCCTAGGCTCCCCGGCCGGGAGCCACAGGCCCACGGGAGCCGTCGGGATCCGTCGGGATCCGCCCGGCGCACCTACGCCGTCCGGGCTGCCACCCGCAGCACCTCGTACCCGGCCTGGACGACGTGCGAGCCGAGCGTCGGCCCGGTGTTGGCCAGCGCCGCCACCGCGGCCGCAGTCTGCGGCGAGAACCCGACGAGCACCGTGAAGCCCCTGGTCGCCCCCGCGTGGAAGTACAGGTCGTGTCCGCCCGAGCGGCGGCGGTTCCACACCAGGCAGACCTCGTCGCCCGACCGCGGCAGCCGCAGCCGCGGCCGCCGCACCTCCCGCAGGGCGGCCCCCAGGGAGGTCCCCGCCGCGGCGTCCAGGCCGTCCAGGCCGTTCATGCCGTCCAGGCCGTCCAGGCCGTCGAGGTGGGCCCGCAGGTAGCGCAGCACATCGGCCCCGCTGGCCCGCACCGCGGCCGCTCCCGGCAGTCCGGGGGCGTGCCACGGCGGCAGTTCCCGGCCGCGCAGGTACCCGGTCGCCCGCCCCGGCGCGTCCGGTGCGCACCCGGTGGCGCGCAGTCCGAGCGGGCCGCAGATCCGTTCCGCGAGCAGCGCCCCGTACGGGGAGCGGCCCGTCTCGGCGAGTGCCCGCCCGAGCAGCCCGACTCCGTAGTTGGAGTACCGGTAGTGCTCACCGGGCCTGCGTCGAGGGGTGGTTCGGGCCAGCGCCGTCCGCAGGTCGTCGTCCCCGAACCCCGCGTAGGGGTTGCTGCGCCAGCGGGGGAGGGCGGCCGCCAGGAGCCCGGGAGGCAGCCGGGGCAGGCCCGAGGTGTGGGTGGCCAGGTGCAGCAGCCGGACGGGTTCGGCGCAACGGCTGGGTACCGGTGGCCAGTTCGGCGGGAGCCGGTGCTCCAGCGGGTCGTCCAGGGCGAGTTCGCCGCGGGCCGCCATCTCGGCCAGCAGGAGGGCGGTGAACGTCTTGCTCACCGAGCCGAGTTCGAAGACGGTGTCCGGCGTGCAGGCAGCTGCCCGGCCGCGCCCGGTCCGCCCGTGGCAGCGCACCTCCTGCCGTTCCCCCCGCGCCACGGCCACCGTGACGGCGGTGGCGTGGGGTTCGGCCGCCCGCACCACCGCCGCCACCGCGGTGTCCAGTGCGTTCACGCGGCCGCCGCGCCGGTGCCCAGCGCCCGGGCCAGGGTGACGTCGCCGGCCAGGACCGCGACCACGGCGGTGTGCTGGTGCTCCCGGAAGGACTCGTCGCGGTCCGAGCTCACCGCCTCGTTGGCCTCGCGCGGCACCAGTCCGTCGTCGTGCTGGACGGCGGCCAGCGCGTCCCAGCCCTGTCGGCCGGTGGCCGGTTCGCCGATGCAGGCGTCGACGATGAGGAGTTCGAGGGCGAGGTCCCACTGCCCGATCTCCAGCCAGACGTCGAGCCAGACCGGGAGCCAGTCGCGGACGTGGTCGCGCATCGGCTCGGGCAGGCCGTCCGGGTGGGCGCCCCAGTCGGTGAGGTGGAAGACGGTGTGCGTGATCTGGTAGGCGATCTCCCATTCGACGGCCCAGGGCTCGGGCGTGGCGCCGAGCCAGGTGCGGGCGGCGAGCGCGTCCCAGTCCGGCTGGTGGCTGAGCCCCACCAGCCGGCGGGCGTTGGCGACGGCGAGCCGCCGGTTGGCCTGGATCTCGGTGGCGTGGGCGGCGCGCAGGCGGCTGATCGATTCGAGGAGCTCCTCGAGGGCGGGGTGGCGGTAGCCGGCCCGGGCGAAGTGGCCGTAGAGCTCCAGCGGGTCGCTCATCGTGACGTGGCGCAGCTGGCGTTCGTACAGCAGGTCGCCCTCGCGGACCTCCTCCCACGCGTAGTCGAGCAGTTCCCGGGCGGCCCGGGTGCCGGCGGGCCCGGCGACGCCGTCGCGCAGGACGACGGAGGCTACCAGGGCGATCTCGCCGAGCGGCTTGTAGGCGTCGTTGGGGGTGGCGAGGTCGACGACGGTGTTGTCGGGGATCCGGCCGAGGCCGTCGCGGTGGGCGGCGTGCAGCCAGGTCATCGCGCGGGAGCCGACCTGCTGGGCGACGGAGAGGACGTGGGTGTCGGTCATGGGGCCTGGTTCCGTTCGGCGGTCGACGGGCGGGAGCGGTCGAGCAGCAGGCGGGCGACGGCGAGTTCGAGCCCGGTGCGGGCGCTCCCGTCACCGGCCAGGCGGATCCGGTCCAGGACGGGGCCGACGTCGAGCGGCAGCGGTCGGCCTTCGGCGGCGGCCCAGCCGAGCCAGCGGGCGAGCCGGGCGGCGGTGGTGAGGTCGCGGCGCATCATCGAGCGGACGGTGCCGCGGGCGAGGGCCAGGACCCGGGCCCGGGCGGTGTCGTGCACCGGGCCGTCGAGTCCGGGCAGGGCGAGGACGGACAGCTGCGCCATCCGCACCGACCAGGCCTGCCAGCCCAGCTCGTCGGGGCCCGGCAGCGGGGCGGGCGGTGGTACGGCCTCGCCGTAGGGGGTGCGGGCGAGCACCTGTCCGGCGGCCCAGTCCTGCCATCCGATCACCAGCGCGGCCTCTCGGGAGGGGGGTGCCGGTGCCGGGAGCGCCCGGCGGGCCTCGGCCAGCAGGGCGGCGGCGGGGCCGTCGGGTCCGGCTCCGGTGAGCAGCTGGGGGGAGAGGAGGTCGGCGCCGAGCAGTCGCACGGCGGCCAGCAGCGGGCGGGGTACGGCGGTGTCGGGGTCGACGAGCGCGGCCGCACCCCCGCCGCCCCGGAGGGCGTCGAGGGTCCGGCCCGCCACCCGCTCGACCGCCGCGGCGTAGTCGTCGCGGAGCGAGGTCTCGGCGAATGGCATCGGTGGTGTTCCTCCTTGGTGGGGCGGGCCGGCCCGTTCGCGGGGCCGGCCCGGCCTTCAGGTGGTGTGGCCGGCCCGCGTCACCGGGTCGGCTTCTCCTTCGGCGGCTTCGGCGATGCCAGGAGCAGGCCGAGCAGCAGGGCGGCACCCGCGGCCTCCGGCAGGTACGTGGGCGCGTCGGACACGACGGCCTCGTCCTCCACCATCAGGCTCGCGAGTGTCTCGGCCTCGGCGAGCGTCGCGCTGGGTGACGCCGAAGCGGTTTCCGTGCGGAACTGAGTAAGCATCAGATGTGCCTCCTCGCCTGGATTTCATCACCCGTTCGGGCGATGCCCCTGTCCGACACTACGAGCACGACCGATCGCCTGCATCCGCAGTCCGCTGAGCAGGGACGTTGCCCTGGGTGTGGGCTCGGCTGCGGGGAGTCGGTACGGTCAGGGGCATGACCACTGCCTTGATCACCGGCGCGACCGCCGGCATCGGAGCCGCTTTCGCCCGCCGACTCGCCCGCGGCGGCTACCGCCTCGTCCTGGTGGCCCGGGACACCGGGCGTCTAGAGCGGGCGAGCTCCGACCTGCACGCCGAGTACGGCGTCGAGGTGGAGGTGCTGACCGCCGACCTCGCGACGGACGAGGGCATCGCCGCCGTCGAGGCCCGGCTGGGCGACGCCGGGCGCCCGGTGGACCTGCTGATCAACAACGCCGGGTTCGGCAACAAGGGCGCCTTCGGGGCCGTTCCGCTGCAGGCGGAGCTGGACATGGTGAAGGTCCACGTCGAGGCGGTGCTGCGGCTGACCACGGCAGCCCTGCCGGGGATGCGCGAGCGCGGTCGGGGTGCGGTCGTCAACGTCGCCTCGGTGGCGGCCTTCCTGCCGCGGGGCACCTACGGGGCGAGCAAGGCGTGGGTGGTGAGCTTCACCCAGGGCGTGCTGCGCGACCTCGGCGGCACGGGCGTGCGGATGATGGCGCTGTGCCCGGGCTTCACCCGGACCGAGTTCCACGAGCGGGCGGGCATGGGCACCGGCAACATCCCGGCCTGGTCCTGGCTCTCGGCGGAGCGGGTGGTCGACGAGGCGATGCGCGACCTGGCGCGCGGCAGGTCGTTGTCGGTGCCGGGCCGTCGTTACAAGGTGGCGGTCGCCGTCGCGCGGATGCTGCCCCCGGGCAAGCTCGGCGGCGTGTCCTCGAAGGCGGCGCGCACCTACCGGACGGACTGAGGCGCCGGCCGACCGGGCGGGCGGATCGTGACGCCGGGCGGTCGGTCGGCCGACCGCCCGGTCGGGTCGGTCGGCGGCCCGGTCGGGGTCGGCGGTCGGCAGCCGGGCGCCGCGGCCGCGCGGGAATAGAGTAACTCTCACTATTAGCTTGTCTAACTATGAGCTATTCTCGCTATGCTGGCGGCCGCCCGACCGCCGACCCCGGCACACCCTGGGAGGCCCGCCCTTGAGGCCCGACGCCACCGACTGGACCGCCCCCGAACGCGCCGAGGGTGCCCCCCGCCCGCCGGCCCAGTGGCGGCGCATCCTCGCGCTGTTCCGCCCGTACGCGGGGCGACTGGCCGTCGTCGGGCTGCTGGTCGCCGCCTCCGCCGTCGTCTCGGTCGTCTCGCCGTTCCTGCTGAGGGCCGTGCTGGACACCGCCATCCCGCAGGGCCGCACCGGACTGCTCAGCCTGCTGGTGCTCGGCATGATCGCCGCGGCCGTGGTGAACAGCGTCTTCAGCGTGCTGCAGACGCTGATCTCCACCACCGTCGGCCAGCGCGTCATGCACGACCTGCGCACCGCCGTCTACGGCCACCTGCAGCGGCAGTCGCTCGCCTTCTTCACCCGCACCCGCACCGGTGAGGTGCAGTCCCGGATCGCCAACGACATCGGCGGCATGCAGTCCACGGTGACGTCCACCGCGACCAGCCTGGTCTCCAACTTCACCGCGGTGATCGCCTCGGTGGTCGCCATGGTCGCGCTCGACTGGCGCCTGACCGTCGTCTCGCTGGTGCTGCTGCCGCTGTTCGTCTGGATCAGCCGCCGGGTCGGCAACGAGCGCAAGCGGATCACCACCGAACGGCAGAAGCAGCTGGCCGCGATGAGTTCGGCCGTCCAGGAGTCGCTCTCCGTCAGCGGCATCCTGCTCGGCCGCACGATGGGCCGCTCCGACTCGCTCGCCCGCGAGTTCACCGGCCAGTCCGACCAGCTCGCCGACCTGGAGGTGCGGGCCAGCATGGCCGGCCGCTGGCGGATGAACACCATCCAGATCGTGATGGCCGCGATGCCCGCGCTGATCTACTGGGCTGCCGGGCTGTCCGCCGCCGACGGCGCCCCGATCGTCTCGGTCGGCACCCTGGTCGCCTTCGTGACCCTCCAGCAGGGCCTGTTCCGCCCGACCGTCAGCCTGCTCTCCACGGGCGTGCAGGTGCAGACCTCGCTCGCGCTCTTCCAGCGCATCTTCGAGTACCTGGACCTGCCGGTGGAGATCGCCGAGCCGGCCGGGGCGGTCGGCCTGGCCGAGGTCCGCGGCGAGGTCCGCTTCGAGGGCGTGGACTTCCGCTACGACCCGGACCAGGAGCGGCCCACGCTGTCCGGCGTCGACCTGGTCGTCCCGGCCGGGAGCTCGCTGGCCGTGGTCGGCGAGACGGGCTCCGGCAAGACCACGCTCAGCTACCTGGTGCCGAGGCTGTACGACGTCACGGGCGGCCGGGTCGCCATCGACGGCGTGGACGTGCGCGAGCTGTCCTTCGACACCCTGGCCCGCGCGGTCGGCGTGGTCTCCCAGGAGACCTACCTCTTCCACGCCTCGGTCGCCGAGAACCTGCGCTTCGCCAAGCCGGACGCCACCGACGCCGAACTCGTCGAGGCCGCCCGGGCCGCGCAGGTCCACGAGACCGTCGCCGCCCTGCCGGACGGCTACGACACCCTGGTCGGCGAGCGCGGCTACCGCTTCTCCGGTGGCGAGAAGCAACGCCTCGCGCTGGCCCGGACGATCCTGCGCAACCCGCCGGTGCTCATCCTCGACGAGGCCACCAGCGCCCTGGACAACCGCACCGAGCGCGCCGTCCAGCAGGCCGTGGACACCCTGGCCGCGGGCCGCACCACGATCACCATCGCGCACCGGCTCTCCACCGTGCGCACCGCCGACCAGATCGCCGTCCTGGACCACGGCGAGGTCGTCGAACTCGGCACCCACGACGAGCTGGTCGAGCTGGACGGGCGCTACGCGGCACTGCTGCGCAGGGAGGCGCCGGAGCCGGTCGCGCCCGTCCGGGAGCCGGGTCTCGCGGACGCGGGGCCGGCCCTCCTGGACCAGGAGCCGGCCGTCCTGGTCCGGTGAGCCGGGCACCCGGGCACCCGGGCACCCGGGCGGCGGGTCGCGCGGGAGCGACCGGCCGGCCCGGGCCGCCGGACGGGCCTACGCGGCCTTCGGCACCTCGTTGTAGTTCTCCGCGACCTCCTGGCCGGAGAGCCGCTGGATCGCCGCCATCACCTCGTCGGTCACCTGTCGACGGGCCTTCAGCGAGCGGGCCTGCCCGTGCAGCTCGTCGAAGTGCAGCGGCTCGCCGAAACGGACCGTCACCTTCCTGAGCCGCGGCAGCCGCTTGCCGACCGGCAGGATGTGCTCCGGCCCCTCCAGCGCCACCGGCACCACGGGGACACCGGCGGTGAGGGCCAGCCAGGCGACGCCCGTCTTGCCCCGGTAGAGCCGCCCGTCGAGCGAGCGGGTGCCCTCCGGGTAGATGCCGAAGGCCTTGCCGTCCTCGAGGATCTCCAGCGCGGACTCCAGCGAGGCCTGGGCGGAGCGGTAGGTGCCGCGCTCCACCGGCACCGCGCCGATCGACTCGAAGAAGCCCTTGGAGAGCCGGCCCTTGAGCCCCGTCCCGGTGAAGTACTCGGCCTTGGCGAGGAAGTGGACCCGGCGCGGGGCGGTCAGCGGGATCACCACGCTGTCGATGAAGGACAGGTGGTTGCTGGCCAGGATGACCCCGCCCTTGCGCGGCACGTTCTCGATGCCCTCGATGGACGGGCGCCAGATGCCGCGCGAGACGGGTTTCAGCAGCAGCCTGGTGACGAGGTCGAGCATGGTCCCTCCCTGGACGAACGAACGCCCGGGAGGTGCCCGGGCCTGCAATCAGATCCGCAGACTACGACACCCACCCCCGCGCCCGTCCACTCCCGCCGACCGTGGCGCACACCACGGCCGGGTAGGGTACCGCCGTCCGCACCGAGCACAACCCGCAGTACCAGGAGGGCACGATGGAGACCACTGAGGCGATCAAGGCCATGTTCGACCGTTTCGACAAGGACGGCGACGGCAGGATCACCCCGGCCGAGTACGCGCTGGCCGCCAACGAGATGGGCGACCACGACGTCACCATCTCGATGGCCGAGGCGCTGATCAACACGATGGACACCGACCACGACGGTGTGCTGACCTTCGACGAGTTCCTGGCCGCCCGCCGGCGCTGAGCCCGCGCCGACGGGGCCGGTCGCCGTACGGCGGCACCGGCCCCGTCCGCAGCCGCTCCCTATCCGCACCCGCACCGCTGGGATCCGCCGGGCCGGGACGTTCGCCGCCGGGCCGGGACGTCGCCCGTGCGTCAGGACCCGGCTCCCGGGTCAGGAGCCGGTTCCCGCGTCAGGGCCCCGGTTCCCGCGTCAGGACGGCACCGGGAAGACCCGGCGCACCACCCGCTCCGAGGCCCCGCCGTCGTCCCACGGGCAGAACCGGGCCCGGAACCGCGCCCGCGCGGCCGGCTCCGGATCGCCGGCCAGCAGCGCCTCCACCAGCCCCTCCGGATCCACCGTGACGGCCCCCGGCGGTTCGGCGAACAGGTCGAAGTAGACGCCGCGCACCCGCTGGTACTCCTCCCAGTCGGGCGCGAAGACCACGACCGGACGGTCCAGCACCGCGTAGTCGAACATCATCGACGAGTAGTCCGTCACCAGCACGTCCGCCGCGAGGTAGAGGTCCTCCACCGTGGGGTGCGCCGAGACGTCCACGATCTCGGCCGAGCCCTCGTCCGCCGCGAGGTCCCCCGGCCCGCCGGTGTGGAAGTAGTGGGTGCGCACCAGCAGCGTGTAGTGCGGGCCCAGCCGCCGGGCCAGTTCCCGCACGTCCAACAGCGGGACGTACCCGCCCTGGTCGCCGCGGTGGGTCGGGGCGTACAGCACGGCGGTGCCGCCGGGCCGCAGCCCGAACCGCTCGCGCATGGCGCGCACCTCGTCCCGGGTGGCGTTGGCCAGCCGGTCGTTGCGCGGGTACCCGGTGTCCAGCATCTCGTACCGGCCGGGGAAGGCGCGGGCGAAGTGCTCGCTGGTGTGCGGGTTGGAGGAGACCAGGAAGTCCCAGCGGTCGATCGCCTCCCGGAGCCGGTCGAAGTCCATCCCGCCGGCCGCCTCGGGGCGGTCCCGCAGGTCCATGCCCATGGCCTTGAGCGGGGTGCCGTGCTGGGTCTGGACGTGCACCGTGCCCGGCCGCTTCGCCATCGTGCGCGGGAAGTTGACGTTGTTCACGAAGTACTTGGCGGTCGCCATCACCTTGAGGTAGGCGGGTGTGTTGACGATCACGTACGGCACCCCGGGCGGCATGGTGGCGGCCTGCTTGCGGTTCTCCACCACCCACACGCCCCGGACCTGCGGCGCCAGCTCCCTGGCCTTCTCGTAGATCGCCGCCGGGCTGCACGCGTAGCCGCGGTGCCAGTAGGCCGCGTAGACGGCCAGGTTCTCGTCCAGCGGCAGCCGGCGGAAGGCGTTGTACGCGGTGAACCGGGCGCTGCTGCGCACGCCCTTCTTCACCGCCGGGGCCACCGCGCGCGCCCCGCGCTTGAGTTCGCGCGGCAGGCGGCCGGTGCGGCGCAGCTCGGCGTACGCGATCCGGGCACCGCGGGCGGCCAGCCGGTACTGCACGCCGCGCACGCCGCCCGGGAACTGGTAGCCGTCGGGGCGGTGGCGGGCGAAGTGCTGGGTGATCCGGCGGAAGAACTCCTTGCGCCGGTCGAGGGGGACGAGCCCGGGGGTGTCGTAGACGTTCAGGGCCTGCCGGACGGTCCGGTCGAAGACCAGGGTGCGCAGCGAGGCCGGGACGGGCTCCCCGGGGCGGTCCGGGCGGTCCAGGAAGGCGAAGATCGCCTCGTACTGGGCGAAGACGTCGGCGTGCCGGGGGGAGGCGGTCGCGGTGATCGCGCCCTCCCGGCCGCGCCGGTAGACGTAGCAGGGCCGGTCCAGGTAGCGCAGCCGCCCGGCCGCCAGCAGTGCGGGGTAGGTGACCGAGATGTCCTCGTAGTAGCCGCGGCCGAAGGAGACGCCGAGGCCCTCCAGGTAGGCGCGGCGGAACACCTTGTTCCAGACCGACATCACGGTGTTGAACAGCGCCGGGTGCTCGGCCAGGGTGCAGCCGTCGACCAGTGGGGAGCCCAGCAGCACGTGGCGCCACGGGTTGGGCTCGGTCCCGCCGTCGGGGTACACGTGGGTGAAGTCGGTGATCAGGACGTCGGCGGGGGTCTCGCGGCGCTGCTCCTGGCGCAGCTCGTCCAGGACGACGCTGACGGTGCGCTCGGGCAGCCGGTCGTCGCTGTCCACGAACCAGACGTACTCGCCGCGCACGTGCGGCAGCGCGGCGGTGCGGGCGCCGCCGAGGCCCTGGTTCTCGGTGAGGTGCAGGACCCGCAGCCGGGGGTCGCGGGCGGCGTACTCGTCCAGGATCGCGCCGCAGCCGTCGGGGGAGCGGTCGTCGACCGCGATCACCTCGAAGCGGGACTCCGCGGCGGGGGTGTCGCCGAGGATCGAGTCGAGGCAGTGCGGGAGGAACCGCTCCACGCCGTGGACCGGGAGCACGATGCTGAGGAGGAGGGACACGCTGGCCGAGTCTACCGACCGGCGCGGCGCGACCTGCGGGGACGTCCGGTCGGCCGGATCGGGGCGGGTGGACGGGCCCCTGGCCCCGGAGCCGCCGGTGCCGGGCCCCTGGCGGGGCGGCACCGGCAGCCTGGTGGCGGCCCGGCCGACCCTCTACGGCCGGCCGCCGGTCCGGGCACCTGGCGAGCCTGGCCGCCGCAGCGTCGAGGCGGCCGGGCAGTGGCTCGCAGGAGCCGGAGTTCTTCATCACTCGAACACGCGATCGGTGCGGTGCGGGCACCTGCGTGTTCTCAGAGATATTGCTTGGAGGAATCCCGGGAGTCAATCCCTCGAATGTGTTCACTTCATGAAGTCAGGGGGATCTGTCGACCGGTCTCCATGTCGACCTCCGGGGGGTTGTCCCCTTTATATGTGCCGCGCGTCGTTCCCCGCCATCGCCCCCGCCGTCCTCCCTCTCGCCGCCCCGCCGTCCTCCCCCTCGGTCGTTCCCTCGGTCGTTCCCTCGTCGGCGACGACCGGGTGCGCCCGGCGCACTCGGCGCACTCGGCCGGACCGGGCGCCGGGCCAGTGCCTCCGGACACCGGTGACGAACGGCTGGTCGTGCACCATCATTGATGCCTAGTCGTGACCGGCCGGGTAGCCCCTGGTGCATCGTCAGTTGACGCCGCACGGTACGGTGGCACAACACCAGGGACGGTTGCGCGAAGGCCGTCCATCGCGGATAGTCTTCGCCTCTGGCCCTGGCGCCTCGTAGGGGTGGGAAGAACTGATGGAACACATGCAAGTGCGGACTCGGCCCCGTGTGCCGGCGATCCAGTGCGGTGTCGGCACGACCGGCCGCCGGATCGAGCGACACCTGGCCGTGCTCGGCGCGCCCGCGCTCCCGGCGGTGGACACCGCCGAGGCGCTCGGGCTGATAAGGGAGCTGACCCCGCGCGGCGCGGACGCTCCGGCGACCCGGCGCCGCCACGTGCGGGTCTCGCTGCTGTCGCCGCTGCGGCGGCTGCGCCGCAGCCTCTTCGGCGGACGCGGCTAGGGCCTCCGGGCCCTGGCCCGGGAATCCCGGCCGGGGGGCCTCGGCCCGCCGCGCACACCGGGATCCCGACCCGACGGACCACCAGGACCGTCGGGTCTTCGGCGTACCCGGGGAGTGCGCGGGGCCGGCCGCGGACCGGCGCGGGCCACGGCCCGGGCACCGCCCCCCGAGCGCCCCGTCTGGTCTGAACCTCTCACCCTACGCCCGCGTGCCGGCCCGGCGAGCGGAGTCGGCGAGGTACTGCGCGGGCACGGGCCCGGTGGGTGAGGATGGCGCCATGGCGGACAACACCCACTCCACCCCCACCAGCCCCTTCCAGACCACCACCTTCGAGATCACCACCGGCAGCCGCGAGGTCGCGCTCGACATCACCGACCGCTGCACCGGGTTCCTCACCGAGCGGGCCGCCGGCCGCGACGGCCTGCTCAACGTCTTCGTCCCGCACGCCACCGCGGGGATCGCCGTCCTGGAGACGGGCTCCGGCAGCGACGAGGACTTCCTCGCCGTCCTGCGCGAGCTGCTCCCCGCCGACGACCGCTGGCGCCACCGCCACGGCAGCCCCGGACACGGACGGGACCACGTCGTCCCCGGCCTGGTCGCCCCGCACGCCACGCTGCCGGTGATCGGGGGCCAACTGGCGCTCGGCATCTGGCAGTCCGTGGTGCTGGTCGACACCAACGGGGACAACCCGCGCCGAACCGTCCGGCTCTCCTTCCTCGGCTGAGCGGCCGACCGGACCGGACCTGGCCGGACCTGGCCAGGTCCGGCACGTCACCGCACCGCGCCGGGCCGGGCCGTGCCGTGCCGTGCCTGGGCGGTGGGCGAACGCTCCGTTCGGCGCGAGCGCATCTTGCCGGCTCACGTCCGCGGCCCACGTCCCCCGGCTCGGGCCCGTCGGCCGGGGCTCGCCGCCCCGCGCGCGGTCAGCCGTGCGCGGCGGGGTCCGCGACCGCGGCGGCCACCGCGGCGAGGTAGCGCTCGATCGCCAGGTACTGGCAGAGCTGCGCCACCGGTCGCCCCAGCCGCGCGTACCAGGCGCTCAGCCGGGAGAACGCGGCCACCTCGAACCACACCGCTCCGTCGGCGTCCATCGACACCAGGAACGCCTCCTCGCCGCACTCCGGGTGCCCGGGCAGCGTGCCGTAGGCGAAGCCGATCCGGTCCGGCCGGTCCACCGTCCACACCACCCGGCAGGGGATGACCAGCCGCGGCCACCGCCCGCCCGGCAGGCTCAGCCGCAACAGGACCGTCGCCCCCTCCTCGGCCGGCGCGTGCGGGTACACGGCGAACCCGGTGCCCAGCTGGCTGCCCCAGCCGAGCACGTACCGCCCGGCCCGGGCCAGCACCTGCGGCCCGTGGCCGAGGTGCACCCGGCGCCGCAGGTGCGCGTAGCCGGCCGGCAGGGGGCCGCCCCGGGTGGCGCCCACCTCGGGGTAGGAGGGGGCGGCGGCGCGGGCCGCGAGCAGGCGGTCGTGGAGGTCGGCGGGCATGCGGCCCACCGTAGCCGGGGGCGGCGCGGGCCCCCTCGGCGGGCCGGGGAAGGGGCGAGGAAGGGCTGGGGAAGGGGCCGGGGCCCCGGGGCCTGCGCGGCCCCCGCCTTGCGGAGGGCACCGCCCGCGCAGTAGGAAGGCGGCATGAGTGACGGCACGAGGGACGAGGACACGACGGTCTGCGGGCTCGCCCCGGAGGCCGGGGCCGGGGCCGCGCTGGTGCCCGCCCCGGCGCAGGCCGGGCCGCGGGCCGACTGCGTCCTGTGCGGGGAGCCGACCGAACTGCCCGCCGACCACCCGGGCAGCACCCTCTGCCCGGTCTGCGCCTGGCAGCAGGCGCAGCGGATCGCCTGCTCGGGCTGACGCCCGGCGGGCTCAGGCGTCCTCCCTCCCGGCCAGGGCCAGGGTGGAGCCGTGCCGCCCCTTGCGCACCAGCAGCTGCGCCGGGATCCGGCTGCGCAGGTCGGCGACGTGGCTGACGATGCCGACCGCGCGGTCCCGCTCGCGCAGGCCGTCGAGGACGTCCATCACCTCCTCCAGGGACTGCTCGTCGAGCGTGCCGAAGCCCTCGTCGATGAACAGGGTGTCCAGCGGCATGCCGCCGGCCTCGTCGGTGACCACGTCGGCCAGGCCGAGGGCGAGCGCGAGGGAGGCGAAGAACCCCTCGCCCCCGGAGAGCGTCGCGGTGTCGCGCTCGGTGCCCGTCCAGGCGTCCACCACCCGCAGGGCCAGGCCCGAGCGCTTGTTGCCACTGCCCCGGTCGTCGCTGTGCACCAGGGTGTACCGGCCGCCGGACATCCGCACCAGGCGGTCGCTCGCCGCCGCCGCGACCTGCTCCAGCCGGGCCGCCAGCACGTACGACTCCAGGCGCATCCGCAGCCGGTTCTCGGTGGAGGTGCCGGCGGCCAGGGCGGCCAGCCGGTTGATCCGCCCGTACCGCTCCAGCGCCGGCGCCAACCCGGCGGCCAGCTCGCCCAGCTGCCGGCCGATCGCGGCCAGTGCCGCGCAGCGCTCACCGGCCGCCGCCCGGGCGGCGTGCGCCCGGCCCAGCCGGTCGGTGGCGGCAGCGAGCGCGGCCGCCGCGGCCGGCAGGTCCACCGGCGGGCGGGCCGCGGCCTCGGCCAGTTCCGGCAGCGCCAGCTCGCGCCGCACGGCGGCCGACTCCGCGCGGTGCCGCTCGACCCGCGCCTCCAACCGCTCGCGCTCCGGGCGGGGCAGCAGCACCGCCAGGGCCTCCCCGGCGTTCGGGAAGCCGGCCGCGGCGGCGGCCCTGGTCAGCTCCTCCTCCGCGTCGCCCAGCCGGGCCAGGGCCCGGTCACGGGCGGCGGCGGCCCCGGCCACCGCGGCGACCAGCTCGACCAGCCGCTCCAGCTCCGCCGCCCGGTCGGCGACCGAGTCGGCCTCGCCGCGGGCGGCGGACACCAGCGCGGTGAGCTCCCGCCGCTCCAGGTCGAGCGCCTGGAGGCGGTCGGTGCGCACGGCGCCGCGCTCGCGGGCCTCGCGCAGCTCGGCGAGCCGGCGGGTCTGGTCCGCCGACAGCCGGGCGACCTCCTGCTCGACCCGGCCGAGCGCCTCCGCCGCGTGCAGCGCCTCGTGGTGCTCGCGGGCCAGCTCGTCGAGGGCCCGCGCCAGCGCGTCGACGGCCTCCGGCCCGGCCGCCCCGGCCGCGGTGGCCTCGCGGACCCGCAGTGCGGTGAGCGCCTGGTCGGCCGCCGTCCAGGCCTGCTCGGCGACGGCCTGGGCCCGTTGTGCCCGTTCCTCGTCGCCCGCGGCGACCAGGGCCCCGGCGGCCTCGGCCGGTGCCGGGTGCTCGGGCGATCCGCAGACCCGGCAGGCCTCGCCCGCCCGCAGCTGCTCGGCCAGCTCGGCCGCCATTCCGGTCAGACGGCGTTCGCGCAGGCTCAGGCAGTGCTCGCGGGCGTCCAGCGCGGCCGTGCGCAGCGCGCTCACCCGCGGTTCCTCGGCGGCGATCCGGGCCCGCAGCCCGTCGCGCTCCCGGGCGGCGTCCAGCCGGGCTGCCGACTCGGCGCGCCGGCCGTCCAGCTGCTCCACCCGCAGGCCCGCGGCCCGGGCCTCGGACTGCTGAGCCCGGAGGCCGTCGAGCCGCTCGTCGTACTCCGCCAGCCAGTCCTCGGCCTCCTCGGCGAGCTCCTCGGCCCGCCGGCGTTCCTCGTCCAGGAGCCGCTGCTCGCGGGCGAGTTCGGCGCAGCGCCGCTCCTGCGTCCGGGCCGTCTCCAGCCGGACCAGCTCCGCGCGCAGGCGCCGTTCGGCCTCGGCCAGGGCCGCCGCGGGAGCCTCGGCCAGGGCCGGGCCCTCCTCCGCGCCGACCTCACCGGCCTCCTCCGCGCCGACCTCACCGGCACCGCGGCCCCCGCCGGCCGGGACGCGGGCGCCCGCGTCCGGCCGGGCCAGCGCCGCGCGGTGCCGGCGCTCGTCCTCCCGGGCCCGCCCGAGGGCGTCGGCCGCGCCCTCGCGCAGCCGCAGCGCGGACTCCACCCCGACGGCCGCCTGCGCCGCCGCCAGCCGCCGGCCGTCCGCGGCCGCCTCGGCCTCCGCTGCGGCCAGCCGGTCGGCCCGCCGCAGCGCCTCCCGGTGGCGGCCCTGGCGGCCGGCCAACTCCTCGGCCTCCCCGCGATCGGCCTGGGCCGCCCGCTGCGCGGCCTCGGCACCCTCGAGCGCCGCCTCGGCGACCGCGAGCTGCTCGGCCGCTCCGCCGCGCAGCACGGCCGCCCAGCCGAGCACCCCGGCGGTCAGGTCCGCGGCGTCCTCCTCGGCGGGAACCCAGTCCGCGGCGGGCTCGGCGTCCGGGCCGGCCGCCTGCTCGGCCTTGCTGGCGAGGTCCCGCAGCCGGCGCCGACCGGCCTGGACGGCGGCCTCCTGGGCCCGGCGCTGCTCCGCGAGCCACGCCTCGACGTGTTGGAAGCGCTCGGTGTCGAAGAGCCGCCGGAGCAGCTTGCCGCGCTCCTCCGAATCGGCCTTGAGGAAGCGGGCGAAGTCGCCCTGCGGCAGCAGCACCACCTGGCAGAACTGCTCCCGGTTCATGCCGATCAGCCGGTGGATCTCCTCGCCGGCCTCCTGGTGGGACTTGCTGACCGCCCGCCAGCCGGGCGTGCCGTCGCCCGCGTCCGCGGCCCACTCCCGCAGCAGGGTCTGCGGGCGCTCGACCGTGGTGCCGGTGCCGACCTTCTTCGGGCGGCGCTGCTCGGGCAGCCGGGTGATCTGCAGCCGCCGCCCGCCGAGCGTCAGCTCCAGCCGGACCTCGGTCAGCCGGCGCGGGTCGGCGTGGTCGCTGCGCAGCCGGTTGGCGCGGCGGGTGCCGGGCACGTCCCCGTACAGGGCGAAGCAGACGGCGTCCAGCACGCTGCTCTTGCCCGCGCCCGTCGCCCCGCGCAGCAGGAACAGGCCACCGGCGGCGAGCGCGTCGAAGTCGACCGTCTCGCTGCCCGCGAACGGGCCGAAGGCGGTCACGGTGAGCCGGTGCAGTCTCATCGGGGCAGGTCCGCCTTCCGGTCGGTGTTCTCCCGGACGCTCTCGAACCCGGTGCGCAGCCAGTCCAGCTCGTCGCCGTCCGGCTCCGCGCCGGGGCGCACGTGCCGCAGGAAGCCCTCCGCGACCTCCAGGTCGGCGCGGCCGCTGACCCGGGCCGCGTAGGAGCGCGTCGGCTCCGCGTCGGCGTCCTCCGGGTCGAAGAGCAGCTGCAGGGTGTGCGGGAAGCGGCGGCGCAGCTTCTCCATCGGCTCGCTCGGGCGGGCCGCGTCGGTGAGGGTGGCCTGCACCCAGGACTGCTCGTGGGGCGCGTACGCCTCGTCGGTGAGCAGCGCGTCGAGACCGTCGCGCAGGGTGACCAGTGGGCGCGGCTGCGGGCAGTCGACCCGCTCCGCGGCGACCGACCCGTCGGCGGCGAGGTCGACCAGCCACATGGTCTTGCGCTGGTTCGCCTCGGAGAAGGAGTAGGCGAGCGGGGAGCCGCTGTACCGCAGGTGCGGGGCGAGGGTCTGACAGCCGTGCAGGTGGCCGAGCGCCGCGTAGTGCACGCCGTCGAAGACCGCGGCCGGCACCGAGGCGACCCCGCCGACCGCGATGTCCCGCTCGCTGTCGCTCGCCGTGCCGCCGGTCACGAAGGCGTGCGCGAGCACCACCGCACGGGTGCCCGCCGGGCGGGCCGCCAGATCGGCCCGGACCTCGTCCATCGCCGCGCCGAGCACCGCCGCGTGCCCGCCGCGCTCCAGCCCGAACCGCTCGCGCACCAGCGTCGGCTCCAGGTACGGCAGGCCGTAGACCGCCACCGGGCCGTGCTCGTCCGCCAGCAGCACCGGGACGGCGCACTCTCCCGGGTCGGTGCGCAGGTGCACGCCGGCCCGGCCGATCAGCCCGGCGCCGACGCCCAGCCGGCGGGCCGAGTCGTGGTTGCCGCTGATGAACACCGTCGGCACGCCCAGCCCGGCCAGCCGGTGCAGCACGTCGTCGAACAGCGCGACCGCGTCCAGCGCGGGCAGCGCCCGGTCGTACACGTCCCCGGCGACCAGCACGGCGTCCACGTGCTGCTCCCGGACCACGTCCACCAGGTGGTCCAGGAAGGCGCGCTGGGCGTCGTGCAGGCTCTCCCGGTGGAAGGAGCGGCCGAGGTGCCAGTCGGAGGTATGCAGCAGTCGCATGGTCCCCGACCCTAACGTCCGGCACCGACAATCCCGTCCGGACCAGCCACCCCGTCCGTCCCGGCGGGCGGGTCCGGGACGGCGCCGGACCCTGCGGTGGGGCGCCCCGGCCCCGCCCCTCCGATCACTCGGGGTGGATTGTCAGTGGCTCTGTGTATGTTCCCCGGTGTCGGCGGCTCCGGGTCGGGGCGGCCGGCGGTGTCCGTCGTCGGGTGTGCGGGGTGGGAGGAACCATGCGGGTGTGGTCGTCGGAAGGTGTGGGCTCCGGTGGCTCCGGAGCGGTCGCGACCGCCCGGAGGTCCGGGGCGGCCGGCGGGTTCGGGCGGTCCCGGGTGCGCCGGAGGGCGCTGGTGCGCGCCGGGCGCGGGCCGGCGCCCGGCGAGGGCGGCGGCGGGGGAGGGCCCGGCGGGGCGCGGCCGCCCCGGGGGGACGGGCCGCCCGGCGGCGGTGCGGGAGGCGGCGCCGCGTCCGGTCGGCGGGGCGGGCGGGTCCGGGGCGGAGCCCCGCCGCCGGAGCCGGTGGCGGTCGCGCTGGCGGCGGCGGCCGCCGACTTCGCGGCCCTGGCGCGCCACGGGCTGTTCGGGCGGCTCGCGCACCCGGAGTACCTGCGGCGGGTGGAGTCGCACCTGCGCGCGCTGCACCGTCGGGGCCTGGAGGTGCACCTCAGGGTCCTGGAGGCGGGGGACTACGAGGACTACTGTGCGGCGCTCGGCCTCGATCCCCGGGCGCCCGCCACCCGGGTCGCCTACGCGGCCGATCCGGAGCTGGCCGGCGAGCCCTTCGTCTACGCCGGGCAGCGGCTGGCCGGGCTGCTCCCGGTGCTGCTGGACGACCACCGGGCCCGGGTGCGGATGTCCGTCGCCGGGGTCGCGCTGCTCCAGGCCGTCGGTGACGACGAGGACGGGCGGCGCAGGCTGGCGGCGGTCATGGGCTACGTGACGGCGGTCTACCTCGCGCTGGCCGCGGGTGCGGGGGAAGGCGGCCACCTGCTGACCCTGCGCTGCCACGGCCCGGAGGACGGCGAGCAGCTCACCTCGGCGGTGGACCTCCGCGTCCGGGCGGGGAGCCTCCACCCCGAGGGGCGGGACACCGAGGCGTTCTGCGTCACGCTGGCGGCGGGCGTGGCCGGCGGCGGCACGGGGGCGCTGCTGCTGCACGGCGATCCGGCCGCGTCCGGCGGTGCGCTGGTGCGCGGTTGGGCGCTGGCCGGCGGGCGATTGCGGCCGATGACGGTCCACGAGGTGTTCGACGAGCTGGCCGACGACGCGGCGCGCGGTCTGCCGTTCCCGCCGGGGGTGGTCCCCCGACCGGGGTTCCCGGTGCCCGGGTTCCCGGGCGAGGGGGAGGGGGGTGGGCCGCGGGGGTGACGTCGCCGGGGTGATCAGGGGGCTTCCGGGCGCCGCATCCTCCATGCGGCGCTGGGGACTGTTCATCGACCGCCTGTTCGGGGAAGATTCGGAGAAGATCAACAGCAGGAGCGTGTGGTGCCCCCACGCCGACGCTCCGGCCGCTCCGCTCCGTACCGTGCTCCGCAGGTCCGCCCCGCGCACCGCCGGTCCGGCGAGCCCGACACCGAGAGGGGGGCGCATGAGCCGGATCGAGTACAGCGCGGAGATCGCCGAGCTGCTCGGCAGGGTGCGCCGGCGTCCCACCGCGGGGTGGCCCTGGCGCCCGGGCGAGCAGGTGCCCGGTGACCTGCCGGTGAAGCAGTCCTGGGGCTGGCTGTTCGCCCCGGACGGCCGGGTGCTGACCTTGGTCAACCCCCGGGACGGGATCTGCTCGCTGCCCGGCGGCTCGCTGGAGCCGGAGGACGCCGGCGATCCGGCCCGCGCCCTGGCGCGGGAGGCGGCCGAGGAGGCCCAGGCGGTGATCGGCAGACCGTACTACCTGGGCTACCTCTACGACCGGGTGGGCTCGGCGAACGGCGGGCACGAGTGCGCGCGGGTCCGGATGGCGGCGCCGCTGCGGGCGGTCGGCCCGAGCGTGGCCGACCCGGCCTCCGGGCGGCACTACCGCCGGCTGCTGGTCGCGCCCGGGCTCGCCGTCGAGCTGCTCGGCTGGGGTGCGCCGGGGCTGCGGCAGGCCCGGGCGGCCGTGGCCACCGCGGCGCACCGCCTCGGCGTGCCCGTCGCCGCGAACGAGACGATCGAGGAGCTTCCGGTGGGGGGCTGCACCGTCTTCCCCGGTCCCGCCTACCCGGGCGTCGACCAGGGCCTCGCCGAGCCGGGCGCCCCTCGCCCCGAGGACCGTCACCCGGCCGACAGCTGATCGTGGGCCGACGGACGGCCTCCGGCCGACGGCTGGTCCGCGGTCGCAGGCTGGCCTTCGGCCTACGGGTGGCGCTCGGGGAAGGCTGATCCCGGGCCGAGGGCCGGTCCCCGGCTGACGGCTGGTGCCCGGTCCGCCCGCCGCCGCGTCGAGCCGGGTGGCGGCCGTCTGATCACCGGCCGGCCGCCGCTCCACCGGCGACCACTCCACCTGCCGCCGCTCCACCGGCGACCGCTCCACCGGCTGCCGTTCCACCGGCTGCCGTTCCACCGTCGGGCGCGCCCGATCGGGCACCCCCGCCCGCCTCCCGACCGCCCTTTCGGCTGACCGCCGACTGACCACTCGCTGACCGTTCGGCCGACCACTCTCTACGCGCGATGACCGACGCCCGTCGGCATTGGCCGCCTTGACCAGCGTCAACTCACGCACTGTGGGCCGGGGTTCACTTCTGCGTTGTCAGACGGTCCGTCAATATCCTTGGCATGAGCGCTTCCCGGTTCACCTACCTCCTGGTATTCCTTCTGTGACCAATGCCACACCAGGAGGTGTCATGCTCCGTCCAGCTCGTGCACTGTCCGTTGCCGCGATAGCGGCTCTCCTCACTCTGACCACGCTCTTCACCGCGTCGTCCGCCAACGCGGCGGGGGTCAACTACGTCGCGCTCGGGGACTCCTACTCCGCCGGCGTCGGCGCCGGCAGCTACCTGAGCGACAGCGGTAACTGCAAGCGGAGCACCAACTCGTACGCGTACCTGTGGAAGAACGCGCACGCGCCGTCATCCTTCTCGTTCGTCGCCTGTTCGGGTGCCAGAACCGGCGACATCCTCAACAACCAGATCTCCGCCCTGAGCTCCGGCACCACGCTGGTCAGCATCTCGGTCGGCGGCAACGACGCCGGGTTCGCCGACACGATGAAGACCTGCGTGCTGGAGTCGGACAGCTCCTGCCTCAACGCCGTCAACGCGGCCCAGAACTACGCCCGCAACACCCTGCCGGCCCAGCTGGACAAGGTGTACTCGGCGATCCACGCCAAGGCGCCCAACGCCCACGTGGTCGTGCTGGGCTACCCGCACCTCTACAAGGTCGGCGGCAGCTGCATCTTCGGCATCGGCGACACCAAGCGCGCCGCGATCAACGGCGCCGCCGACACGCTGGACGAGGTCATCGCCAAGCGGGTCGCCAACGCCGGTTTCACCTTCGGTGACGTGCGCAGCGCGTTCACCGAGCACGAGATCTGCGGCTCGCTGACCACCTGGCTCAACAGCACCACCCTGCCGGTCGACGAGAGCTACCACCCGAAGGCCTCCGGCCAGTCCGGTGGCTACCTCCCGGTCTTCACCCGGTCCTGACACACAGCCCCGCTGCGCGTCGCTGACGCGGGACCGCGAGGCCGGTCCCGCGCCCGCACCGGTGCCGCCGGCTGCTCCCCGAGGAGGGGAGCAGCCGGCGGCACCGGCCGTTGCTCAGGCGCCGGCCGGTCTTGTCGCCGTTCCCGTTCCCGGGCCCGGTGTTCCTCGCCGAGGCGTTCCAGCGCCCCGGCCGGCCCGGGGCGGCTGCGGGCCAGGGCGGGGAGGAACGCGGAGTCCTCGCCGGCGTGGTGGTGCGTCAGCCCTTCGCAGAAGGTCGGGCAGTGCCGGCGCAGCCGGAGCCCGAGCCCGGCCGGGCTCCGCGGGGCGTTCCAGGACCGCGACGGCCGGCTCCCGCCTGCGTGACGGCCCGGTAGTCGCCGTAGCCGGGTCGCTTCCGGACGGCGGCTGCGAACCTCCGGTCCCGCCGAGCGCGCTCGGCCGGCACGGCGACGGCATCGAAGGAGTCGGCGCCGAGTTCGCCCCGGGCCGCGGGAGGGGCGAGCAGGCTGCGGTACCACGGGGGGCGGGTGCGCTCCGGCCGCCGCGGCGGCGACCGGGAGCAGTCCCTCCGCCTCGACGTACCCGAGCGGCACGGTGTGCGGGCGCCCCGAACGGCCCCGGCAGTGGTGAGCAGCAGCGGGCCGCCGCCCTCGAAGGGGCCGCCGACGCGGCCACGGGTGTGGGTGGGCTCTCCGGCGGGACGGGGGAGTCACGACCACACGCGGTGCGGGGGTTCAGGGGTTCAGGGGTGCGGGGCGCAGCGGCGCATCGGTGTACGGCGGTGGGAACGGGCCGACGGACGGACGTCGACGGCCCGTGCGCGGCCGGGCCGCCGCTCCGGGGTGGGAGCGAAGGCCCGGTGGAGTGGGGCGGTGGCTCAGTGCAGGTAGTCGGCCAGGCCGGCGGGCTTGAGGCCGGCCGCGTCGGCGGCGGCCAGAGCACGCTGGAGGTCGGTGGCGAGGGTGTCGGTCCAGTGCATCAGCACGACGTCGCCCGGCTGCAGCGTGCCGGGGTGCCAGATGTTGGAGGCGCCCCAGCTGAAGTCGGCGTCGGCGGTGAGGACGGTGCGGATGCCGCAGTTCGCGGCGGCCTGCAGGGTGTCGGCGTTCCAGGCGAAGTAGGGCGGCCGGAACACCACCGGGGCGGTGCCGAACAGGCGGGTCAGGGCGTCGCGGGCGTCGCAGATCTCGACCTGCTGCCGTTCGAGCGGGAGCGTGCTGAGGTCGGAGTGGGAGACGCTGTGGTCCTGGACGGAGGAGCCGGGCACGGCGGTGACCCGCCGGAAGAAGCCCGGGTCGGTGCCGGCGGGCATGGGCAGCGGGAAGGCGGTGATCGGCAGGCGGTGGTCGGCGATGAACCGCTCGGCCTCGGGGGTGCGCTGCCAGCCGTCGTCGACGGTGAAGAAGACGACCTTGTCGTCGGTCGGGACGGAGCCGGCGGCGACGGCCGGGGTGGGCGCCGGGCCGTCCACCCGGACGTCGTCGACGGAGAACGGCCCCTGCTGGTACCAGCCGTGGACGTAGAGGCGGACGCTGCGGGCCTTGGGGCCGGTGGTGAAGCGGGTGGTGAGCTGCTGCCAGCCGCCTGCGGTGCTCGCGGTCCAGGCGGGGGCGACGTCGCGGCCGGTGCCGGTGGCGCCCAGGTAGACGAAGGAGCCGCGGACCCAGGCCGAGGCGGTGTAGGTGGTGTCGGGCTGGACGGAGACGGTCTGCGCGCACTCGCCGGTGGAGTCGTCGCCGGCCGGGGTGACGGTGAGCGCGGAGCTCCCGGAGTGCGGGGCGGCGGTGGTGAGGGCGGCCTCGGCCGGGCCGCCGGTGCAGCTCCAGCCGGGGACGCTGCCCCAGTCGGCGAGGTCGGGGGAGGGAAGTTCGAAGCCGGGGTTGGTGGCCAGGTTGACGGTCGGGCCGCCGGTGCCCCCGGCGGCTCCGGGGGTCGCGGTGGCCACCGGGGCGGTGAGCGCGGTGAGCAGCGCGACGGAGGCGGCCAGCGCGGACAGGCGCGTGGACATCGACACGTGAGGACTCCTGCGGGGTGGGGGAGCCGCGCCCGTGGGGAGGGCGTGGCGGAATCGGGACCGTGGAACCGGGGCGCTCCCCGAGGGGCGGGAGCGGGTGGTGCGCCGCACGCGGACCGAGGAGAAACAATGGACTGGACCAATCGGCCCGTCAAGGGAACGGCGGGTGAACCGAGTGCCGCCCGCCCGGCCGCAAAGAGGACGAGACGACCCGTCAGGAGACGTACCGCACAAGGGCGGTGGAACCGGCGGCTCACCGACCTATCGGACGTGCCGGTGGGGGCGGGGCGGCGGGCCGGATCGGGGCGGCACTCGCGCCGGCTCAGGAGACGTACAGCTCCGCGACGTCCTCGGCGTAGTACTCGGCGATGGCCGCCCGGCGCAGTTTCAGCGAGGGCGTCAGCAGGCCCTGCTCCTGGCTGAACTCCCGCGGCAGCAGCCGGAACGCGCGGATCGACTCGGCCCGCGACACCGCGGTGTTCGCCGCCGCCACCGCGCGCTGGATCTCGGTGTGCAACTGTTCGTCGGCGAGCACCGCCCACGGGTCCAGCTGTTCGCGCCCGTGGGTCTTCAGCCAGTGCGCCAGTGCGCCGGGGTCGAGGGTGATCAGCGCGGCCACGTAGGGCCGGTCGTCGCCGACCACCAGGCACTGGGAGACCAGCGGATGCGCGGCCACCCGCTCCTCCAGCGCCGACGGGGCGAGGTTCTTGCCGCTGCTGGTGACGATCAGGTCCTTCTTGCGGCCGGTGATGGTCAGGTAGCCGTCCTCGTCCAGCCGCCCCAGGTCGCCGGTCGCGAACCAGCCGTCGACCAGGGACTCGGCCGTGCACTGCGGGTGGTTGAGGTAGCCGCCGAAGACCGAGTCGCCGTGCACCCACACCTCGCCGTCGTCGGCGAGCGCGACCGAGCAGCCCGGCAGCGGGTGTCCGACGGTGCCCGGCTTCTGCCGGCCGATCGGGTTGGCCGTGATCGCGGCGGACGTCTCGGTCAGCCCGTACCCCTCGTAGAGCTGCAGTCCGGCGCCGGTGAAGAAGAGGCCGAGGTCCCGGCGGAGCGAGGATCCGCCGCACATCACGCTGCGCACCCGGCCGCCGAGCACGGCCCGCAGCCGCTGGTAGACGGTCCGCTCGTAGGCGAGGTGGCGCAACCTCAGCTTCGGCCCGGGGCCCGGCCCGCGGCCGAACACCTTCTGCTCCCGGGCGGCCGCCCAGTCGACGGCCACTTGCCGGGCCTGCTCGAAGAGCTCCCCGCGCCCGGCGTCCTCGGCGGCCTGCCGGGCTTGTTGGAAGATCTTCTCGAAGACGTAGGGGACGGCGTTCAGGAAGGTCGGCCGGAAGGAGGCCAGGGCGGGCAGCAGCGCGTCGGTGGAGACCTCGGGGACGTGGCCGATCCGGAGCCCGCCGCGGATCGCCGCGATCTGGACGGCCCGGCCGTAGACGTGCGCCAGCGGCAGGAACAGCAGGGTCGACGGCTGGCCGCCGCCGGTGTCCCGGAAGGCCTCGCCCCAGCCGCCGAGCAGGGCGTCGGCCTCGGCGGCCAGGTTGGCGTGGGTGATCAGGCAGCCCTTGGGGCGCCCGGTGGTGCCCGAGGTGTAGACGACGGTGGCGATGTTCCCGGCGGCGACGCCGAGGCGCTGGCGGTGCACCAGCGAGTCGGGCACGTCGCGGCCGTCCTCGACGATCGCGGCCACGCAGTCGCGGTCCAGCTGCCAGATGCCGGTGAGGTCGGGCAGCGCGTCGCAGACCGCCCCGACCGTCATCGCGGCGTCCTCGTCCTCGACCAGGCACGCGACGGCCTGGGTCTCGGCGAGGATCCAGCGCACCTGCTCGGCGGCCGCCGTCGGGTAGACCGGGACGGTGATCGCCCCGATCGACCAGAGCGCGTAGTCGAACAGTGTCCACTCGTAGCGGGTGCGGGACATCAGGGCGACCCGGTCGCCGTAGCGCACGCCGCGGGTGAGCAGGCCCTTGGCGAGGGCGAGCACCTCGTCCCGGAACTCCCGCGCGGTGACGGGCTCCCACTGCTCCGACGGGTCCGGGCTTCCGGCGGCGCCGGGACCGCCCTGGCTGCCGGGTCCGCCGTGGCCGGTGCCCGGACTGCCGTAGCCGGTGCCGGGTCCGCCGTGGCCGGCGCCGGCGGGGGGTGGCGTGCGGCGGGCGAGCTGGACGAGGTCGGGCGTGCGTTCGGCGGTGTCGTAGAGCGAGTCGGCGAGTCCTCCGGTGGCCCCGGGCCCGGCCAGGGCGGGGGTGGTGAACTCGCGCACAATCCCCCCGTTCGCGTCTCGCGTCCCGCGGCCGTACCGCCCGCGCCGTGCTCCTGCCGTGCCCGTGGTCCTGCCGTACCCGCACCGGGCCGGGGCCCGTACCCGCACCTGGGCCGGACCCGTGCGCCACCGCCGGTGCCGTGCCGTCGGCCGGTGCCCCGCAGGGCCCGTGCCACCGCCGGCGGCTGTCGCCGACCGGGCCGTTCGCGGGCCGTTCCGTGCCCGTGGCGCCCGGAGGGCATGGCGGTGCTGCCGGGCAGCGCAGGTGCAGCGAAACTATCGGATCGTCGTTTCGCTGCCCAGGGTTGTGACCGTGACGCGACGAGATCGGCACCGGGCCGCACGGAAAGTGTCGGGCGCGGGGAGGAGTCGTGTGCGGCCGACCACCGGGGCAAACGGGGCGTCCAGGGAGGATCCGGACGGCTGGCGGCGGTGATCGGGACCGCTTCCTGACGTGTCCCGGTCGAGCCGGAGAAGTGGGTGGGTTCGACCCTCGAACGAGTGGTCAGGGCGTAGTAGGCTCTCGCAGACCTGCGGCCGGGGGCCTCCCGGCCAGGCCCGATCCGACGACGCACCATCCACGCCGACCAGCCCCGCGGCCCCTTCCGCACCGCACCCGACACCCGTGCAGGACCCCCGCAGGACCTGCGCACCCACGCCCCGACGCCGCCCGACCGGCCCGGACCGCCCCCACGGCTCCGAGCCCCGCCCGCAACACCGGCACAGCAGCACCGCCCGTGGCCGGCTCCCGCCGCCCGGACCGCCCCACCGTTCCGAACCGCTCCCCGTCCGCGCCTGGCACTTCCCGACCGAGGACTCCATGCGTCTGCGCAGCAGCTCGATCCGCGCGAAGATCATCGCGCTGCTCCTGGTGCCCATCGTCGCCCTCACCGCCCTGTGGGTGTACGCGACCCTCGCCACCACCGGAGACGTCTGGGGCCAGCTGGAGATCACCCGTACGTACAAGGAGTTCGGGACTCCGGTCGACCAGTACGCCACCGACCTGCAGAACGAGCGGCGGGCCGCCGTCCAGCGCCTGGCCGACCCGAACTCGCGGGCCGCCAAGGACGCCTACGAGCGCGCCAAGACCGCCACCGACCACAGCCTCGACGTCCTGCGGCAGAAGATGGACGGCTCCGGGGGCAAGCTCTCCAGCGCCCAGCGCGGCCGCTTCCTGCAGATCGTCGCCGCGGCCGACCAGATGGGCCCGCTGCGCGCCCAGGTCGGCCGCTCGGCGCTCAACTGGGAGTTCGCGCTCGACCAGTACAGCGACCTGGTCAAGCCGGTGTTCGGCTTCCGCTCCGCCTACGTCGCCCGGCAGACCGGCCAACTCCCCCGCCAGGGGACGATCCTGATCGAGCTGGTGCGCGCCCGCGAGTACCTCTCCCAGGAGGACGCGGCCATGGAGGGCCTGCGCGCCGGCGTCGCCAGGCCCACCGGTGAGCAGTACCAGGTCGCGCTGGACGCCCTGCACAACCAGCAGGCCCTGTTCACCGTCTACATCGCCGAGCTCGAACCCGCCGACCAGGCCGACTACATCGCGCTGCGCGGGGGCGAGGCCTGGGCCGCGCTCGCCCGCGCCGAGGCGGACTTCGTCGGCGCCGGAGGCCCCGAACGGGTCGCCCAGGCCATCAACGGCGACTCCTGGCGGGAGACCGCCGACCGGGCGCTCGGCGACCTCGCCGCCATCAACTCCCGCATCGCCGCCGGGATCGGCGACCGCGAGCGGTCCGCGGCGATCGGACTGCTCTGGCGCGGCGGCATCGCCGGGGCGATCGGCCTGGTCGCGGTCGTGCTGTCGGTGCTGATCTCCTACCGGATCGGGCGCGGCCTGGCCCGCGAACTCATCGGCCTGCGCAACTCCGCCAACGAACTCGCGGGCACCCGACTGCCCTCCGTGATGCTGCGGCTGCGCCGCGGCGAGGCGGTGGACGTCGCCGCCGAGGCCCCCGAGCTGCGGTTCGGCTCGGCCGAGATCGGGCAGGTCGGGCAGGCCTTCAACGCCGTCCAGCGGGCCGCCGTCGAGGCCGCCGTCGAACAGGCCGACCTGCGCCGCGGCGTCTCGGCCGTCTTCGTCAACCTGGCCCGGCGCAGCCAGGTCCTGCTGCACCGCCAGCTCACGCTGCTGGACACCATGGAACGCCGCACCGAGGACCCGGCGGAGCTGGAGGACCTCTTCAAGGTCGACCACCTCACCACCCGTATGCGCCGGCACGCCGAGGGCCTGATCATCCTGGCCGGCGGATCCCCGGGGCGCGCCTGGCGCAAGCCGGTCCGGATGGTGGACGTGGTCCGCGCGGCGGTCGGCGAGGTCGAGGACTACGCCCGCGTCATCGTCCGGCCCTTCCCGGGGACCGGCCTGCTCGGCAGCGCCGTCGCCGATGTCACCCACCTGATCGCCGAACTCGTCGAGAACGCCGCGGTGTTCTCCCCGCCGACCACCCAGGTCACCGTGCAGGGCGAGGTCGTCGCGCACGGATTCGCCCTGGAGATCGACGACCGCGGGCTCGGGCTGAGCGAGCAGCTGCTCGCCGAGATCAACGAGCGCCTGGCCGTGGAGCAGGAGTTCGACCTGGCCGACACGGACCGGCTGGGCCTGTTCGTGGTCAGCCGGCTGGCCCGGCGGCACGGCATCCGGGTCCACCTGCGCCCCTCCCCGTACGGCGGGACGACTGCCGTCGTGCTGATCCCGCGCGAGCTGCTCGCCGAGGCGCCGGACGGGCGGCCCGAGCCGCCGCAGGCCGGACAGCGGTCGGGCCCGGCCCGGCGCGGGCAGCGCGACCTGGTCGCCGTGCCCCCGCTCGCCGGGACCGGAGCGGACGCGCCGGGCGGCGCGCGCGGCACGGGCGGTGCCACCGGCACCGGCCGGGCGAGCGGTGTGAACGGCGCGGGTGGTGCGAGTGGTGCGAACGGCCTCAGCGGTGTGCCCGCGGCGCGGCCGACGGCCGTCGGTGGCGGTACCGGCACCGGTGGTCGGCACCGGGGCGGCAGCGGCGGGCCCCGCCCGTCCCTGCCCGAGCCCGGCCGTACACCGGGCGGACTGCCTCGCCGGGCCTCGCGCACCAAGGGCGGGCCGGTCCTGGTGCCGGCACCGTCACCGTCCGGCGGCCCGGTGGCCGACGGCGAGGGCCCGCCCGGGACGGGGCGGCACCGCCGCGGGGAGGCGCCGGCCTTCGCGGACGCAGCCGTGGACGCCGTGGACGCCGTCGGTGGCGCCGACCCTGCCGGCCCTGTGGGCGTCGCCGGGACTGCCGCGGGTGCCGCCGTGGGTACTGCCGTGGGTACCGCCGCTCCGACGGACCCGCAGCCGCAGCCCGTGCAGCGCACTCCGGGCGGGCTGCCCCGGCGCGTCCGGCAGGCCAACCTCGCGCCGCAGCTCAAGGACCAGCTGGCCAACCGGCTCCGCGACCGTGCCGCGGCCGGCCCCGAGGGCGGCGCCGCCGGCGACGGCGCGGGGAGCGGGGACGGCGAACCGGCGCGCGAGCGCTCGCCCGAGGAGGCGCGGGCCGCCTTCGCCTCGTTCCAGCGCGGCTTCACCCGCGGTCGCGGCCTCACCGCCCCCGTGGCACCGGCGAGCCCCCGGCCCGCAGCCGTCCCCGCCTGGCAGCCCCCGGACCCGTCCCGCCGGGCGATCAGCCCGGCCCCCGCGCCGATGGCGCTGCCCGCGCCGTCCGAGGCGACCCGCGCGCCGCTGGCCCGCCGGGTGCCGCCCGGTCAACCGGTGCGCCTGAACCCGGTGAACCCGGCGCCGGAGGGGCCCGTACCGTCATCGGTACGACCCGATGCGCGGGCGCGGACCGAGGGGCCCGGGCCCGGACGACCCGACGGACCCGGGCCCGGACGACCCGACGGGCCGGAAACATCCGAACGTCCTGGAACGTCTGAATGACCGTACGACCCGATTCACCCGCTCCACCCGCGTGACCGCTTCACCCGCACGACCGCTTCACCCGCACCACCTGCTCCAGCGGAAGGAACTGATTCATGACCACTTCGACGCAGCCGTCCGGGGACCTCAACTGGCTCCTGGACGACCTGGTGGGGCGCGTCGCGGCCCTGCGGCACGCGGTGATCCTCTCCAGCGACGGTCTGGCCACCGGCGCCTCCCGCGGTCTCGACCGCGAGGACGCCGAGCACCTGGCCGCCGTCGCGGCCGGCTTCCACAGCCTGGCCAAGGGCGCCGGCGGGCACTTCAAGGTCGGCGGGGTCCGTCAGACCATGGTGGAGCTGGACGAGGCCTTCCTGTTCATCACGGCCGCCGGCGACGGCAGCTGCCTGGCCGTGCTGAGCGAGGCCGAGGCGGACATCGGCCAGATCGCCTACGAGATGGCGCTGCTGGTCAAGCGGGTCGGCGAGCACATGGCCGCCGAGCCGCGCACCGAAACCGCCCCGCCGGTGAGATGAGCGGTCCGATGGCGGATCCGAAGGGGGAGACGGCGGGGCGGACCGGCCCGGACGGGGCGTCCGAGCCGTCCGGGCCGCGCGTGCCCGGGGTGACGGCCGGCCCGGACGGACCGGCCGGGGCCGACGGCGTGGTCACCCCGCGCCTGGTCGCCCCGCATCCGGTCGAGGCTGTGAGCGGCGTGAGCGGCACGGACGACGGCGCGGACGAGGGCGCGGACGACGGCGGCCCCGACGAGGACGGTCCGGAGGCGCTCGAGGTCGACCTGTTCCGTCCCCGCACCCCGGTCGACGACCGCTGGTTCGACGACGAGGCCGGGCCTGTGGTGCGCCTCTTCTCGATGACCCGCGGGCGCGCCCGGCCCGTCGAGGACGGCCTGTTCGACCTCATCTCGCTGATCACCGCCGCCGATCCCGGGCCGGACGCGGGGGCCGTGCCCGCGCACGTCCTCGACCCGGAGCACCAGACCATCCTGGCCTGGTGCCGCCGCGAGCCGCTGTCCGTCGCCGAGCTCGGCTCCTACACGGACCTGCCGGTCAGCGTCGTCCGGGTGCTGCTCGGCGACCTCTACGATGCCGACCTGATCAGCGTCACCCGACCCGTTCCGCTCGCCGAGCTCCCGGACGAGCGCCTGCTGCGAGACGTGATCAATGGACTCCGTGCGCTCTGACCACGACGGCGCCACCGCCCCCGCCGACCGCGCCAACGACCCGAGCTGGCGCGGCGGCCCGGCCGTCGCGGTGAAGATCCTGGTCGCGGGCGGCTTCGGCGCGGGCAAGACCACGCTGGTCGGCGCCGTCAGCGAGATCCGGCCGCTGCGCACCGAGGAGGAGCTCAGCGAGCTGGGCCGCCCGGTGGACGACACCGCGGGCGTGGAGGACAAGCGCACCACCACCGTGGCGATGGACTTCGGCCGGATCGACCTGCGGCCCGGGCTCGCGCTCTACCTCTTCGGCACGCCGGGGCAGGACCGCTTCTGGTTCGTCTGGAACGAGCTGGCGCGCGGCGCGCTCGGTGCGGTCGTGATCGCGGACACCCGGCGACTGGCCGACTGCTTCCCCTCGGTGGACTTCTTCGAGCAGCGCGGCATCCCCTTCGTGGTCGCGGTGAACTGCTTCGACGGCACCGAGCGCTTCTCGCCCGACGAGGTCCGGGACGCGCTGGACCTCGACCCGGGGATCCCCGTGCTGCTGTGCGACGCCCGGCTGCGCGAGGACGGCAAGGACCTCCTGGTCGCGCTGGTCGAGCACGCGGCCGCCCGCCGTCACCGTGCCCCGACCTCGGCCCGGACCTGACGAAGCGTCAATTCAGCTCCAATGGAGCGTCATCCCGTATGTGGCGCCCGCCCGGCCCCGGCCCGGCGGGTGTCCGGGGCTGCCTCGGTCGTGGCGCTCCGCGTAGTCGCGGGGCCCGCCGAGGCGCCCATGCATCGCCCGCCGTCTCATTCCGGTGTCCGCATCCCGGACGTTTCATGTGCTGAAGGTTGCCTAGACCGGCGCGGCGTGGAAGGCTCTGGACACGAAGGCCGCCCGGCCGTGCCGTCGGGAGGGCCGGAAACGTTCCGTTCACGCGACCGCGCTCCGAGCGATCGCGCAGCAGTGCAGAGCCAGGGGGAGGGCTTCAGGATGACCGTCGACCAGCGACGCGCCGCCACCGTCCCGGCCCCCGTCACGCCGGCACTCACCGCCCGCCGCTACATCGACCAGGCCCTGATCTGCAGCGCCTGTTGTCGCTGACCGGCTGACCGTTTCCCGGTCCGCCGCAGGCGCCCCGGCCCGTCCGGCAGCCCTCCGGCGCACCATCACCCCCGTTGACCAGGCCGATCGCGGGCCCGCCCACCCGGCGTGCCCGCAGCGGGCCGTCCGGCCCCGCCTCGCGGAGAGACCACCAGTGAACATCGCCTGCACCAGCCCCGCCCCCGGCACCGCCGGCCGCCCCCGCAGGACCGGGGCGGTCTCCGCGGTGTGCGACGGCGGACCGGCCGGGCGGTGGAACGGGCGCGCCGACCGCGCCGAGGACATCCGGAGGGGTCGCCTCGACCTCGAGCCGTTCTGGCCGTCCCGGCAGCCGCACCTGTTCGATCAGACGTGTCCGGGCTCGCCCAGCGCGTCCCGGCCCTCCGCCGGCTGATCCCGGATCAGCCCCGCACGACGCCCGGTCGACGCGCAGACGACTCCACCCCGTCCGTCACGCGCGAAATGAGCGGTACACCATGTCTTCCTCCTCCACGGCCACCCTGAACCCGCCCACCGCGACCCCGCACCTGCGCGCGGTCCGCTCCCTCCCGGGCGTCGCCCCGGTCGGGCCCGGCACGTCCGGCGCCCCCGGCTCCTCCGTCCCGCACGCCGCCCCGGTCGCCGACCGATGGCCCGGCGCACCCGTGCGCACCTCCCACGCCGCCCCACCCCGTCAGGTCGGCGCGGCCACCGCGCCCCAGCCGGGTGCGGTGCTCCCGCCGGCCGCCGTGATCCCGGCTCCGGGCGCGGCGCTCCCGCAGGCGCCGCAGGCCCTGCTCGCCGCGCTCCCCGAGGGGGCGACCGTCGTCGCCGCCCTCCCGCAGGGTGCGCTGCCGCAGGGACTGCTCGCCCAGTACGGCTCGCAGTTCGGCGCCGCCGGGAACCCGATGGTCGGGTACCTGGTGCTGGTGCCGGCCGACACCGCGGTGGGCGCTCCGGCGGGGCTGTCCGCAGGTCCGGCCGCCGGTCCCTCCGCCACCGTGCCCGGGCCGGCGCCCGCTCCCGCCGGAGCCCGTCCGGTCCGGCCCGCCGGGCGCGGCATCACCGTCGACACCGAGCGGCGCAACGCCTACGTGGACGGGCGGCTGCTCGACCTCACGTACCTCGAGTTCGAACTGCTCGCCCACCTCACCGAGCACCCGCAGCGGGTGCACACCCGCGACCACCTGGTCTCGGCGGTGTGGGGCTACGGTCACGTCGGGGACGGCCGCACGGTCGACGTCCACGTCGCCCGGCTGCGCCGCAAGCTCGGACCGGCGTACCGGGAGACCATCGTGACGGTGCGTCGGGTCGGCTACAAGTACACCCCGGGTGCCTGATCGGCGAACTGCCAGTTAGCGGACCGCCTGTTCCTTCGCGGAACGGGCGGTCCGCCGTGCTGTTGTGACGGTTCGTGCAAGTGTGGTGTCGGGCACGCCGGTTGCGGCTTCCGGTTGCGCCTGCGGGTCAGACCTGCGGGTCAGGCCTGCGGGTCAGGTCCGCGGTCGCGCCGGCGGGTCGGCCCGCTGGTCGGGCCCGGCTGGTCAGGCCCGCTGGTCGGGCGGCAGCAGGAGGACGGCGAGCGCGTCGGCACAGGTGCGGGCGTGGCCCAGGAACCACTCCAGCCGGTCGTCGGTCAGGTGCGCCGGGGTCGAGCGGACGGCGAGGGCGAACCGGGCCAGTCCGGAGCCGTCCAGCACCGGAACGGCCACCGTGCGCACCCCGGCGGCGGACTCGCCGTCGTTGAGGGCGAACCCGGCGGTCCGTACCTTCGCCAACTCCTCGTCGAGCAGTGCCGGTTCGGTGATCGTCCGCTCGGTGAACGGTGCCAGCGGCCCGAGTGCGGAGACCGCCGCCTCGCCCGGGCGCGGCCAGGCCAGCAGCACCTTGCCCAGGGCCGTGGAGTGCAGCGGGCGGCGCAGTCCGAGGCCGCTGTCCGGGCGGACGGAGGCGCCGACCAGGATCACCGCGTGCGGACCGCTGCGGATCGCCAGGTCGGCGGTCGCGCCGGTGCGCCGGGAGAGCAGGTCTAGTTCGGGGGCGGCCAGGTGCAGTCCGCGCCGGTGGAAGGAGAGCTGGCCGAGCTCGGCGACGGCCGGGCCGAGCCGGTAGCGGGCGGTCTGCTCGTCCTGCTCCAGGAAGCCGGCGCTGACCAGGGTCCGGGCCAGGCGGTGCGCCGTGGAGACCGAGAGGTCCATCCGGCGGGCCAGGTCGGAGGCGCTCAGGTCGGGGCCGTTGTCGTGGAAGCAGTGCAGCAGCCCCAGCGCACGCTGGACGGCCTGCGCACCGGCCGGCGGACTCTGGACGGCGGTGGCGGCCTCGGCCATGGCACCTCGCGTTTCGGTGGGGATTTCCGGTCGGACCGCCGGAGGGAGTCTCAGCGTAGGGCAGCCATTGCTTCGGGAATATGTCGACGACGTTGCAATGGCATGCCGTTGATGAACAAGTGCTCCCATGATGTGGCAAGCCCTTGCCCGCGGCTCGATCGGCGTGGAACGCTCCTCGCATCGCGCCGGACGCCCAGCCCGACGCACCACCGCGACACCCGACGCGCAGGAAGGAGCGACACCGTGACGAACCACCGGTGCCCCGCCTCCCGCGCGTGTCGTCGCTGACGCCTTTCCCCCTCCCCGGTCGCACCGCACGGCCCGGTTCTCCACCGGCGCGGTGACTCCCCGCCGCCCCGGGCGCTGCGGCCCTCCGGGCCCCCTTCCAGCCCGCCGCCATCCGCCAACTGCCGTCCGCCATCCGGCGAAGCCCTCCACAGAGGACGCATCCCGTGCCAAGCCGCACCCCCAGCACTCCCCGCATTCCCGGCACGTCGGGCAGGTCCGGCACGCCGGGCACTTCCGGCGCATCCAGCGCTTTCAGCCCGTCGGGCCCTCTCGACACCCTCTGGTTCACGCGGTGCCCGGTGCCCACCGCCACCGGGATCGCCGCCGACCAGGGCCGGCTCGCGCGGGAGTTCGCCGCCGACGGCATCGCCGTCCGTTCGCTGCAGGACGCCCCGCCGGAGGTGGCCGCCGACCACCACTACACCCACGCGCTGACCGGCCTCTTCCGGGAGGGCGGCAACGTGCCCGCCCTGTGGGCCCGTTCGCGCGGTGAGGCCACCCGACTGATCGGCCTGACCTGGATCGAGGAGCGCCAGGTCGTCCTGGTCCGGGCGGGCAGTGGCCTCACCGGGCCGGGCGACCTGCGTGGACTGCGACTGGCGATCCCACATCATGACATCGGCATCGACTTCTGGCAGGCCATGGCGCTGGCCGGCTTCCGCGGGGCCCTCGGCCTCGCCGGGCTCACCCTGGCCGACGCGAAGCCGGTCGACGTCCCGAGCCCTCCGGGTGGCGGCCAGTGGGCCGCGGAACTGGCTGCGCTACGGGACGGGGTGGTGGACGCCGTGTACGTGAAGGGGGCGCTCGCCGTCGAGGCGGCCCGCCGGGTCGGGGCGGAGGTGGCCGTGGAGCTGGACGCCGCGCCGGACCGCCGGGCCCGGGTCAACAACGGGACGCCCCGGCCGGTGACCGTCCACCAGCGGCTGCTGGACGAGCGGCCGGAGCTGGTCGTCCGCTTCCTCGCGGTCCTGCTGGAGGCCGCCGACTGGGCGGCCGAGCACCCGGCGGAGGTGGTCCGGATCCTGCGGGCCGAGACCGGCGCAGGCGCGGAGGGCGTCGCCGGGGCGTACGCGCCGGGCAGCCACCGCACCCTGCACCTGGACCTCTCGGACGAACGCCTCGACCTGCTGGCGCAGCAGGAACGATTCCTCGGGGAGGCGGGATTCCTCGCCGCGCCGGTCGACGTCCACTCCTGGGCCGACCCGGAACCACTGCGCGCCGCCCGCGAGCTGCTGCGGACCCGCCGCTCCACTCCGGCCGCCGGCTGAGCCGCCCTGACGGCTCCCGGCCGACCGCTTTCCACCGACAGATTTCAGGTAACAGATTTCAGATGACAGATGTTGAAATCTGTCATCTGAAATCCGTCATCCGTCGCCGGTCATCCGTCCCCCGTCGCTCACCAGCCCATTGCCCGCCCCTCGCCAGCCCATTGCCCGCCCCTCGCCTGGAGACCCCCGTGAACACCTCCCGCCTCGCCCTGGCCGCCGCAGCGCTGCTCGCCACCACCGCCCTGGCCGCCTGCGGCTCGTCCGCAGACGGAGCCAAGGCCTCCGCCGGCGGCGGGGCCGGCGACAGGGTCGACATCGTGCTGCGCCTGCCCGACCCGGGCAACAACGGGTTCCTCGCCCGCGGGAAGAAGGACGGCTCCCTGGACCGGGCCCTGGCCGCCGTCCACGCCAAGGTCGCCTGGACCGGCAGCGCCGGCCCGTTCGCCCCCGCCGCGCAGGCGCTGTCCGCCGACCAGCTAGACGTGGCCCAGGGCTCGATCACCTCGGCCGTCGCCGCACTGGCCCAGAAGCCCGGCTTCAAGCTGTTCGCCCGCACCGACCCCGACGGCGTCGGCGAGGGCATCCTGGTGAAGAACGACTCGCCCATCAGGACCGTGCAGGACCTGGTCGGCCGCAAGGTCGCGGTCTCCCAGGGCGGCACCAGCGAGTACCTGCTGCTCAAGGCGCTGGAGAAGAGCGGAGTCCCGGCCGACAAGGTCGAACGGGTCTACCTGCGCGCCGACCAGACGGCAGGCGTCTTCAACTCCGGCCAGGTGGACGCCTGGGCGACCTGGAACACCTTCTCCACCCCCGCCATCGCCAACTCCGCGGCGCACTTCCTGGTCGACGGGAAGGAGGTCGGATCCGACAACTACGCGGTCTGGGCCGTGCGCACCGGTTTCGCCGACAAGCACCCGGACGTGGTCAGGACCTTCTACGACTACCTCCGGGAGAACGGTCTCAAGGAGAAGGCCGACCCGGCGGCCTACCTCAACGTCTTCACCGACTCGGGCCCCACCGCCGTCACCCCCGCCGAGAAGGACGTCGCGGTGAAGGTCAGCGCCCAGAGCGCCCCGGCCGGCGCCATCACCGAGGCCGACACCGCGCGCTTCGCCACCGTCGCCCGCTTCTTCGCCGACCAGAAGGTCACCAAGCAACTCGTGGACGTCAAGCCGTACCTGATCGACATCGACAAGCTCGGCGGGGGTGCCAAGTGACCACCGCCGCACCCGGCCGCACACCCGGCGCACCACTCCCGCCCGGCGGAGCCGCCGACCCCGCCGGAGCCGCCGACCCCGCCGGAGCCGCCGACCCCGCCGGAGCCGCCGACCCGGCCGGCCCCGCTCAGCCCGTCGACCCCGCCCAGCCCGTCGGACTGGTCACCCCGCGGGCCGTCCGGCAGCGGCCCCGCCCGCGAGCCCTCGCCGTGACTCTACGCACCCTGGGGCCGCTCGCCCTGCTCGGCGGCTGGGCCGTCGCCTCCGCCACCGGTGCGCTCACTCCGGACGTCCTGGCGTCGCCGGCCCAGGTGGCCGAGGCCGTCGGCGAGTTGTGGGGCAACGGCCAGCTCGTCGACGCCCTCACGGTCTCCCTCACCCGGGCCGGCCTCGGCCTGCTGCTCGGCGCCGGTGCGGGGCTGGTGCTCGGCGTGCTCACCGGGTTCACCCGCCTCGGTGAGGAGCTGCTCGACTCCGCGATCCAGGTCCTGCGAACCGTCCCCTTCCTGGCGCTGGTGCCGTTGTTCATGGTGTGGTTCGGCATCACCGAGACGGCGAAGGTCACCCTGATCGGGGTGGCCACCAGCTTCCCGATGTACGTCTCCGCCTCCGGGGGTGTGCGCACCACGGATCGCAAGCTGGTCGAGGCGATGCGCAGCTTCGGACTCGGCCGCTGGGCGATCGTGCGCACCGTCGTCCTGCCCGGAGCGCTGCCCGCACTGCTCTCCGGGCTGCGGTTGTCCATGACGCTCAGCGTGATCGCGCTGATCGCCGCCGAGGAGATCAACTCCACTGAAGGAATCGGCTACTTGATGGCCCAGGCACAGAACTACTCGAGGACCGACGTCCTCGCGGTCTGCATCCTGATCTACGGACTGCTCGGACTCACCGCCGACGGTGTCGTGCGCATCCTGGAGCGGGTGCTGATGCCCTGGCGCCAGGCCGTCCAGGGAGCCGCCCGATGAGCACGACCCAGGCCCTTCCCCCGGCCGCTGCCGCTTCTGCCCGTCCTGCCGCCCCCGCCGTTCATCTGCGCGGCCTGCGCCGGGTGTTCGGCACCAGGGCCGTCCTCGACGGCATCGACCTCTCGATCGCCCGCGGCGAGTTCGTCGCCCTGCTGGGCGCCAGCGGTACGGGCAAGACCACCCTGCTGCGCATCCTCGGGGCGCTGGACCAGGCCGACGAGGGCACGGTGCTCGTCCCGCCGGTCCGTACGGTGGTCTTCCAGGAGCCCCGACTCATCCCCTCCAGGCGGGTGCTGGCCAACGTCACGATCGGCCTGCCGGGTGGCGCCACGACGCGCGGGACAGGCTTGAAGGCGCTCGCCGAGGTCGGCCTGGACAAGCACGCCGAGGCCTGGCCGGCCACCCTGTCCGGTGGGGAGGCGCAACGCGTCGCCCTGGCCAGGGCGCTCGTACGCGAACCCCAACTGCTGCTCCTGGACGAGCCGTTCGCCGCTCTGGACGCGCTGACCCGGCTGCGCATGCAGGACCTGGTCGGTGACCTGGTCCGGCGCCACCGCCCGGCGGTGCTGCTGGTCACCCATGACGTCGACGAGGCCGTCCGGCTCGCCGACCGGGTGGCCGTCCTGCGCGAGGGCCGACTCGTCCGGGACGAGCAGGTCGCCGTCGAGCACCCGCGGGACCCGGCCGACCCGGCCTTCGCCGACCTGCGTCGTCGACTGCTCGCCGACCTCGGGGTCCACTGACCCGCCCCGCCCACCGGTCCGCCGCCACCTCCGCGGTCGACCGCCACCAGGATCGAACAACACCACACCGCATCAACGGAGTTGACCAGATGACCGTCACCCTCGGCGTCCACGCCAGCAACCCCTCGCTCTACTACCTCGCCCGACTTCCCTACCTGGACGAGGAACTGGCCCCGCTCGGGGAGGCCGGCGCCTTCCACCGCTACACCGACGGCACCCGAACCGGCGCCCTGCTCGCCGAGGGCACCATCGACTTCGGCGGAACCGGCTCCACGCCGCCGGTCACGGCCCAGGCGGCCGGCCACGACATCGCCTACGCTGCGGTGTCCGCTCCCCGCCCCGACCACGGGGCCCTGCTGGTGCTGGACGCCGGCCCGGTCCGGACGGTGGCGGACCTCGCGGGCGGCACCGTCGTGCTCGGCGTCGGCTCCTGGCAGACCCACCTGCTCGCCAAGGCCCTGCGCGCCCACGGTCTCTCGTACGGTCAGGACGTCACCCCGGTGCGTCCGGCGCCCGGCGAGGACCAGGCCGCGCGGCTGCGCGCCGGCGAGATCGCCGGCTGGATCGCCCAGGGCGCGGAACTCGCCGCGGCCCGCCGCAGCGGGGACTTCCGCGAGCTGGTGCGCACCGGCGACGTCATCACCGACCGCTCCGTCTTCTTCACCCGCCGCGAGTTCGCGGCCGACCGCCCCGAGGTGGTCGCGGCGATCGCCGCCGCGCTGGCCCGTGCGGACGCCTGGGTGGCCGCCCACCCGGCCGAGGCGGCCCGGATCGCCGCGGAGGACCTGGGCGGTTCGCCGGCCGACTGGGAGGTGGCCCTGTCCTCGCTGCCCTGGCGGCTGGAGCCCGCCTCCGCCGCGTTCGTCGCGGAGCAGCAGGAGGCCGCGGACATCTTCCACGCGGTGGGCTTCGTCGACCGCGAGCTGACCGTCGCCGACGCCCATCTGCCCGCACTGGAGGCACCGGTGGCCGCCGCGCTCGCCAAGGCGGTCTGAACCGTGGCCTCCGAAGTCCTCTGGTACGTCATCCCGCGCGAGGGGCACTACCCCTGGGAGCCGGCCGGCCGTCGCCCCGTCGACCTGCGCTACCTCCAGCAACTGGCCGGCAGCGTCGAGCGCTTGGGCTACACGGGAGCCCTGTTCGCGACCGATCTCCATGACGTGTGGACGCTCGGCAGTGCGGTCGCGGCGGCGACCACCCCGGCCTTCAAGCCCCTGCTGGCCGTCCACCCGGGGCTGGTCTCGCCGACCCTGCTGGCGAAGATGGCGCTCAGCTTCGACCACCTGCACGGCGGCCGGCTGAGGTTCAACGTGGTCAACGGGTCGACGGCGCAGCTGCGCGAGTACGGGCTGGACGTCGAGCACGACGACCGCTACCGGCTGAGCGGCGAGTACTGGTCGATCGTCAAGCGCCTGACGGCGGGCGAAGTGTTCGACCACAAGGGGGAGTTCTACGACCTGAAGAACGCGGGTGCGAGCCTGCGGGAGCTCACGCCCGTCCAGCCGGGCGGCATCCCGCTGTGGTTCGGCGGCAGTTCGGCGGCCGGCATCGAGATGGCGGCCGAGCACGTGGACGTCTACCTGACCTGGGGCGAACCGCCGCACCTGCTGAAGGAGAAGCTGGACCTCGTCCGCGAGCGGGCCGCGGCACACGGCCGGACGCTGCGGATCGGACTGCGGCTGCACCTGATCGTCCGCGACACCGAGGACGAGGCCTGGGCGGCGGCCGACCGGTTGCTCGACGTGACCAGCGAGGCGACCTACGCCCGCCAGCTGGGCGGCGCCAAGGGGGAGGACGGCGTGGGCTGGCAGCGGCAGTTCCGCCAGCACGGCGGCAGGGTTCCCGCGCGGGCCCGGGAGCTGGAGACCCATCCGAACCTGTGGCCGGGAATGAGCCTGTTCCGCCCGGGCCCCGGCACCGCGGTGGTCGGCTCGACGGCCCAGGTGGTCGAGCGGCTGCAGGAGTTCGAGTCGCTGGGTGTCGACACCTTCATCCTCTCCGGCAACCCGTTGCTGGAGGAGGCCCACCGAGTTGCAGAAACGGTTCTGCCTGTCCTGGGGATCCGCCGCTGAGTGCTGACGGACGGCCGCTTGACGCCTGGAAGTCGACAGCCGACAGCCGACAGGTGACAGGTGGCAGCGAACAGATGACGGCGAACAGATGACAACTGACAGCTGACAGCTGATGAAAGCTGTCAGCTGTCAGTTGTCAGTCGTTCCCGCACTCAGAGACTCAGCCGGTCGATCTCCGCCAGCTCCTCCGTCGTCAGCGGACCGCCGGCCAGCGCGTCGATGTTCTGGTCCAGTTGGGCCACGCTGCTCGCGCCGATGATGACCGAGGCCACCCGCGGATCGCGCAGCACCCAGCACAGGGCCAGCTGGGCCAGCGTCTGACCGCGCCGCTCGGCGACCTTGGCGAGCGCCCGCAGCCGCTCCAGCTTCGGCCCGCTGAGCGCCTCTTCGGTCAGGAACTTCCCGACCGACATCCGCGATCCCGTCGGCACCTCTCCCGACAGATAGCGGTCGGTCAGCAGCCCCTGGGCCAGCGGCGAGTAGGCGATCAGGCTGGTCTGGGTGTCGCCCACCGCGTCCAGCACGCCCTCCTCCACGGAGCGGTTGAGGATCGAGTAGGCCGACTGGTTCAGCAGGGCCGGCGTGCCCAGCTCGCGCAGGATCGCCACGGCCTCCCGGTGCTTCTCGGCCGGGTAGTTGGAGATCGCGGCGTACAGCGCCTTGCCCGAGCGCACCGCGCTGTCGAGCGCGCCCATCGTCTCCTCGAGCGGGGTGTCCGGGTCGTAGCGGTGCGAGTAGAAGACGTCGACGTAGTCGAGCCCCATCCGGTCCAGCGACTGGTCCAGGCTGGCCAGCAGGTACTTGCGGCTGCCGCCGTCGCCGTACGGGCCGGGCCACATGTCCCAGCCGGCCTTGCTCGCGATGAAGAGCTCGTCCCGGTACGGGCGGAAGTCCTGGGCGAACAGGTAGCCGAAGTTGCGCTCCGCACTGCCGTACGGCGGGCCGTAGTTGTTCGCGAGGTCGAAGTGGGTGACGCCCCGGTCGAAGGCCCGGCGCAGCACCGCCCGCTGGACCTCCAGCGGCTGGGCGTCGCCGAAGTTGTGCCAGAGGCCGAGCGAGACGGCCGGCAGCCGGACCCCGCTGCGGCCGGCCTTGCGGTACGTCATCGAGGCATAGCGGTCATCCGCCGCGAGGTAGCTCATGCCGGACATCCTGCCAGCCGTCCGCGGTGGATCAAGCCCCTTGCCTCGTGTTCGGCCGGCGCTCGTTCTCGCGGCGGCCCGGGCGAGCGGCCCTGGCGGGGCGTCAGGGTCGCCTCGGGGGAGGTGGCGTGACGCGCGCCACCGGTCGCGACGGAATGCCGCTCGGAGGGGAGGGGGAGACGGACCGTCGAGGGGCCGTGGCCGCCGGGGGGCGGCGCACGGTCCTCGGGCGCTTCCCGGGCGCTTCCCGGGCGCTCCCCGGCTCGGTCCGGGCGGTCCGGGTGGCCGGGGCGTGGGGCCCGTCCCCGGCGCGGTCGACGGTGGAGATCGGGCAAACCCTGGATTCTGTACCTACTGGTATGTACAGTGATCCGCATGAGCACCCAGGACCGTCTCATCGAGAGCACCCAGTCGCTCCTCTGGGAGCGCGGCTACGTCGGCACCAGCCCCAAGGCGATCCAGCAGCGCGCCGGCGTCGGCCAGGGCAGCATGTACCACCACTTCACCGGCAAACCCGACCTCGCCGCCGCCGCCCTGCGCCGCAGTGCCGAGCAGATGCGCGGCGTCGCCGAGGCGGACCTCGCCTCGCCGGGCAGCGCGTACGACCGCATCGCCGCCTACCTGCGGCGCGACCGCGACGTGCTGCGCGGCTGCCGGATCGGCCGGATGGCCCAGGACCCGGACGTCATCGCGGATCCCGAGCTGCGCGGACCCGTCGAGGAGACCTTCGACTGGCTGCGCGGGCGGATCGCCGGCCTGGTCGCCGAGGGGCAGGCCGCCGGCGAGCTCACACCCGGCCTCGACCCGGCCGACACCGCCGCCGCCGTGGTCGCCGTCGTCCAGGGCGGCTACGTGCTGGCGCGCGCGGCCGGCAGTGCCGAGCCCTTCGAGCAGGCCGTCCGCGGGGCGCTCGGCCTGCTCGCCGCACGGCGCACGGCCTGATCCGCGGGCGTCCGGACGGACCCTGTGGGCGGGCCGGTGGCACCGCCCGTCCGGCCCCTCCAGCACGCCCCTCCCGCGCGTCCGTCCGCCGCGTCGTCCCGCCGCCTCCGTACGGCGCGGAGACCCGGCGTGCGGACCCGGCCCGGAGACCCGGTCGCCGCCAGCCCACCGACCCGAGGAGCTCGCCGTGCACGCCATGCAGTACGAGATCACCCTCCCCGCCGACTACGACATGGGGATCATCCACAAGCGCGTCGCCGACAAGGGCCACCTGCTCGACGACCACCCCGGCCTCGGCCTCAAGGCGTACCTGGTCCGCGAGCGCGGACAGGACGGTTCGCCGGTCAACGCCTACGCGCCGTTCTACCTCTGGCGCACCGCCGAGGGGATGAACGGCTTCCTCTGGGGCCCGGGCTTCCGCGGTCTGAGCGCGGACTTCGGCCGCCCCGTCGTGCGGCACTGGCTCGGCGCCGGTCTGGTGCACGGCCCGGCGGCCACCACCGGCGCGGCCCCGACGCCGGGCGGCGCGACCGTGCCGGTCACGAACGCCACGCCTCCGACCAGCGCGACCCTCCACACCGTCCGGCTGCCGGAGTCCGCCGACCCGGCCGAGGCGGTCCGGCAGGCCCTGGCCGACGTCGCGGACCCCGCCCGATACGGCGGTTCCGCCGGCTGGTCGGCCCTGCACACCGCCGCCGTCGCCGTGGACCCGAGCCGCTGGGAGCTGGTGCGGTTCACCCTCCGGCACGGCCCGGCCCCGGACGACGCCCCCGGCATCCGCTACCGGGTGCTGCACCTGTCCCGCCCCGAACTCGACCGGCTGCCCAGCGGCCGCCACTGGTGAAAGGTTTCCTCAACCCGTGACCACCTCCCCGAGCACCGCCCCGACCGGTCCCGCCGCCACGCCCCCGACCACACCCCCGACCGCCCCCGGGACCGGTCCCACGGCCGGCCCCCCGACCACCCCCGCGACGATGACGCCCGCCGACCTCACCCCGGCCCCGCTGGACCGCGAGGCCGGCTACGCCCTCCTCGCCGAACTCGCGGGCCCGGTCGCCGCAGCCACCCTGGGCGGTCTGGACGGCCTCGCCCCCGGCTTCCCCGACTGGATCGTCACCAGCCTGTTCGGTGGCACCTACCAGCGCCCCGGCCTCGCCCTGCGCGACCGCCAGGTGGCCAACCTCGCCGCCCTCACCGCCCTCGGCGGCGTGGAGCCCCAGCTCGCCGACCACGTCCGCAACAGCCTGCGGATCGGCATGACCAGGGAGGAGGTCGTCGAGGTCATCGTCCACCTGGCCCCGTACGTCGGCGTCCCCAAGGCCCTGGCCGGACTGCGCGTCGCCACCGCGACCTTCGCCGAGGCCGCGACGCCGGAAGGGGCGCCCGCATGAGCCCGTCCGTCGGTACCGACCGGACGGCCCGCACCGCCCGAACCGTCCGCACCGTCCGCACCGTTCTCGGCGACCTCGACCCCGCCGAACTCGGCGTCACCGACTCCCACGACCACCTCTTCCTGCGCAGTCCGCTGCTGCCCGGGCAGGAACTGGACGACCCGGCAGCCGCCGAGGAGGTCCTGCGAGCCTTCGCCGCGGCCGGCGGCCGCTCCCTCGTCCAGTGGACCCCGCACGGCATGGGCCGCGGGGCGGACTCCCTCGCCGGGCTCTCCCGGACGACCGGCGTCCACGTGGTCGCCGCCACCGGCATGCACCAGGCGGCCCACTACGACCCGGACACCCTGGGCGCCCGCTACGACGGGCTCGCCGAGCGCTTCACCAGAGAGCTCACCACCGGCTTGCCGGGAGCACCCGTGGGGGTCCGGGCGGGGCTGATCAAGGTTGCGGGCGAGTACCACGGCCTGGCCGAACACACCCGGCGGGTCCTGGCGGCGGCGGCGCAGGCCCACCACGCGACCGGCGCCCCGATCGCCGTCCACCACGAACTGGGCACCGCCGCACCGGACGTGGTGGACCTGCTCTGCGACCGGCACGGCGTAGCGCCGCGACACGTCCTGCTCGGCCACCTCAACCGCTTCCCCGACCTGCGGCTGCACCGCGAACTCGCCGCCACCGGCGCCTACATCGCGCTGGACGGCCCCTCACGGGCCAACCACGCGACCGACCACCACCTCTTCGACACCATCGCCGCCCTCGCCGAGGCGGGCCACGCCGGACAGCTCCTGCTCGGCGGGGACACCACCACCAGGTCCGCCCGGCACGCTCCCGGTCCCACCCACCTGCTGACCGCCCTCGCACCCAGGCTGGCCCGGGAGTTCGGCCCCGAGCTGCCCGAACTCCTCCTCGTCACCAACCCGGCCGCAGCCTTCGCCGCCGACTGGCGCACGCCCTGACCGCACGCCCTGACCGCATGCCTGACCACGCGCCCCGGCGCGGACGGGCACCAAGCGGTGCGGCCGTCCACCCGTCGCCCGGCGAACTACCGTGACCGCCATGGTGACCTTGCGGATCCTCACGACCGACGACTGGCCGCTGTGGCGGGACCTCCGCCTCGCCGCCCTCACCGACGCGCCGCAGGCCTTCCGGCCCCGCCTGGCGGACTGGCGGCACGGCGGCGAGGAGCGGTGGCGGGCCCGACTGCACCTGCCGGGAGCGCACCACGTGGCGGCCCTGCTGACCGGTGGTGGCGCTGACGGTCCGGAGCGCCCGGGCGGCCCGAACGGCACCCCGATCGGCCTGGCGGACGGTGTCCCGGGGCCGGACGGCGTGCGGGAGCTGCGCTCGGTGTGGGTCGGGCCGCAGGCACGCGGACGGGGCGTCGCCGACCTGCTCATCGCGGAGGTCGAGCGCTGGGCCCGGGCGTCCGGGGGCACCGTGCTGCGTCTCGCCGTGCTGGCCGGGAACGAGCCCGCGCTCGCCCTGTACCGCCGGCACGGCTTCATCGTGTGCGCCGGTGCGGACGCTGCCGCGGACGCCGGCACGGCCCCGGCCGCGGGCACCGACGCCCACACGGCCCCGGACACCGGCGCCGACGCGGTCACGGGCGTGCGCGAGATCGTCATGGCCAAGCCCCTGACCTGACCGCCGAGCCACCCCGGCGACCTCACGCGCCCCCTGCCAGCCACCCTCGCCAGCCACCCCCGCCAGCACGCGCCGCCGGGCCCGCGCCGCCCCCTCGGGGGAGCGACGCGGGCCCGGCGCGTCCGTTCCGCGCGGCGGGGAACCGGCGGCCCGGCGTGTCACATGTGCGTGCCGCCGTCGATGCGGAGCTCGGTGCCGGTGACGAAGGCGCCGTCCTCGGAGGCCAGCATCGCGATCACCCCGGCCACCGTCTCCGGGCCGGCGAAGCCCTGACCGAGGGCGGGGGAGAGCTTGGCCAGCAGGCTGAAGTCGGCGTCGGAGGGCAGGCCGGGGTCGTTGGTCATGCCGCTGTCGATGCTGCCCGGTGCGACGCAGACCGCCCGCAGCCCCTGCTTGGCGTACTCGGCGGCGATGGCGTGCGTGAAGGACTGGATGCCGCCCTTGGTGGCGGCGTACGCGGCCATGTAGGGGTGGGCGAAGCTCGCCGAGGTGGAGCTGAAGTTGACCACCACGCCCTTGCCGCCCGCGAGCAGGGCGGGGAGCGCCTCGCGGGTCATCAGGAAGGTGCCGGTGAGGTTGACCGCGAGGAGCCCGTTCCAGAAGTCCAGGGTGGTCTCGTGGGTGTGCGAGGAGCGGAGGATGCCCGCCGCGTTCACCAGGACGTCCAGCCCGCCGAGGCCGGCGACCGCCGCGGCCACGCCGGTGACGACGGCCGGCTCGTCCGAGATGTCCAGGACCTGGATGGTCAGCCGGTCCGCGACTCCGTCGGTGGTGGCGCGGTCCAGGGTCCTCTTCAGGCCGTCCTCGTCGACGTCGACGGCGACGACCCGTCCGCCCTCGGCGAGGATCCGGTGCACGGTCGCCTGGCCGATGCCTGAGCCGCCGCCGGTGATCAGGACGTTCCGTCCGCTGAAGCGCTCCATGGTGGTACTCCGTTCGTTCGTGGTCTCTCGACCTCAAGAGACACGGTACGCCTAGGTGGCATAACGTGCCAATAAGGCTTGTCGAGCCATGTGGCCAGGGCGTGCCGACCTGGCGCAGTCCCGCGTAGGCTGACCCTCGTGACCGGACGCCCGACCCTCACCCAGCGCCGCCGTGACGCCACCCGGCTCGACATCGCCCGCACCGCCGCTGCGCTCTTCGCCGACAAGGGGGCGGAGGCCACCACCGCCGAGGAGATCGCCCTCGCCGCGGGGATCTCGCTGCGCACCTTCTACCGGTACTTCTCGGTCAAGGAGGACGCCGTGGCCCCGCTGCTCGCGGCGGGCGGACGGCAGTGGGTCGACCGGCTCGCCGAGAGCCCGGCCGGACTGCCGCTGCGCGAGGCGCTGGAGAGTGCGGCGGCGGTGTCGCTGACGCCGGTCGACGAGGCGGGCGCCGAGATGATGCGGTGGACCCGCAGCCTGCTGCGCGACCCGCGCCTGGACGGCACCTGGCAGCGCGTCCACGCCGACTCCGAGGCGCGGCTGCGCGCCGTCCTCGCCGAGCGCTGCCCGGCGGGCACCGATCCGCTGGAGATCCGGCTGGCCGCCGCCGCCGCGACCGCGGCGATCCGGGTGGCCCTGGAGCAGTGGGCCTCCTCCGACGCGCCCGCCACCGGCCCGGACTCCCCGCAGGACCTCGGCGCGCGCTGCATGCGGGAGCTCACGGCCGGTTTGCGGCTCTGGGAACGGGTGTCCTGAAGCCCCCCCGGGGGCGTGGCTCCGCCCCCGGCGCCGCTACGCCCTCGAACCCCCCGCCGGCTCCGGCGTGTCAGTCGCTCCGGCGGGCGGCGGCCGGCAGTGGTTCGACCCCCACGACCCGGCGGATCCGGGTGGGCTCGACGAACACGGTGACGCGCCGTTCGCCCGGCACGCCCCACTCGTAGCGGTCCGAGCCGAGGTACTTCCGGGCCAGGCGGTCCAGCTGGCGGTCCGCCTCCTCGCCGGTCACGAACTCCACGGCCCGGCCGTGGATCTGGACGCGGTCGTACGGGTCGTCCGGATCGGCGTGGGAGAGGCAGAGCCGGGGGTCGTGGCGGAGGTTGAGCTCCTTGACCCGCCCGACGGTGGTGTTGAAGAACACCCGGTCGCCCGCCAGGTCCACCCACATCGGCGTGACGTGCGGGGCCCCGTCCGCCCCGGTGGTCGCCACGTACCAGATCCGGGGCTCCCGCACCCGTGCCCGGATGTCGTCCGTCCAGCCGCCCATGGGTCGCCTTCCGTGTCGGTCCGTCTCGACCTGATGCACGCTCAGGGTAGGGGGTGCGTGGCCGGCGTGTCGGTAGGGCGGCGACGGTCGGCGCCGGGCCGTGGCCGTCGTCCGCCATCCCGCCGGCCCGGTCCGCCCGCGTGGTGACAACAGCTGACAGCTGACAGATTTCAGACGACAGATAACAGATAACAGATTTCAAACTCTGTCACCTGTTATCCGTTACCCGGAAACGACCAGCAGACTCCCCGTGACCTCCCAGCCGTCGTCAGCCTTCTCCCAGCCGGACGCTAGGGTTGATCCTCGCGCCCCGGCGGGGGGAACCGGGGTGACCTCCTCGGATGTCCCCAGCGGAGGGGACTGGAGTTCGAGGCGTGGGAGCAAGCAGGACATGGGTCTGACGAGCCACAAGGTGTTGGCGCTGACCGTATTGATCGCCGTCGTGATGATGGCCGGCACGGTCTGGCTCTGGCCCAGACTCGCGAGAGCGACCTGGCAGGCGGTCCTGGGGAGGATCGGCGCACTGCTCGCGACCCAGCTCGCGGTGCTCGCCGCGCTCGGCCTGGTGGCCAACAACTACTTCGCTTTCTACAGCAGTTGGGACGACCTGCTGGGCACCGGCGACACCGGACCGGTGGTCATCCACAACAAGGCGGACGCCTCCGGGCGCCTGCTCGTGGAGACGATCGGCCACGCCTCCGTCAAGGGCGGCGGCGCGATGGGCCGCGAGCCCGCCCAGTCGGGGGAGATCCGCAAGGTGCGGATCGACGGCGCGGTCAGTCGCCTCTCCACCGAGGGCTACGTCTACCTGCCGCCGCAGTACTTCCAGCCGGAGTACGCGCAGAAGCAGTTCCCGGCGGTGATCGTGAGCACCGGGTTCCCGGGGATCGCCGAGAACCTGATCACGCGCTTCAACTACCCCGGCGCGGCGCTCAAGCTGCTCCAGGAGGGCCGGATGCAGCCGACCGTCATGGTCCTGGTGCGCCCCTCGCCCGCCCTGCCGCAGGACACCGAGTGCGAGGACATCCCGGGCGGCGCGCAGTCCGACACCTACTTCACCAAGGACGTCCCCTCGGCGATCCAGGCGAGCTACCGGGTCTCCGCGGACCCGCAGGCCTGGGCCTTCATGGGCAACTCCACCGGTGGCTACTGCGCGCTCAAGCTGGCCATGCGCCACCCCGACGTCTTCCCGACGGCCGTCGCGCTCTCCGCCTACTACGACGCGGCGGACGACCCGACCACGGGGGACCTGTTCGGCGGCAGCAGCCAGCGCCGAAACGAGGCGAACCTGTTGTGGCGGCTGAAGAACCTGCCGCAGCCGAAGGTGTCCGTGCTCCTCGCCGGCACCAAGAAGGGCGACGGCGACTACCGGCGCGAGACCGAGGCCTTCGTCGACGCGGTGAAGGACCCGATGAAGGTGTCCTACAGCATGCTGGAGAACGGCGGCCACAACTTCGAGACGTGGAGCGCGCTGCTGCCCTCCTCGCTCGAGTGGCTGTCCCAGCACCTCAAGGTGCCCAACCAGACCGTCTGAGCCCCGGTCCGACCGGCCCAGGCCCGAGCCCGGCCCAGGCCCGAGCCCGGCCCAGGCCCGACCGACCCCTGACCGTAACGGCTCCGGACCGCAACGGCCCCGGACCGCAGCGGCCCCCGGCCGGACCGCCCGGACCGATCGGTCAGGCCACCCGCTCCAGGGTCCCGGTGTGCAGCTCGCCCACCCGGCCGCCCTCGCCCTCGAATGTCCAGAAGGCGCGGACCGTCAGCCTGCCGAGGTCCATCACGTGGCTGACGGTGATCCCGCTCTGCTCCGTCCAGCTGACGAAGTAGATCTCCGGCGCCACCTCGGCGACGTGCAGCCGCACGTCCTCCCACTGGCCCGCGGACTCGCCGAGGCCCTCCCAGCGCAGCCGCGTGCCGTCGGCCGAGTAGGCGTTGCGGAAGGCCGCGCCGTTGTCGGCCCGGAAGAGGTAGGTGCGGCCGGCGAAGGCGGGCAGGGGCGCGGTCATGGTGGGGCGGTACCTCGTTCCCGGTGGGGTGCGCACGGGTGGTCCGTGGGGTCTTGTGCACTGCGGAAGATGTCGGACCTCCAATTTATCCGACCGGGCGAGCCCGGCGGGTGCAGTTGTGCCGGGCGCGGCCGGGGGAGTCGGCCGCGCCGGAGGGCGCACCGGGCGGGCGCCCGCCGGACGTCCCTCGGCGGCACCGGCGAGCCGTCCTCCGGTCGCCGGGCGCCGGCGGCGCAGGCCGGGAGCCGGGTGGACGCCCGGCTCGGCCGAGGGGATGATCAACTCGACCGCCACGCAGCGTCGTTGATCGACACCACTGTGAGCTGCGTGACAACCCGCCCGGCAGAGTTGTCCGTTCACGGACGGTCTGCCTAGCCTGCAACGGCCGTCCGCCACGCGGACCCCGCCGCCGGGACGCCGAGTCCCGTCCACCCGCCGGCGGGCAACCGAGGACCACAGTGGACGGGAGCGGGGGAACCAAGGTCAGCGCCCGGCCCGCACGCTCTCCCGCGTGCGGGTCGCGGCTAGGGGTGAAGCCGCTCCCACCGGCGGCCGGGCAACTGCAGCCCGAACCCGACAGCTCACCTCGCAGGCGTCGCAGAGGACACCCCATGCACCAGCCTGCCCTCCGGCGCCGCACGCCGCGCCACGCCCGCCCGGCCCACCGGGGCCGCTTCGCCGCCCTCGCCGCCACCGGGGCGGTCGCCGTCAGCGGTGCCGGTCTGCTGGGCCTCCCGGCGACCGTCGCCGCCCACGCCGCCACCACCCCGACCGTCACCCAGGACCGGCTGGCCCCCGCGACGATGGTCGCCAACAAGGCCGCCACCGCCTCGCTGACCGTCCACTCCTCGGCCTGCGTCACCGCGAAGACGGTGGGTGTGGGCGTGCGCGACGCGCGCGGCACCAACCTGGACTTCCCCGGCAACCTCTCCAACGTGCAGATCTGCCCGAGCGGGCTGTCCTTCACCAGCGGTGCCCGCGCGCTGCCGGCCGGGACGTACAGCCAGTTCGGCTTCTGGCAGGACCTCGGCGGCGCCTGGCACAACCTGCCCTCGCAGCAGCTGGTGGTCTCCGGCACGGCGACCCCGACCCCGGCTCCCACCGCGACCCCCACCGCCACCCCGACGCCGTCCCCCACCGGCACCCCCGGTGCCACGGCGAGCCCCTCGGCGGGCACCCCGGCCTCCCCGGTCGCGGGCAAGGCGCTGACCTGGTCCGACGAGTTCAACAGCTCGATCACCTGGGGCTCGCGCTGGGTCGGTGACAAGAGCACCGCCTACAGGTACGGGAACCACAACCCGGACGACAACAAGCTCGACCTGCTGAACAAGAACAACGTCAGCGTCGCCAACGGGGTCGCCACCTTCACGGCCGCGCCGAGCGGCACCACCCTGGAGAACGGCAAGCAGGCCTGGAACGCGGGCTTCCTGACCACCGAGGGCTCCAGCGAGGGCTTCCGGGTCAAGACCGGCGACTACGCCGAGACCCGGGTCAAGCTGCCGTCCGGTTCCGGTGCCTGGCCGGCCCTGTGGACCTGGAAGAACGGCAACGGGGAGATCGACTCCTTCGAGTACCACCCCGACAACCCGAACCTGCTGGAGCTGACCAACCACGTCAACCCCGGCAACGCCAAGTACTACACCGACGCCGGTGCCGTCGCGAAGGACCAGTGGGTGACGATCGGCACCTACTACGGCGCCAACTCGGTCGACTGGTACGTCAACGGCGTCAAGGTCTTCTCGGACGGCAAGGGCGTCGGCGCCAACTGGTCGGCGTACCTGATCCTCAACCTCTCGGTGTGCGCGGGGCAGTACCACCCGGCGCCGCAGGGGACCACGCCGCTCAGCATGGCCGCGGACTACGTCCGGGTCTACCGCTGACGCGTGAGCCGTCGGGTCCAGCCGCTCGGGCCCGACGGCTCACGTGATCACCGCCGGCAGCCCGTTCCCGGCTGCTGACGCCCGAGCGCCCGGGGCCGACCACTCGGCCCCGGGCGCTCGGGCGTACCGGCTCAGTCGTTGGTCGTCTCGACCACCCTGATCTCGAACGGCTTCCGGTTGTTGGTCTCGTCCTTGTCGTCCGCGCCGCGCACCGCGACCCAGCCGCCCTGGAGGGTGCCGAGCGGGAGGTCGGGGGAGAGGCGGACCGGGACGAGCGCGGTCGCGCTGCGCCCCGACTTCAGCCCCGCGGGGAAGACGCAGCGCACCCGGTGGCCGTTCTGGAACACCTCGCAGTCCTCGGGGAAGAACGGCTCCTCGGGGGTGACCCCCTCCGGCAGGGTGACCACGACGGTGAACGGCGAGGCGGTGGTGTCGGGGCCGCCGTTCCCGACGAATGCGTGGATCGTCGTGCTGCCACCGGGCGGAGCGGGGTCCGGGTCGATCCGGACCACCTCCAGGTCGGAGTTCGAGGGCTTGACCAGGGCCGCGCCGACGTCCACCACCGGCCGCGGCTCGGGGCGGCGCAGCGCCCAGGACGGCCCGGCGGCCAGCACCGCCACCGCGCAACCCGCCGCCACCACGGCGACCAGCCCGGCCCCACCGACCCCGCCGGATCCCCGACGCCCCGTGCTCCTGCGTTCCATCGCGACTCACCCGTGCCCTTGCGCTCCGGCGGCCCGCGCCGTCGCGCGCCGCGCCCGCACCCAGGGTGGCGGGGCGGCCGCCGGGGGCCCGGACAACCCGCCAGCCGTTCGCCTGGACGGGCGCACCGGTGCACCGGAAGTCGGCTCGTCGGACCTCCGGCGCACCGGGGGCCGTCCGGCCTGCGGCGCATCCGGGGTCAGGCCGGCCTCCGGCGCACCGGGAGAGGGGCTGAGCCCGTTCAGGGAGCCAGGACCTGCCCCAGCCGGGCCGCGATGTGGTGCATCACCGGGACGAGCGCGGAGGCGCCGGCCTGCTCCTCCAGCGCGCGGATCCGGGCCTCGGGGCCGGAGACGGAGAGCGCGGTGGGCGTGGGCGCGCCCGGTACGGCGAGCGCGATGCAGCGCACGCCGATCTCCTGCTCCTGGTCGTCGACCACGTAGCCGCGCTCGCGCGCCTCGGCGAGCTGCTCCAGCAGCTCCTGCGGGTCGGTGACGGTGTACTCGGTGTGCGCGGGCAGCGGGTTGGGGCCGAGCACCGCGCGCGCCTCCTCCTCGGGCAGCTGGGCGAGCAACGCCTTGCCGACGCCGGTGCAGTGCGGCTGCACCCGCCGGCCGACCTCGGTGAACATCCGCATCGAGCGCCGCGACTGCACCTGCCCGACGTAGACCACCTCGCCGCCCTCCAGCACCGCCAGGTTGGCGGTCTCGCCGGTGGCCTCCATGAGTTCGGCCAGGTAGGGACGGGCCCAGCTGCCGAGCAGGCGGCCGGCCGTCTCGCCGAGGCGGATCAGCCGGGGGCCGAGGGTGTAGCGGCGCGCGGTGTCCTGGCGCACATAGCCCTGCTGGACGAGGGTACGAACCAGGCGGTGGATGGTCGGCATCGGCAGGCCGGAGCTGGTGGAGAGCTCGCTGAGCGTGGCGACACCACCGGAGTCGGCCAGCGCCTCCAGGAGCTGGAAGGCGCGCTCGACGGACTGCACGCCGCCGCTCGCGCGGTCGGTGCCCGTCGTCGATGCTGTGTCGGGGGTCGCAACCACCGGCGTTCCCTTCGCTGTCGGGGAGGAGTAGAGTCCCGGCGATCACATCAACAAACCGTTGAAATTCTGTATCGCGGAAACTAGTCTCCACCTTACAGAATCGAACCCGCCGACAGGTGGGTTCCGATCAAGGAAGTTCCCACCGGAGCTCCCTTCGCCAGGCTCAACCGCTTAGGAGTGTCCTGCCCATGGCTACAGATCAGGGACCCGTCGGCGCCTCTCCCGCCGCTCCGGTCGTCACTGTCGCCGGTCCGCGCGTCCACCGGGCGGAGGAGGTGCTCACCCCGGAGGCCGTCGCCTTCGTCGTGGGCCTCCACCGCACGTTCGAGGCGCGCCGACAGGAACTCCTGGCCCGACGGAAGGCGCGCCGGGCGGAGATCGCGCAGGCCGGCACGCTGGACTTCCTCCCCGAGACCGCCGACGTCCGGGCCGGCGACTGGAAGGTCGCCGAGGCGCCCCGCGCCCTCCAGGACCGCCGGGTCGAGATCACCGGTCCCACCGACCGCAAGATGGTCATCAACGCCCTCAACTCCGGGGCGCGGATCTGGCTCGCCGACTTCGAGGACGCCACCTCCCCGACCTGGGAGAACGTGGTCAGCGGCCAGATCAACCTGATCGACGCCTTCGAGGGCCGGATCGACTTCACCACCCCGGCCGGCAAGTCCTACGCGCTCAAGCCCGCCGCCGAACTCGCCACCGTCGTGGTCCGCCCGCGCGGCTGGCACCTCGACGAGACGCACCTCCTCGTTGACGGCACCCCGGTGGCCGGCGCCTTCCTCGACTTCGGCCTGTACTTCTTCCACAACGCCGCGCGGCTGATCGCCAAGGGCGCCGAGGACCCGAACTCCGGCCCGTACTTCTACCTGCCGAAGACCGAGAGCCACCTCGAGGCCCGGCTCTGGAACGACGTCTTCACCCATGCCCAGGAGCGGCTCGGCATCCCGCACGGCACCATCCGGGCCACCGTCCTGATCGAGACCATCACCGCCGCGTTCGAGATGGACGAGATCCTCCACGAACTGCGCGACCACGCCGCCGGCCTCAACGCCGGACGCTGGGACTACCTGTTCTCGATCGTCAAGAACTTCCGCGACGCCGGCGAGCACTACATCCTGCCGGACCGCAACACCGTCACCATGGCCTCGCCGTTCATGGCGGCCTACACCCGGCTGCTGGTGCAGACCTGCCACCGCCGCGGCGCCCACGCGATCGGCGGCATGGCCGCGTTCATCCCCAGCCGCAAGGACCCCGAGGTCAACGCCGCCGCCCTGGAGAAGGTCAAGGCGGACAAGGACCGCGAGGCCGGCAACGGGTTCGACGGCTCCTGGGTCGCCCACCCCGACCTGGTGCCGGTCGCCCGCGCCTGCTTCGACGCGGTGCTCGGCGAGCGTCCCAACCAGAAGGACGACCCCGGCCCGGCCGAGCCCGTCACCGCCGCCCAGCTGCTCGACATCGCCGGCGCCGGCGGCACCTGCACCCGTGCCGGCCTGCACAACGCCGTCCAGGTCGGCGTCCGCTACATCGAGGCCTGGCTGCGCGGCCTCGGCGCGGTCGGCATCTTCAACATGATGGAGGACGCGGCCACCGCCGAGATCTCCCGCTCGCAGATCTGGCAGTGGATCCACAACGGCGTCGTCCTGACCGACACCGGCGAGAAGGCCACCGCAGAGCTGGTCCGCACCCTGGTCGCCACCGAGCTGGCCGAGCTCCGGGCCGAACTGGGCGAGGACGCCTACGCCGGCGGCCGCTGGCGCGAGGCCGCCCAGCTCTTCGAACAGGTCGCCCTGGCCGAGGAGTTCGCGGACTTCCTGACCCTCCCCGCGCTCCCCCTGCTGGGCTGAGCCTCAATCTATCCGCCGACGCCACCGCTGCCGCCTGCCAGGCTGTAGCAGTCCCGCCGGCCCATTGCTCCGTTCCGTACGGCGACGAATCCACCTGTCCTCTCGTCGTCGTACGGGACGGCCCTTCCCGGTGAGGAGTTCACCCGTGGCACGCATCTTCTTCAACGGCCAGGCCATGGTCGGCGGCCCCTTCCACGCCAAGGTCGCCGACGCGCTGGTCGGCCCGGCCCGCACCGCCCCCGGCTACCGGTTCTTCGCCATCGACGTCGACGGGGAGAAGGACGTCTGCCCCGGCCTGCTGGCCGACTCCGGCGTCGACAGCGCGATCGTGGGCGAGCTGTACGACATCTCCCTGGACCACCTGCGCGACGTCATCCTCCCCGGCGAGCCGCGCGAGCTGGAGCTCGGCGTGATCAAGTTGGAGGACGGCTCCGCGTGCCTGTCCATGCTGCTCGCCCGCGGGGAGCTGGAGCGGGGCGTCCACCGCGAGATCACCCGCCACGGCGGCTGGCGCGCCTACCTCGCCACGCTGGGCCGCACGGCCTGAGGCGAGGCGTCCGAGGTGTCCGGGTGTCCGGGGCGTGCCGGGCGCGGGGTGGGCAGCCGGCGGCGAACAGGTGACAGTCGACGGATAACAGCAGACAGATGACAGCCGACAGATAACAGATGATGAAAGTTGTCAGCTGAAATCTGTTCGCCGAACGCTGTCACCCGCCCCGCAGCCGCCGCCGCCGCCCCGCCCCGCAGCGACCGCCGCCGCCCCCGTCACCCGCTGCCCCCGCCCTCCACCAACGCGTCGCCCAGCCCGTTGCGCCGGTACAGGACGCGGTGGCCGTGCCGGGTGCGGTCCAGCAGACCCGCCGAGGCGAGCGCGCCGAGGTGGCGGCTGACCGCGCCCGGGGTGACCCCGAGCCGCTGCGCCAGCTCCGTGGTGCTAGCCGGGGTCGCCAGCATCGCCAGCAGCCGGGCCCGCGGCGCCCCGATCAGCCCCGCCAGCGCCGCGTCCGCCCGGGCCGGCCGCCGGGTGCCCAGCCCCTCCGCCATGGTCGCCTTGCCGCGCGCCGGGTAGCAGACCAGCGGTGGCCCCGCCTGGGTGACGTCGGTCTGCGCGCCCAGCCCGAACAGCGTCGGTATCAGCACCAGCCCCCGGCCGGCGACGTCGACCGTGGTGCCCACCGCCTTCACCGCCGGGTGCGGGTCGACGAGCCGCAGTACCCCGGCGTGCCAGGTCAGCCTGGTGTCGAGGTCGGCGAACAGCCCCTCCGCCCCGCGCTCCGAGAGCATTCGCCCCCGGTAGGCGATGTCCGCCTCGAGGACCGACCGGGCGCGCGGCCACCAGGCCGGGGCGAGGCACCGCGTCCAATAGGCGTCCAGGGCCTCGGCCGTCCGTCCGGCCAGCTCCACCGGGTCGTCGATCAGTGCGGCCAGCGCCGGCGGCAGCGGGCTGGGGTTCCCGCCGCCGCGGTACGCCTCCAGCACGTCGGCCCGCACCACCTCCGCGGGGGTGGCCGCCAGACGCGCCAACTCGGCGGCGAAGTCGGGGCGGGGGCCGAGCGGACGCGGTGTGAGGAAGTCCGGTACGAAGCCGACCGGAGCGATCATCGCCTCCAACAGCGCGGTGTCCAGCGTCTCGTAGCGGTCCTGCCAGCCGGCGATCCATGGCTGCTGCTCGGGGTAGCGGCCGGGCGAGCGGCGGGCGCGCAGGCTCAACACCGCCTCCTGCAGGGCGGAGTAGCCGAACCAGGTGGCGGCGAGGTCGTCGACGCCCAAGTGGAACTCGAACATTGACCGTAACGGTAAAAGAGTTCCGCCGCGCTGGGAAGCCCGCTGTCCTACTGCCATGACCTCCACCGCGGTGCGCCGCTCCGCCGTCCGCCGGCTGCTGCCGGCCGATCCACTGCTGCGCAGGCTCGCCCTGATGAGCCTGGTGAACACCATCGGCAACGGCCTGTTCGTCACGGTCGCCGTGCTGTTCCTGACCCGTTCGGTGGGCCTGACCCCCGGTCGGGTGGCGCTGGGGCTGAGCGTGGCCGGCGTCTGCGGGGTGTGCGCCGGGGTGCCGATGGGCCGGCTGGCCGACCGGGTCGGCAGCCGTCGGCTGTTGCTGGTGGTCGGGCCGCTGGAGGCGCTCGCCGTCCTCGGCTACGCCTTCGTGCACTCCTTCGCCGCCTTCGTGGCGCTGGCCTGCGTGGCGACGGTGCTGGAGCGCGGTGCGGCGGCGGTACGCAGCGCGCTGATCGCCCGGACACTGCCCGCCGAGAGCCAGGTGCGCTCGCGGGCGCTGCTGCGCTCGGTGATGAACGCGGGACTGGTGATCGGTTCCAGTGGTGCGGCGCTGGCGCTGCAGGCCGACAGCTACGCCGGGTACGTCACCGTGATGGCCCTGGACGCCGTGACCTTCCTGGGGGCGACGGCCTTGCTGGCGGGTCTGCCCGACGAGCAGCTGACGGATCGTCAGAGTCAGTCCTTGAAGGCTCCGGTGGCGCGGCGGCGGACGGCGCTGCGCGACCGCCGCTACCTGCTCGTCACCGCGCTGCACGCGGTGCTGGAGCTCCAACTGCCGGTGCTCACCGTGGCGATCCCGTTGTGGATCGTGCTCGCGACGGACGCGCCGGCGGCGGTGGTCGCGGCCGTCGACGTGGTCAACTGCCTGCTGGTGGTGGTGTTCCAGGTCCGGGCGAGCCGTGGTGTGGGCGACGTCCGCTCGGCGGCCCGGGCCTGCGCCCGGGGCGCCCTGCTGCTGGCGGTCGGCTGCCTGTGCTACGCGGCGGCCCGGCACGGTTCGGCCGCTCTGGCGGCGGGGGTGGTCCTGGCCGGGGCGCTGGTGCACAGCCTCGGTGAGCTCCTCACCTCCGCGGGCGGCTGGACCCTGAGCCTGGACCTGGCCGATCCGCGCGCCCACGGCGAGTACCAGGGCGTGTTCATGAGCGGCCAGGCGGCAGCCCACGTGATCGGCCCGCTGGTGGTGGCCCTGACCGTGGTCGACCACGGCGTGGCGGGCTGGGTGGTCCTGGCGGGGCTGTTCGTCCTCGCGGGCAGCGCGCTCCCGGTGGTCACCCGGCGCGCGGCGCGGCCGGCCGCCGTCCACTGACCGGGAAGCGACCTCGGGGAAGCGGCCCCCGGGGGAGTGGGCACCCGGAGGGGAACCGGCCCCCGCACGCGAGGGCGCCCCCCGGGCCCCCACAGATCGTCCGACCCGCTCCTCACGGGGGTGGGAGCGGGTCGGAGACACGCCGCGGCCCCGAACCCTCGCCGTGGGTCCGGGGCCGCGGTCCGCTCGCCGGCCCGAGGGGCCGGTCCGCGGAGTCCGGGTCACGCACCGTCCCTGGGCGGCCCGGAGTTCGTGGGGTGTCACACGGGTCGGGCGGCGAGCTCCTTGGCGGCGCGGGCGCAGGCGCGGGCGATCCGGTCCTCGTTGACGGTGGTGAGCTCGCCCTTCTCGACGACGGCGTTGCCGTTGACGAAGAGGACGGCCAGCGGCGGCAGGGCGCCGAGGGTGAGCGCGGCGACCGGGTCGGCGATGGAGGAGTGCATGACCCCGTCGACCTTCCACAGCGCGAGGTCGGCGAGCTTGCCGGCCTCGATCGAGCCGATCTCGTTCTGGCGGCCGAGCACCCGGGCGCCGCCCATGGTGCCCAGGCGCAGCGCCTGGCGGCCGGTGAGGGCGGTCGGGTAGCCGTGCAGGCGGTTGATCAGCAGGGCGTTGCGCAGTTCGGTGCCGAGCTCGCCGGACTCGTTGGAGGCGGTGCCGTCCACGCCGAGGCCGACCGGGACACCGGCCTTGAGCATGTCGGGGACGCGGGCGATGCCGGCGGCGAGGCGGGCGTTGGAGGACGGGCAGTGGGCGACGCCGGTGCCGGTCTCGGCGAACTTGGCGATGTCGGAGTCGTTCATGTGGACGCAGTGCGCCATCCAGACGTCCTCGCCGAGCCAGCCGACGGACTCGAAGTAGTCGGTCGGGCCCATGCCGAACAGCTCCTTGCAGAACTGCTCCTCCTCGGCGGTCTCCGAGCCGTGGGTGTGCAGCCGGACGCCCTTGCGGCGGGCGAGTTCGGCGGACATCCGCAGCAGGTCGGTGGAGACGGAGAAGGGCGAGCAGGGCGCGATGGCGACGTGCAGCATCGAGCCGAAGGAGGAGTCGTGGTAGCGGTCCACGGCGGCCTCGGAGGCGGCCAGGATGTCGTCGAGCTTCTCGACCGCGTGGTCCGGCGGCAGGCCGCCGTCCTTCTTGCTGCGGTCCATCGAGCCGCGCAGCGCGGTGAAGCGCAGGCCGAGCTCCTGGACGGCCTCGATGGAGGCGCCGAGGACGTCGCCGCCGTCCTTGGGGAACACGTAGTGGTGGTCGGAGGCGGTGGTGCAGCCGGACTTCAGGAGCGCGGCGGCGGAGCCCTGGCTGGCGGCGTGGACGAGCTTCTCGTCGATCCGGGCCCAGGTCGGGTAGAGGGCGACGAGCCAGTCGAAGAGGATGTCGTCCTGGGCGAGGCCGCGGGTGATCCACTGGTAGAAGTGGTGGTGGGTGTTGACCAGGCCGGGGGTGATCAGGTGGCCCTCGCCGTTGATCCGGCGCACCACGTTGTCCAGCCACTGGGGGGCGGGGCCGTCGCCGACCGACTCGATCCGGTTGCCGAGGATGACCACGTGGCCGCGGGCGTACTCGGTGTCGTTGGCGTCGACGGTCGCGATCGCGACGTTCTCGATGACGATCCGCTGGTCGGCGGGCGGGGGCTGGACTGCCATGGTGTTACTCCTATGGGGGAGGGCCAGGAGGGGCGCAGGTCGAGCGGCGTGCGCCCCTCCCGGGCCGGTCAGGACGGTGTCGCCGTCGGCACCGTCGCGCCGGGGGCCTGGCCGGACCCGGTCCGGCGGGCGGCCCCGACGTGGTGGAAGAGCAGGTTGAGCAGGACGGCCATCACGCAGCCGGCCGAGATCCCGGAGTGCATCAGGGTCCGGACGGCCTCGGGGAAGGAGTCGTAGAACGTCGGCACCGCGATCGGGATGATGCCGACGCCGAGCGAGACCGACACCAGGATGGTGTTCGAGCTGGACTCCATTCCCGCCTCCGCGAGGGTGCGGATACCGCTCGCCGCGACGGTGCCGAAGAGCACGATCCCGGCGCCGCCCAGGACGGGCTGCGGTACCAGCGAGACGACCGATCCGAGCACGGGGAAGAGCCCGAGCAGGATCAGGATGCCTCCGCCGGCCGCGACCACGAAGCGGCTGCGGATCTTCGTCAGCGCCACCAGCCCGATGTTCTGGGCGAAGGCGCTGGCGGCGAAGCCGTTGAAGACCGGGCTGAGCGCGGTGGCCAGCCCGTCGGCGCGCAGGCCGGCGGCGAGGGTGGGTTCGTCGGCCTCGCGGTCGACGATCTTGCCGAGGGCGAGCATGTCGGCGGTGGACTCGGTCATGGAGACCACCATGACGATGCAGAGCGAGGCGATCGCGGCGGCGTCGAACTGGGGTGCGCCGAAGTGGAACGGGGAGGGGAGCGCGAAGACCTTCGCGTCCCGGACCGCGCCGAAGTCCGCCAGGCCCAGCGGGAGGGCGATCAGGGTGCCGAGCGCCAGGCCGAGCAGGAGGGACAGCTGCTGCCAGAACCCGCGCAGCAGCCGGTTGAAGAGCACCACCGCGACGAGGGTGATCGCGGCGAGGCCGATGGCCCGCATGGAGCCGTACCCGGGGGCGCTCGGCGATCCGCCGCGCGCCCAGTTGACCGCCACCGGGAGCAGGGACACCCCGATGAGGGTGATCACGGTGCCCTGGACGACCGGTGGGAAGAACCGGATGAGCTTGCAGAAGTACGGCGCCGCGAGGAAGCACAGGAGCCCCGCGACGATCACCGCTCCGAAGATCACCGGGAGGGCGTCCTTCGGTCCGTGTTCCTGGGCGATGGCGATCATGGGTGCGACCCCCGCGAAGGAGACGCCGTTCACGAACGGCAGTCGCGCCCCGATCTTCCAGACGCCGAGGGTCTGGAGCAGGGTGGCCAGTCCGGCGGTGAACAGGCTGGCCGATATGAGCAGGGCGAGTTCGCCGGGGGAGAGCCCGACGCCGGCGCCGACGATGAGCGGGGGTGCGACGACTCCCGCGTACATCGCGGCGACGTGCTGCAGTCCGGTGGAGACGAGCTTCACCGGGGGCAGCACCTCGTCCACGGGGTGGGTGCCGGACCCGGGTGACGTGCCGGCGTGGGCCGACGCGTCGCCCGGGCCGGGCGTTCTCGCTGGGGTGGAACCGCCGTCTTTGCTGCTGGTGCTGGGTGCCATGTCGAGCCCCTCTTGTGCTCGTGACTCCCGGCGCGCCCGTGGCGCTGGAGACTGGCCGGTACTGCGGTGGCCGAGGGCGGGACGGCGGTGCAAGGGTCCCTCGGCCGGCCTCTCCGGTGCCCCGGGCCGGCCGCCGCGAGGCGAACACGAACTCCGGTGGGTGGGGGTGGAGAAACTGGTGGTGCCGGTGGTGCGGGTACTGCCGTCCGCCCGGACTCGACCGGCCGTAGGGGGCCGGAGGGTGCGGCGATTCCGGGCGGTGTCCATGGGGTGGGGGAGGTCAGACGACCGGGATGACCGGTACGACGCCCTCGCGGTGCACGGTGCCCTCGATGAGGCCGTACATGCGGTCCGCGGCGTAGTAGACCTCGTTGTCGTTCTTGAGGCCGAACGGCTCCAGGTCGACGAGGAAGTGGTGCTTGTTCGGCAGTTCGAGGCGGACCTCGTCCACCTCGGCGCGGTTGTTCAGGACCCGGGTGCCCATCGAGTGCAGGGTCTGCTGCAGCGAGTAGGAGTAGGTCTCGGCGAACGCCTCCAGCATGTGGCGCCGCACGTGGGTGTAGGAGCGGTTCCAGTTGGGCTGGGCCTCGCCGTCACGGCCGCTGTACCCGTACTTCCAGCGGGCGGTGACCTGGGTGGCGAGGATGCGGTCGTACGCCTCCTGCAGGGTGGTGTACTTGTCCTTGATGTAGCCCCAGAACTCCGAGTTGGTGGAGTTCATGACGATGAGGTCCTTCAGGCCGGAGATGACCTGGACGGACTCGCCGTCGTAGACGACCTCGGTGGTGCGGGTCTCCTGGCCGTTGCGGACGAAGGAGTGGCCGACCTCCTCCGAGCCGATGAAGCGGGCCGAGTTGTCCGGCGTCTTGATCCGGTCCCAGGCGTACTCCTCGATCCGGATCCGGGCGCTGTGCACGACGCCGCGCTCGGTGTCGTCGACGAAGTGGCGCGCCAGGAGGATGCCGAAGGCCTCGGCCGACTCGATCCCGTACTCCTTGGCGAAGGCGTACACGGTGTTCTTGGTGGTGTCGGTGGGGAGGCAGTTGGCGTTCGAGCCGGTGAGGTGGACGTCCTCGAACTCACCCTGGAGGGAGACCGAGACGTTCAGGTCCTTGATCTCGTGCCGGGTGGAGTCGCGGTAGATCCGCACGATGCGGTTCTCCGCCTTGCCGTACTGGTTCTGACCGAGCACGTGGGCCATGACGTGGCTCCTAAATGCTTCCAGGTCGGTCTACTAGCTTCCGCGGTAGACCGAGTATCCGAACGGGTTGAGCAGCAGCGGCACGTGGTAGTGGTGCTGCGCGGGCGCGACCGTGAAGACGATCGAGACCTCGGGGAAGAACGGCGTCTCCTCGGACTTGCGCGCGTAGTACGCGGCGGTGTCGAAGAGCAGCCGGACGACCGAGCCCGCCTCCACGGCCGGCAGGTCCTTGGCCCGGCCGTCGGAGTCCGTGGCGGAGGTGCCGAGCACCTGCCAGCCACCCTCGGTGTGCAGTGCGAGCTCGACGGGGACACCCTCGGCCGGGCGGCCGAGGCTGGTGTCGAGCACGTGGGTGGAGATGCCAGTCATGGGTGAAGTGACCTTACTGATGGCAGAGGTGATGCTGCGTCGGTGAATCCTGACGGTACGTCAGGCGTGCCCCGTCGGGCGTGTTCCGCGGGGCGCGGGACCGGGTGCGGGCCCGGGTGCGGGCCCGGCTGTCGGTCCGGGCGCGGGTCCGGTCGGGTGCGGTCGGAGGTGGGACCGGGATCGCCGGATCCGCGCCCGCCGGGCCCGCCCGGTGCCGTCAGGACTCGTCGAGCAGCCGGTTGAGCCGGATGTCGTTGATCTTGCGCAGCTCGCCCCGGACGATCTCCGCCTCGACGGCGGGGTCGTTGGGGTGGCGCTCGCGCAGGGCGGCGAGCATCGTGGCCGCGGTGCGGCCGGTCGCGCAGATCAGGAACACGTGGCCGAACTTGGCCTCGTAGGCCGCGTTGGCCTCGTGCAGTTCGTCGAGGAGCGCTCGGTCCACGCCCTGGATGCCGGCCTGTTCCCGCTCGGAGGTGGCGTCGCCCGCCTTGGGCTTGCCGATCCGGGCGTGGCCGGCCATCGCGTCGTGCAGGTCGGAGACCGTGAGCGAGGCCATCGCCGCCGCGTTGGCGGCGAGCAGGCTCTCGCGGTCGGACCAGGGCTCGGCCTGCGCGACGGCGTCGGCCCAGCCGGGGCTGGAGCAGATCTCCAGCAGGATCGCCTTCAGGTCCGCGGCGTCGGCCGCGGCCAGGGCGTCAAGGGCGTGGGGGTGGTTGGTCACAGGTGGACCTCCTGAAGAGTGGTGCCACCCGCACAAGCTAGATCCACCCCACCCGGCCGTCAACACTTTGTTGAACGGTTGGTGGTTACGTTTTGAACCGGCCTCCGTCGCCGGGCCGTTTCGTGTGCGATTCGCCAAGTGTGCCCCGCCGGGGGCTGATCCAGACTGGCCGTACCGGCGGGGTTCACCCGTCCGGAGGGCCTCCGGTCGGGCGATTCGACAGCGTCGGACCGGCGGCGGTCAGGAGGACTTCGAGCCGTCCTGGCGGTTGAGGTAGTTGTACACGGTGAAGCGGCTGACGCCGAGCGCCGAGGCGACCGTCTCGACCCCGTGCCGGACGGTGAAGGCGCCGCGCTCCTCCAGGAGGGCGACGACCCGCTGCTTCTCCAGGCGGTCCAGCTCGGCCAGCGGGCGGCCGTCGAACTGGCGGCCCATCTCGGCCAGCAGCCGGTCCAGCGCACTGCTCAGGTGCGGCAGCCGGACGGCGAGGGCCGGGGCGCCCTCCCACTCCAGGACGACGTCCTCGGACTTCGCCTCGTCCAGCGGGACGGGCGTCGCGCCGACCGCGTCCAGCAGTGGCTTTATCGCCGCCGCGAGCGGGTGTTCCAGGTGCTCGGTCACGGCGCACCGCCCTCCTGGCCCAACACGCTGACCTGGACGGAGATTCGGGTCGCGCCGGCGTCCAGGGTCTCCCGGAGCAGCTTGGTCACCGCGTCGAGGACCTGCTGGGCCTCGCCCTCGGCGCCGGTCCCGAAGGGGCCGACCGACACGGCCAGGCCGGCCTCGTCGACGACCTTGCGAGCCGCCGCGGCGTGCTCGGGGAACGTGTCCAGTTCGAACGGTTCTGTCGTGAACTCCACCATCAATCGCACGTGCTCACTGTAGCGATCGGCGGTGCGGGCGGGCAGGGGCTGGTCGATCGAACAGCCGCGGTGCTGGTGGGTGAGCCGCCCCGGGGCTTCTTCAACAAAATGTTGCGGCGGTCTTGACACCCGCTCGACGGGCCGGACATGCTTCCACCAAGCAGAATCCCTCTTCCGGATCGTGGAAGTTGAGGATCTCGGAAGAGAGTGAGAGGTGAGTGACGTGACGGCCGCTTCCCGGCACAGCTTCACGGTCAACCTGTCGATCCTGTTCAGCGAACTGCCGCTGCTGGAGCGCCCCGCCGCGGCCGCCGCGGCCGGCTTCACCGCCGCCGAGCTCTGGTGGCCCTTCGGGGCCGACGCCACCCCGGCCGAGGCCGACCTGGACGCGCTCCGCAAGGCCTTCGGCGACGCGGGCGTGCAGCTCACCGGGCTCAACTTCCTGGACGACCTGACCCTCGGCGTGCGCGGGACCGTCTCGGTCCCGGCCGAGAAGGACCGCTTCCGGGCCAACGTCCCGGTGGCCGCGGCGCTCGCCGCCTCGCTCGGCACCAAGGCGCTCAACGCGCTCTACGGCAACCGCGTCGAGGGCGTCGAGCCCGCCGAGCAGGACGCCCTCGCGCTGGAGAACCTGGTGATCGCCGCCAGGGCCGCCCACGAGGTCGGCGCGATCCTGCTCGTCGAGGCGCTCAACGAGGCCGAGTCCCCCGACTACCCGCTGGTCTCCGCCGCCGCGGCGGTCGAGGTGGTCGACAAGGTCAACGCCGCCACCGGCCTGGGCAACGCGAAGTTCCTCTGCGACCTGTACCACCTGGCCAGGAACGGCGAGGACCTGCCGGCCGTCATCGACGCCTACGCCGACCGCTTCGGCCACGTGCAGATCGCCGACACCCCGGGCCGCAACGAGCCCGGCACCGGCGACCTGGACTTCGAGGACCTCTTCACGCGGCTCACCGCCGCCGGGTACACCGGCCGGATCGGCCTGGAGTACCGCCCCTCCACCGGCGTCAGCGCCGACAGCTTCGGGTGGCTGCCGCGCGAGCACCGCGCCGCCGAGTAGCGCCGCCGGGCCCGCCGCCCCGCAAGCCCCCCGCCTCCCCACTCCACGAACGACGTAAGGAACGACGCGATGAGCCGCAAGATCGCCTTCATCGGCCTCGGCATCATGGGCAGCCCGATGGCCGCCAACCTGGTCAAGGCCGGCCACCACGTCACCGGCTACAACCTCACCCAGCCCCAGATCGACGCGCTGGTCGCGGCCGGCGGTCACGGCGCCTCCTCCATCGCGGACGCGGTGAAGGACGCCGAGGTCGTCATCACCATGGTCCCGGCCGACCCGCACGTCGAGCAGGTCATCCTGGGCGAGGGCGGTGTCCTGGAGAACGCCAGGCCCGGCACCCTGGTGATCGACATGTCCTCGATCACCCCGCAGACCTCGATCAAGGTCGAGGCGGCCGCCAAGGAGAAGGGCGTCCGGACCCTGGACGCCCCGGTCTCCGGCGGCGAGGCCGGTGCCGTCGAGGCCGTCCTGTCGATCATGGTCGGTGGCGAGGCCGCCGACTTCGCCGAGGCGAAGCCCCTGTTCGACGCCCTGGGCACCACGGTCGTCCACGTCGGCCCGGCCGGCGCCGGCCAGACCGTCAAGGCCGCCAACCAGCTGATCGTCGCCGTGAACATCCAGGTGCTCGCCGAGGCCGTGGTGTTCCTCGAGAACGCCGGCGTCGACCTCGCCGCCGCGCTGGACGTGCTCGGCGGCGGCCTGGCCGGCTCGACCGTGCTGAACCGCAAGAAGGCGAACATGCTCAACCGCGAGTTCGCCCCCGGCTTCCGCATCGACCTGCACCACAAGGACATGGGCATCGTCACCGACGCCGCCCGCGCCGTGGGCGCCGCGCTGCCGGTCGGCGCCGTGGTGGCCCAGCTGGTCGCCTCCGCCCGCGCCAACGGCGACGGCTCGCTCGACCACTCGGCGCTGCTGCGCGGCGTCGAGCGCCTCTCGGGCCGCGAGGTCAAGTAACACCCCCGGGGGCTCCCCGCGAGCCCCCCACCGACTCCTCCTGGTGGCGTGTACCTCATCCGGTCGTGCCCGCGCCACCAGGAGGCCATGCCCGACCGGCGTGCGGGACCGGGGCTCATCCGCCCGCCCGCCGGTCGAACCAACCGGTGATGCGCACACTCCCTGTCGGGGGCACTTCGGTCGTGCCTGTTGCGCTTCGCCTGGCCCCCTCCCCGCCGAGGGGAGCCCCTCGTACGTCGGAAGCGGGACGAGGGGAACGGCGGGGAGGGGGTCGCACCCCGCGTCCGGACGGCCGGGCGGCGTGCCGCGGCTCCGCGGGCGCAGCGCCCTTGACCGCGGGCGCACGTTCTCCGCCCGGAGGCTCGCACCCCCGCAGCACCCGGGCACATGCTTGGCACACGCCGGCGAAACCTCGCCGCACCCGTACGGAAGTGAGGACCACACCATGCCCGTCACCCCCCACCAGGGCCACGTGGTCGTAGCTCCCGACAAGTTCAAGGGCACCCTGGAGGGCGCCGAGGTCGCCGCCCGGATCGCGGCCGGCATCCGGCGCGCCGCGCCCGGCGTCGAGGTGCGCGAACTGCCCGTCGCCGACGGCGGCGAGGGCACCCTGGCCGCCGCGCTCGCGGCCGGCTTCACCCGCGTCCCGGCCAAGGTGGCCGGTCCGACCGGCCTGCCCGTGGACGCCGCGCTCGCCGTCCGCGGCGACACCGCCGTGGTCGAGCTGGCCCAGTCCTCCGGACTCGCCAGGCTCCCCGGCGGCCGCACCGCCCCGCTGGCGGCCGGCTCCTACGGGGTCGGCCAGCTGATCGGCCGGGCCGTGGCGCTCGGCGCCAAGCGGATCGTGCTCGGCCTCGGCGGCAGCGCCTGCACCGACGGCGGCGCGGGCATGGTCCAGGCGCTCGGCGTGGGCCTGCGGGACGCGGACGGCGCCGAACTGCCGCCGGGCGGGGCCGCGCTGCGCAAGCTGGCGCACATCGACCTCGGGCCGCTGGCCGACGCGCTGACCGGCGTCGAGATCGTGGTCGCCTGCGACGTGGACAACCCGTTGCTCGGCCCGCGCGGCGCCACCGCCGTCTACGGGCCGCAGAAGGGCGCCGACGGCGAGGACCTGGTGGTCCTCGAGGAGGGGCTGACCCGCTTCGCCGACGAGGTCGCCCTGGCCACCGGGCGCGACGTCCGCGAGGCCCCCGGCGCCGGGGCCGCGGGCGGGGTGGGCTTCGCCGCCCTCGCCCTGCTCGGCGCCACCATGCGACCCGGTATCGAGCTGCTGCTCGAACTGCTGGGTTTCGACGAGGCCGTGCGTGGGGCACGCCTCGTCGTGACCGGCGAGGGCTGCCTGGACGCGCAGACGCTCCACGGCAAGGCCCCCGCCGGCGTCGCCGCGGCGGCCACCCGGGCGGGGGTTCGGGTGGCCGCTGTGGCAGGGCGGCTGGAACTGTCCGAGCCCGAGTGGCGGGCCGCCGGCTTCGCCGAGGCCGTCGCCCTCACCGACCTGGCCGAGCAGCCGGGGGACAGCATGACCAGGGCCGGCGAGCTCGCCGAGGTGGCGGGGGAGCGGCTGGCCGGGCGCCTGCTGACCGGCTGACCACTCGTACGTTCCTCCATTGACGTTTTGTTGAAGACGGGCCTAGGCTCCCGGCAATCCCTCGGTTCCCCGGCCCGGACCCCCTCAGGCACCCACCCCCCAACTCCCAGGTTTCGGAGGTCCCCCATGCCTTTCAGCCAGCCAGCGGTGATCCGCTCCCGACGGGTGGTCCTGCCCGACGGCGAGCGCCCCGCCGACGTGCTGATCCGGGACGGGAAGATCGAGCAGATCGCCACCCACGGCTCGCTCCTCGGGGGCGACCGCCCCGACGTCGCGGGCGGCCTCACCGACCTCGGCGACACCGCCCTGCTGCCCGGCCTGGTCGACACCCACGTGCACGTCAACGAGCCCGGCCGCACCGAGTGGGAGGGCTTCGCCACCGCCACCCGGGCCGCCGCGGCCGGCGGCGTCACCACGATCATCGACATGCCGCTCAACTCCATCCCGCCCACCACCACGGTGGACGGACTGGTGGCCAAGCGGAAGACCGCCGAGGGCCAGGCCTGGGTCGACCTCGGCTTCTGGGGCGGCGCCGTGCCCGGCAACGTGCCGGACCTCGAACCCCTCCACCGCGAGGGCGTGTTCGGCTTCAAGAGCTTCCTCGCGCCCTCCGGCGTCGACGAGTTCCCGCACGTCGAGGCCGCCGACCTGGAGGCCGCGCTGGCCGAGCAGGCCCGGATCGGGGCGCTGGCGATCATCCACGCCGAGGACCCGGCCGTCCTGGCCGCCGCCCCGCAGCAACCCGGCGTCCACTACCGGGACTTCCTCGCCTCCCGCCCGGCCGACGCGGAGACCGCCGCCGTCGCCAACCTGCTGGACACCGCCCGGCGCACCGGCGCCCGTGTCCACATCCTGCACGTCTCCTCCGCGGCCGTGCTGCCGCTGCTGCGCCAGGCCCGCGAGGACGGCGTGCGCGTCACCGCCGAGACCTGCCCGCACTACCTGACCCTGGCCGCCGAACAGGTGCCGGACGGCGACACCGCCTTCAAGTGCTGCCCGCCGATCCGCGACGAGGGCAACCGGGACCGGCTCTGGGAGGCCCTGGCGAACGGCGAGTTCATCGCCGTCGTCTCCGACCACTCGCCCTCCACCCCCGACCTCAAGCTGCTGCCCGAGTACGGCGGCAGCGGCGACTTCGCGGCCGCCTGGGGAGGCATCGCCTCGCTGCAGCTCGGCCTGCCGGCGATCTGGACCGAGGCCCGCCGCCGCGGCCACGGCCTGGTCGACGTGGTCCGCTGGATGTCCGGCGGACCGGCCGAACTGGCCGGCCTCACCGCCACCAAGGGCGCCATCGCGGTGGGCCGCGACGCCGACCTGGTCGCCTTCGACCCCGACGGCGAGTTCGCCGTCCACGCCGCCGGACTGCACCACCGCAACCCGGTGACACCGTACGCGGGCCGGACGCTGACCGGCGTGGTCCGCACCACCTGGCTGCGCGGCCGCGTGGTGGACACCGGCGCCGAGCCCTTCGGCCGCCAGCTCACCCGGCCCGCCGCCGCCACCACCCCGACCGATCGCCCGTCCTGAGGAGACTCCGTGACCCCTGCCGACACCCCGAGCGCTCCCTTCACCGAGCTGGTCGACCTGGCCTCGCGGCTGCTGGGTGCGGGCGTCGTCGCCACCAACGAGGACACCTTCGCCGACGCCGAGAACCTGCTGGTCGCCAAGCCCGCCGAGTTCCGCCCGCACACCTTCGGCCACAAGGGCCAGATCATGGACGGCTGGGAGTCCAAGCGCCGCCGCGGCGTCAGCGCCGACCAGCCGCACCCCACCGACCAGGACCACGACTGGACGATCGTCCGGCTCGGCGCCGCCGGTGTGATCCGCGGCCTCGTCGTGGACACCGCGCACTTCACCGGCAACTACCCGGAGAGCGCCTCGGTCGAGGCCGCCTCCGTCCCCGGCCACCCCTCGCCCGGGGAACTGGCCGGCGCGGAGTGGACCACCCTCGTCCCGCGGACCCCGCTCCAGGGCGACACCGCCCACGAGTTCGCCGTCGAGGACGCCGCCCGCTACACCCACGTCCGGCTCAACATCTTCCCGGACGGCGGCGTGGCCCGGCTGCGGGTGCACGGCGAGGTGCTGCCCGACCCGCGCGAACTGGACGGCCTCACCTTCGACCTGGCCGCCCAGGAGTACGGCGGCGTGGCCGAGGCGGCGTCCGACCGCTACTTCTCCTCCCCGCACAACCTGAACGCTCCCGGTCGCGCCTCCGTCATGGGCGAGGGCTGGGAGACCCGGCGTCGGCGCGACAAGGCCAACGACTGGGTGCAGATCGCCCTGGCCGGGGGCGGTGAGGTCCTGGCCGCCGAGGTGGACACCACCCACTTCGTCGCCAATGCCCCCGGCTGGGCCGACCTCGTCGGCTTCGACGCCTCGACCGGGGCGGACCCGGCCGACGGCGAGTGGTTCGAGATCCTGCCCCGCACCCGCCTGCAGCCCGACACCCGGCACCGCTTCCGGCTCGACGTCGGCCGCCCGGTGACCCACGTGCGCATCAACGTCTACCCGGACGGCGGCCTCGCCCGGCTCCGTCTCACCGGCCGCCTCACCGAGTCCGGCCGTGCGGCCCTCGCGCTGCGCTGGTTCGACGCCGTCCCGGCCGCCGAGGCCGCCGCGGCCCTCACCGAGGCCGGCCTGAGCGCCGAGGAGGCCGCCGCGCTGGCCGCCGCCCGCCCGCTGGCCGACCAGGCCGCGGTCACCGCCGCCGTCGCGGCGCTCCAGCCCGCCGACGGCCCCGACGGCGAGCACTCGTCCCGCCGCCGCTCGGCGCTCTGGCGCCTGCTCGGCATCTGACGGCGCCCCGGGCGGGCCCCGGCGCCCGCCCGGCGGCCGTCAGACCACTCTCCGCACCGCCTTTATCGACACCTGAAGGACCCTCCATGTCCAAGAACCTGACCACGGAGTCCGGCGCCCCGGTCGCCGACAACCAGAACTCGGCCTCGGCCGGCGAGTACGGCCCGCTGCTGATCCAGGACCAGCAGCTGCTGGAGAAGCTGGCCCGCTTCAACCGCGAGCGCATCCCGGAGCGCGTCGTGCACGCCCGCGGCTCCGGCGCCTACGGCTACTTCGAGGTCACCGACGAGGTGTCGCAGTACACCCGCGCGGACTTCCTCGCCGAGGTCGGCAAGCGCACCGAGGTCTTCCTGCGCTTCTCCACCGTGGCCGGCAACCTGGGCTCCAGCGACGCGGTGCGCGACCCGCGCGGCTTCGCGCTGAAGTTCTACACCGAGCAGGGCAACTACGACCTGGTCGGCAACAACACCCCGGTGTTCTTCATCAAGGACCCGATCAAGTTCCCCGACTTCATCCACTCGCAGAAGCGCGACCCGTTCACCGGCGTGCAGGAGGCGGACAACGTCTGGGACTTCTGGGCCCACTCGCCCGCCTCCACCCACCAGATCACCTGGCTCTTCGGCGACCGCGGCATCCCGGCCTCCTACCGCCACATGAACGGCTACGGCTCGCACACCTACCAGTGGGTCAACGCCCAGGGCGAGGCCTTCTGGGTCAAGTACCACTTCAAGACCAACCAGGGCATCCGCTCGCTGGACGGCGACCAGTCCGCCGAGGTGCTCGGCGCGGACGCCGACTCGCACCAGCGCGACCTGCACCAGGCCATCGAGCGCGGCGTGTTCCCGTCCTGGACCCTCTACGTCCAGCTGATGCCGGTCGCCGAGGCCGCCGACTACCGCTTCAACCCGTTCGACCTCACCAAGGTGTGGCCGCACGCCGACTACCCGCTGGTCAAGGTCGGCCGCCTGGTGCTCAACCGGAACCCGGAGAACGTCTTCGCCGACGTCGAGCAGTCCGCGTTCTCGCCGAACAACTTCGTGCCCGGCATCGGCCCCTCCCCGGACAAGATGCTCCAGGGCCGCCTGTTCGCCTACGCGGACGCCCAGCGCTACCGCCTCGGCGTCAACCACACCCAGCTGCCGGTGAACGCCCCGCGCGCCACCGAGGCGAACAACTACGGCCGCGACGGCCTGCACGCCGTCAACAAGTCCGGCCGCGGCAAGAACTACGAGCCCAACTCGTACGACGGCCCGGCCCAGACCGACGACGCGCTCGCCGCGCCGGTCAAGCTGAACGGCTACACCGGCACCTACACCACGCCCGCCCACACCAAGGACGACGACTTCTTCCAGGCGGGCGAGCTGTACCGGCTGATGTCCGCGGGCGAGAAGACCCGCCTCATCAACAACATCGCGGGCTTCCTCGCCCAGGTGACCCGCGACGACGTCGTCGAGAAGAACCTCGCCCACTTCCACGCCGCCGACGAGGAGTACGGCGCCCGCCTGGAGGCGGCCGTCGCCAAGCTGCGCGCGGGCGACGAGGGCTGACACCCGGGCGGCGGCCGCGCGGGACGGCGGTACCCGCGTGGGACGGCGGTTCCCGCGCGGGGCCGGCCGACTGACTGACTGACTGACGCACCCTCACCGGTCGCCGGGGCCCGCACCCCGGCGGCCGCACGACGGGCTCCTCCCCCCAGGGCAGTGGGGGAGGGGCCCGTTCGCGTACGCCCGGCCGGTCGGGCGCGGACGGCGGCGGACGGCGGCGGGGCGGGGGTGGCCGGGGGTGAGCTGGGAGCCGACTGGGCGGCGGCTGGGAGTTTCCTGGGGATCCGCTGGGAACGGCTCCACGGAATGTTCACGGAGTTTCACGGACCTCGCCTGCCGGAGCCCCCGGGTCGATAGGCTGGACGGTGCCCGCGGTCGCTCCGTGGGGGGACATCGGAAGGGGACGACATGTCGACACCAGCCCCGGGTCGCCACGCCGCGCCGGACCAGGGCCAGAGCAGCCCGTTCACCTCCCTGCAGTACGCCCTCAGACTGCTGGAAGCCGTCGACCGCCACCCCGACGGGGCCACCCTGGTGGCCCTCGCCCGGGAGACCTCGCTCGGCCTGCCGACCGTCCGGCAGCTGGCGGAGATCCTCGAGATCGAGGGCTATCTCCAGTGCCAGGACGGCGGTTGGGTGCTCGGCGGCACCTTCGCCCTGCTCGGCCAGCACAACCGGGAGCAGCTGGTGAAGGCCCGGCTGAACCGCAAACTCGTTGAGCTGCGCGATGAGTTGGGCGCGGCCGTCTACTTCAGCCGTTACCACGACGGGGAGTTGACCGTCGAGGCCGTCGCCGCGGCCGACTACGCGCCCGCGGTGCAGGAGTGGGTGGACTTCCGGGCCACCGCGCACGCCAGCGCGATCGGCAAGTGCCTGCTCAGTCAGCTCGACGTGGACGGCCGTCGCGACCACCTCTCCCGGCACCCCGTCGCCCGGCTCACCTCCCGGACGGTCACCGACGCCGACCAGTTGATGCACCGGCTGGAGCGGCAGCCGGCCACCGTGCCGGTGCTGGACATCCAGGAGTACGCGCTCGGCACGGTCTGCGCGGCCGTGCCCGTGACGGCGGGCAGCACGGTGGGCTGCCTGGCGACCTCGATGCCGGTGGACAACGTGCACCGGCTGAGGGCCGCGGCGGAACTGCTGGCGGCCAGGGCGGCGCCGTTGATGCTGGCGATGGCGGTCTGAGCGCCGCGGTCGCCCCCGTGGGCCCCGCCGGATCCGAGTGATCCGGCGGGGCCCCGCGCGTTCGTGGGGCCGGGTGGCCGGAGCGGTGTTCCGCAGCAGCCCTTCCCGGCCGTGTTTCGCGGGCCGTCCGGCGGTGCACATCACTTATTAGACTCGATGTCGATAAGAGTCGCCGAAACCCTTGTCCCGGTCACTACCCGCGAGTACGTTTCCCTGAGCCGAGCCGCCGCCCCCAGGTCAGGAGGGCCTGCCATGCCCCGAACCACCTCCGTTCCCGTCCTCGCCGCAGACGCCGCCCGCGTGCACGACAGCCTCGTCCTGGAGCCCCGGGACGTCCGCTTCGACTGGTCCCGGCTGCCGCTGCACTGGATCCCCGACGAGCCGATGGCCACCCACGTGATCAACGTCCTGCACCTGCTGCTGCCCGAGGGCGAGCGCTGGTTCGTCAAGGTGTTCAAGGAGGCGCTGCCGCTGATCCGCGACGAGCAACTGCGGGAGGAGGTCCTGGGGTTCATCGGGCAGGAGGCCATCCACGCCGAGGCCCACCAGGAGGTCCTCGACCACCTGCTCGGCCAGGGGCTCGACCCGCGCCCCTACGTCCGGCAGATCTCCTGGCTGTTCCAGCGCGTCCTCGGCGACAAGCCCGGGCTCTCCCCGGCCCGCCGGCGCGAGAACATCATCGAGCGGGTCGCCTTCATCGCGGCGATCGAGCACTTCACGGCCTTCCTCGGGAACTGGGCGCTCAACTCCCCGGGCCTGGACCGCGCCGAGGCCGACCCGACGATGCTCGACCTGCTGCGCTGGCACGGCGCCGAGGAGGTCGAGCACCGCAGCGTCGCCTTCGACCTGATGGTCCACCTCGACCCGGGCTACCTGCGGAGGGTCCGCGGCATGGCCGTCTCCGGGCCGCTGCTGGTCCACCTCTGGGTGCGCGGGGCCCGCTTCCTGCTCGCCGCCGACCCGACGCTGAACGGCCGGCTCAAGCCCACCTGGCGGGAGGCGGGGCGGATCGCCAAGCGCGGCCTGCTGCCCGACCCGCTCCGGTCGGTCCGCTCCGGTCTGCGCTACCTGCGGCCCGGCTACCACCCGACCCAGGAGGGGTCCTCCAGCCAGGCCCTCGGCTACCTCGCCACCTCTCCGGCCGCCCGCGCCGCCGCGGGTCGCTGAGGAGCGGCGGGTTTCAGCTGACAGATTTCAGCGAACAGAGAACGTCATCTGTTATCTGTTATCTGTTATCTGTTCGCTGAAATCTGAACTCTGTGATCTGTTCGCAGAAGTCCGTCCGCCCAACCCCGCCCCGCTCACCCCGCCGCCCGCCGTGACCCCCGCCCGCCTGCCGTTCTCACCCCGCCCTGACGCCAAGGACCGCCGGATGGACCTGCTCGACCCGCCCCCCGACCTCTACGGCCGCCCCCGCGCCGACAGCTTCATGCGCCGGCTCACCGCCTTCGGCGACCGCTACTCCCCGGCCCTCGGCAGCCCGCTGCTGCGCCGCAACCCCCGCCGGCCGCTCAGCCGCCCCACCCCACCGCTCCAGCTGGTCGTCCGGGCCCGCCGACAGCTCGCCGGCGACGTCGTCGAGCTGACCCTGGCCGACCCCTCCGGCGGGGCGCTGCCACCCTGGCAGCCCGGCGCCCACCTGCGCCTCGCCCTGCCCTCCGGCCGTGAGCGCCACTACTCGCTGACCGGCGACCCGGCCGACCGCGCCGCCTACCGGATCGCCGTGCGCCGCCTCCCCGGTGGCGGCGGCGGTTCCGTCGAGGTCCACGAGGCCCTGCACCCCGGCAGCCGGCTGACCGCCCGCCGGCCCCGCAACGGCTTCGCCTTCTGCGCCGAACCGGCCGTCCTGCTGCTCGCAGGAGGCATCGGTATCACCCCGTTGCTCCCGATGGCCCGGGAGGCGCAGCGGCTCGGCCTCGACTGGCGCCTGGTGCACACCGGCCGCAGCGCCGACACCCTGCCCTACACGGACGAGCTGCGCGCCCTGGACCCGCGGCGGGTGGTACTGCGCACCGACGACGACCACGGCGTGCCCGGCGGCGCCGAACTGCTCGCCCACGCCCCGCGCGGCGCGGCCGTGTACTGCTGCGGCCCGGCCCCGATGCTCACCGCCGTCCAGCGCGCCCTGGACGGATCCCCGGCCAGGGCCCTGCACTTCGAGCGTTTCGGTGCCGCCCCGGTCACCGACGGCGCGCCCTTCACGCTGCGTCTGGGCGCCGACGGCCCGGAGCTGGACGTCCCCGCGGACCGCTCCGCCCTGGACGTGCTGCGCGAGGCCAGGCCGGACCTCCCGTACTCCTGCCACCAGGGCTTCTGCGGCACCTGCGAGGTCCGCCTGGTGGCCGGTACGCCCGAGCACCGGGACCGCCGCCTCACTCCCGAGCAGCGCGCCGCCGGCGCCCTGTTGCCCTGCGTCTCCCGGGCCGCCGAGGGCGAGACCCTGGTGCTCGACCTGTAGGGCTTGCCCTGGCGCACCCAACGCCCCGGCGCACCCTGGCGCACCCAACGCCCCGGCGCAGCCTGGCGTACGGGGCGCCGCACCCGCAGCGTGTCCGACCTCGTGCTCGACCTGCCGAAGGAGCCAAGGATGGCGAACCCCCCGACCTTCCCCTACGACGAGCGCGACCTCGCCCGCTTCCGGGAGACCCAGCAGCTCGCCTACCACTGCGCCGAACAGGTCGCCGCCTGGATCGAACCGGGCGTCACCGAACGGCAGACCACCGCCGAGCTGCGCCGCCGTCTGGTCGCGGCCGGGGTGCAGGACTTCTTCCACGTCCCCTTCGCCTGGTTCGGCGACCGCACGGCGTTCCGGCACTTCCGCACCCCGCTGCAGTTCTTCGCCGGCAACCGCCGCCTGGAGGAGGGCATGCCGTACGTGCTGGACTGCGCGCCCGTGGTCGACGGCTACACCGCCGACATCGGCTACGGGGGCAAGGTCGGCGAGAACCCGGTCTGGGACCGCCTCGCCGCGGACCTCCAGGTGTACCGGGAGCTGATCCTCGCCGAGGTGCGCGCCCGCAAGCCGCTCGACCAGGTGTACGCGGCCGTGGACGCGCAGATCGCCGCGCACGGCTACGACAACCGCCACCGGGTGTACCCGGGCCGGGTGATCGGCCACCAGGTCACCCGCACCACCGCGCGCGGCCCGGCCGGGGTCAACGTCCTCGGCTTCGGCGTGCGGACCCTGCAGACCCTCGGCCGCGAACTGGTCACCGAGCGGCTGCACGGCCGCTCGCCGCTGTGGGCGGACGGTCGGTCGTCCCGGCACGCGCCCACCCCGGGCCTGTGGGCGGTCGAGCCGCACATCGGCTTCCGCGGCGTGGGCATCAAGTCCGAGGAGCTGCTGGTGGTGACGGAGGACGACGCCCACTGGCTCGACGACGACCTGCCGCACGTCCGCCGCTGGCAGGACGCCGCGGGCACCGCGGCCGCCCCCGCGCCCGCGGCGTCCCCCGCCTCCGCCTCCGCCCCCGCCCCCGCCCCCGCCGGGCCGACGACCGGGCGAACCGACGAGCCGACCCCCTCGACCGCCACCCTGGAGGCCACCCGATGAGCACCCCCGCCCCCGACGGGACCGTCCGCCGCCGCACCGTCCACTCCGGCGGTCTGGCGCTCGCCGTCTTCGAGCAGGGCGACCCGGACGCCCCCACCGTCCTGCTGGTGCACGGCTATCCGGACACCCACGCCGTCTGGGACGACGTCGCCGCCGACCTCGCGCGCGACCACCACGTGGTCCGCTACGACGTGCGCGGCGCCGGCGAGTCCGGTGTGCCGACGACCCGCGACGGCTACCGGCTGGCACAGCTGGCCGACGACCTGTTCGCGGTCGCCGACGCCGTCAGCCCGGACCGCCCGGTGCACGTGGTCGCCCACGACTGGGGCTCGCTGCAGTCCTGGGAGGCCGTCACCGAGCCGGGCGCCGAGCACCGGATCGCCTCCTACACGACCATGTCCGGCCCCTGCCTGGACCACATGGGCTACTGGCTGCGCCACCGGATGCGCCGGCCCACTCCGCGCCATCTCGGTCAACTGCTCCACCAGGGCGTCCACTCCTGGTACATCACCGCCTTCCACCTGCCCTTCCTCGCGCCGGGCGTGTGGCGCCTGGGCCTGGCCCGGGCCTGGCCGCGGGTGCTGCGCGACCTGGAGCGGGTCACCCCGCGGGCGGACCACCCGCAGCCCAGCCTGCGCCGCGACGCGGTGCGCGGCATCGAGCTGTACCGGGCCAACTTCCGCCCCGCGCTGCGCAGTCCGCGGGAGCGCCCGACGCAGGTGCCGGTCCAGTTGGTCACCCTCACCCGGGACCGCTACGTCGGCACCTACCTCTCCGAGGGCCTGGAGCGCTGGGTGCCGAACCTGACCCGGCGGACGCTGCACGCCGGGCACTGGTCGGCGCTGCTGGAGCAGGGGGCCACCGTGGCCGGGCTGGTCCGGGAGTTCACCGGCCGGATCGAGCGCGGCGGCGCGCAGGCCCCGCAGCGGTCCGCACGGTCCCTGGGGGACGGACGGCTGGTGGTGGTGACGGGCGGCGGCAGCGGCATCGGCCGGGCGACGGCGCTGGCCTTCGCCGAGGACGGCGCCCGCGTGGTGGTCTGCGACCTCGACCTCGACGCCGCCGAGCGCACCGCCGAACTCGCCTCGCTGATCGGCCCGCCGGCGCACGCCTACCGGGTGGACGTCGCCGACGGCGCGGCCGTGGACGCCTTCGCGCAGGCGGTGGCCGCCGAGCACGGCGTGCCCGACGTGGTGGTCAACAACGCCGGGATCGGCCACTCCGGCACGTTCCTGCAGACCACCGAGAAGGAGTGGCAGCGCGTCCTGGACGTGAACCTCTGGGGCGTCATCCACGGCTGCCGCGCCTTCGCCGCGCTGATGGCCGACCGCGGCCGGGGCGGCCACCTGGTCAACGTCTCCTCGGCCGCCGCCTACCTGCCCTCCAAGGCCCTCACCGCCTACGCGACCAGCAAGGCCGCGGTGTTCATGCTCTCGGACTGCCTGCGCGCCGAGCTCGCCGGGCACGGCATCGGCGTCTCGACGATCTGCCCCGGCATCGTCAACACCAACATCACCCGCACCTCCACCTTCTCGGCCACCACCGACGCCGAACAGGCCGCCAAGCAGGCCCGCGCCGCCCGGCTCTACGCCCGCCGCGGCTTCCCCCCGGAGAAGGTCGCCACCGCGATCCTGGACGCCGTCCGCACCAACCGGCCGGTCGTCCCGGTCACCCCCGAGGCCAAGGCCGCCCGCTTCCTGAGCCGCCTCAGCCCGGCCCTGCTGCGCCTCGCCGCCCGCCTCGACGTCACCTGACCGGGCCCGCTGCCACGGCACCCCGCCCCCACCGGCACGACCGCCGGACCGACCATCGGGACGACCGTCCGGGACGACCGCACGGCACGACCGCCGGACCGACCGTCGGGACGACCCGGCGAGGGGGCGGGGCCGTGGGCTGCCCCGGAGGGTGTGACAGGATCGAGGTCCATGGAGATGACGACGGCTCTTTGGTCATTCGCGCTGGTGGTGGGCCTGCTCACGCTCACGCCCGGGCTCGACACGGCACTGGTCCTGCGGACGTCCGCGCTGGGCGGGCGGCGGCAGGCGTGGGGGGTCGTGCTGGGGATCCAGACCGGCACCCTGGTGTGGGGCTCGCTCACCTCGGCCGGGGTGACGGCGCTGCTGACGGCCTCGCAGCTGGCCTACGAGGCGCTGCGCTGGGGCGGGGCCGCGTACCTGGTCTGGATGGGCGTCGGGATGCTGCGCGGCAGGAGCGGGCAGCCGGAAGCCGAGGAGGGGCCCGCGGACGGCGGGTTCGTCCAGGGCTGGCGGCGCGGTGCGCTGACCAACCTGCTCAACCCCAAGGTGGGGGTCTTCTACGTGGCGGTGCTGCCGCAGTTCATCCCGGCCGGGGCGCCGCACTTCGCCGCCGGCGTGGCGCTGACCTGCGTGCACGTCGTGGAGGGCCTGCTCTGGTCGACGGTCCTGGTGGGCTTCGCGCAGGCGGTGCGCGGCTGGCTGCGCCGCCCGGCCGCGCGCCGACTGATGGACCGGGTCACCGGGATCGTGGTGGTGGGCTTCGGCCTGAAGCTGGCCCTCTCGGACTGAGCCGCCCGCCGCTGCCCGTCCGCCGCCGCCCGTCCCTCGCTGCCCGCCCCCGCCGCCAGTCGCCGCCCGCCCGTCGTACCCCGCCGGACGCCCCGCTCAGCGGCCGAGCCGGGAGAGCCCCTCGCGCAGTTCCCGGGCGTTCATGCAGAGGTGCACGTCGATGTCGGCGTTCATCTCGAGCCAGAACGGTTCGCAGATGGACGGCAGCGCCGCCTCGTCGGGGACGTCCACGACGATGATCTGGCAGCGGCGTCCGTTGCGGGCGAAGAAGTAGGCCGCCTCCGGCTTGAGGTTCCCGAGGAGCCGTTCGAACTTCTCGCCGATCGAGCCGTCGGCGATGAGCCTGTTGGACGTCTCGGTGTCGATCTCGATCTCCAGCAGCGCGCGCATGACGCCGCTCCTTCCCGGGGCTCGGGCGAGTCCGCAACTCCAGCGTCCCGCCGCGGCGGTGGGCACGCAACGTCACTCGGCCGGCCGCCCAGGACTGGCCGCGGTGACGGCGCCGGGGCTGCATGGGAATCGCCATTCCCGAGCGCACAGGAGCGACACATGGCGATCATCGTGCTCTTCGACATCCCCGGTGTCACCCAGGCCCAGTACGACGCCGCGATCTACCGGCTGACCGGCGGAAAGGGCCTCCACCAGCCCTCGGACCTGCCGGTCCCGGGCCTCCTCTCGCACGCGGCCGGGCCGACGGAGGACGGCTGGCACGTCACGGACGTGTGGGAGGCCCGCGGGGCGTTCATCCGGTTCAGCGAGGTGCTGATGCCGATCCTCGAGGAGGTGGGCATCCCGACCGTGCCGCCGCGGATCCTGGAGGCGCACGCGGTGGTCACCGCCCCCGTCCCGGAGGGCTGAGCCGGCCGGCGACCGCCGCCGCCGGGTCCGCAGCCGACCGCCGCACCCGCCCCCGGGCCGGCCTCCCGATCCCGACCGCGGCCCGGCCGTTACACCGGCTGCGGCCCCGACCGTGACACAGACACAGACCCAGACCCAGACCCCGACCGCGGTCCGCTCAGGCCGCGTGCGACGAGGCCCGGGTGAGGGCGGCGGGTGAGGGCGCGTCGGTGGCGGGGGCCTGCGCGGCGGCCTCGTGGTGGATCGGCCCGTCCCCGGCGCTCAGCGGCAGGCAGCTGCCGCCGCGCCGGTGGGCGACGATCTCGGCGGCGACGGAGACGGCCGTCTCCTCGGGTGTGCGGGCCCCGAGGTCGAGCCCGATGGGTGAGCGCAGCCGGCCGATCTCGGCCTCGGTGAGGCCGACCTCGCGCAGCCGCGTCTCGCGGTCCCGGTGGGTGCGGCGCGAGCCCATCGCGCCGACGTAGCCGACCTGCAGCCGCAGGGCGCGTTCCAGCAGCGGGATGTCGAACTTGGCGTCGTGGGTGAGCACGCAGAGCACGGTGCGCCCGTCGATCCGGTCGAGCTGGGAGTCGAGGTAGCGGTGCGGCCAGTCGACGACGACCTCGTCGGCGTCGGGGAAGCGCCGCCGGGTGGCGAAGACGGGGCGGGCGTCGCAGACGGTCACGTGGTAGCCGAGGAACTTGCCGATCCGCACGACGGCGGCGGCGAAGTCGATGGCGCCGAAGACGAGCATCCGCGGCGCGGGCACGTAGGACTCGACGAAGCAGGTGACGGTGCCCTGCTCGTGCTCGTCGCAGGGGCGGCCGTCCAGGCCGAGCACGATGCGCCCGGTGCGTCCGGCGTCGAGCATGGCGCGGGCCTCGGTGACGATCGCCCGCTCGAGCGCGCCGACGACGGTGGGGGCGGGGGAGAGGGCGCCGTGGTGGGTGTCGGCGGTGACGGCGACGGTGGCGCCGGCCAGTGCGCCGGGCCCGGCGATCACCCGGGCGAGCGCCACCGGGGTGCCGGAGGCGATGTAGGCGATGCCGGCGTCGAGTCCGGCGTCGGCCCCGGGGACGACCGGCTGGACGAAGACGTCGAGGATTCCGCCGCAGGTCAGGCCGACGGCGAAGGCGTCCTCGTCGCTGTAGCCGAAGCGTTCGAGCACCGGCTCGCCGGACTCGATGGCGGCCTGGCACAGCTCGTAGACGGCACCCTCGACGCAGCCGCCGGAGACGCTGCCGACCGCCTCGCCGGCGGCGTCCACGGCCAGTGCGGCGCCCGGGTCGCGCGGCGCGCTGCCCGAGACGCCGACGACGGTGGCGACGGCGAAGGAGCGCCCGGACGCGTGCCAGGCCTGCAGCTGCTCGGCGATGTCCTGCATGTCGGGGGCTCCTTGTCGGTCGGGGGCCGGCGGGCCGGCGGGCCGCGGGGTCGGGGTCGGGGGCCGTGGTTCGTGGGGGCGGACGGGGCGGACGGCGTGGAGGGCGTGGACGGGCGGCGGGGGCCGGTGCCGGAACGCCGCCGTACGGGAAACGATCCCGTACGGCGGCGGTGCCGCTTAGTGGGCCCCCAGCAGGGACTTGACCGGGGTGAGGGCGAAGTAGACCAGGAACACGACGGTGAGGATCCACATCAGCGCACTGGGCTCGCGCCACTTGCCGGTGCCGGCCTTGATGGTCACGTACGAGATGACGCCGGCGGCGACGCCCGCGGTGATGTTGTACGTGAACGGCATCAGGACGCAGGTGAGGAAGGCCGGGATGGCGACCTCGCGGTCCGACCAGTCGATGTGCCGGGCCTGGCTCATCATCATCGAGCCGATCACGACGAGGGCGGCGGAGGCGACCTCGACCGGGACGATGCCGGCGAGCGGGGAGAAGAACAGCATCAGGGCGAACATGGCGCCGGTGACGGTGGAGGCGAGGCCGGTGCGGGCGCCGTCGCCGACGCCGGTGGCGGACTCGACGAACACGGTCTGTCCGGACGCGCCGACCACACCGCCGACCGCGCCGCCGGCGCCGTCGATGAACAGCGCCTTGGACAGGCCGGGCATCCGGCCCTGCTTGTCCGCGAGGCCCGCCTCGGTGCCGACGCCGATGATGGTCGCCATCGCGTCGAAGAAGCCGGCCAGGACGAGGGCGAAGACCGCGACCGAGGCGCTGATGGCGCCCATGCCCTGGCTGCCGAAGGCACCGAAGAGGTCGACCTTGCCGAAGAGTCCGAAGTCGGGGGCCGCGATCGGGCTGCCGGGCCACTCGGGGACGGAGCTGGCCCAGGTGTGCTCGGGCAGCGTGACGGTGGCGTTGACGACGAAGGCCACCACGGTGCCGCCGGCGATGCCGATCAGGATGGCGCCGCGCACCTTGCGGGCGAGCAGCACGAAGATGGTCAGCAGGGTGATCGCGAAGACCAGGACGGGCCAGCCGACGAGTTCGCCCTTGGGGCCGAGCGAGACGGGCGGGCCGAACGGGTCCGGGCCGTGGTGGATGAAGCCGGACTTCACGAGGCCGATCAGGGCGACGAACAGGCCGATGCCGATGGTGATGGCGTGCTTGAGCGGCAGGGGTATCGCGTCCATGATCTTCTGCCGGAGGCCGGAGACGACCAGCAGGACGATCAGGAGGCCGTAGACCACGCACAGGCCCATGGCCTGGGGCCAGGTGGTGTTGGGGACCACGATCGCGGAGACGGCGCCGGAGACGGAGAGGCCGGCCGCGAGCGCGAGCGGCACGTTGCCGATCACGCCCATCAGGATGGTGGTGACGGCGGCGGCCAGCGCGGTGGCGGTGGTCAGCTGCGCGTGGTCGAGCTTGAAGCCGGTCTTGTCGGCGCCGCCGAGCAGGATCGGGTTGAGCAGGATGATGTACGCCATCGCCATGAAGGTGGTGAGGCCACCCCGCAGCTCGTTGGCGAGCGTCGATCCCCGGGCCGAGATCTTGAAGTACGAGTCCAGCGCGTTCTTCGGGCGTGCTTCCGGGGACGGCGCTGTGGTGTCGTCCTCGGCGGGTCTTTCTTCGGTGGTGCCGGCTTCCGTGGGGATCCGGGTCATGTCCACTCCCAAGTGTCAAAGGGGGTTGGGGTGGGCGAGCCGACCTGATCGCCAGTCAACGAGGTTGGCGCAGGGGGACTGTTCGACTCACTGGGCGCACACTGTGGCGGTGCCTGCGGTGCGTAGGTGGTGCGCACCGCTGCAGAACCCCGGCGTGGGAGAGGCAGCGGGATGGGGCTTACGCGTGTCGGCTGGTGGTGCATGGGGGTGCCTGTACTGCGTGGTGGGTGATGCCGTGTGGGGTTGCGCTGCCCCGGGGCGGCGGGGAAGACGGTCGCCGCCCCGGGGAGGTCGTGGTCCCGCGGTCAGCCGGGCTGTTCGGTGGTCAGGTGCTCGGGCCGGACGGGGATCCGGGTGAGCGCGAGGCCGGTGGCGTTGCGGATGGCGGCCACGATCGACGGCGTCGCCGACACGGTCGGGGCCTCGCCGACGCCGCGCAGCCCGTACGGGGCGTGCGGGTCGGGCAGTTCGAGGATCTCCACCGGGATCGGCGGGGTGTCGAGGATGGTGGGGATCAGGTAGTCGGTGAAGGAGGCGTTGCGCACCTTCCCGTCCCGCACAATGATCTCCTCCATCACGGCGAGGCCGAGCGCCTGGGTGCAGCCGCCCTGGATCTGGCCGACGACGGAGAGCGGGTTGAGCGCCTTGCCGACGTCCTGGACGGCGGTGAGCTCGACCACCTTGACCAGGCCGAGGTCGACGTCCACGTCCACCACCGCGCGGTTGGCGCAGAAGGTGTACTGGACGTGGCCGAAGCCCTGGCCGGTCTCCTTGTCGAAGGGGACGGTGGGGCGGTGGTGGTGCTCGCGGGTGAGGTCGATGGCCTCGTCGCCGAGCAGGTCGACCATGGAGACCAGCGCGCCGGAGCCCGCCGAGACGACCTTGCCGCCGTTGAGCGTGATGTCGTCGTGGGTCCAGCCGTAGCGGCGGCGGCCCTTCTCGATCAGCGCCCGCTTGACGGCCTCGGCGGCCAGCTTCACCGCGCCGCCGGTCATGTACGTCTGGCGGGAGGCGGAGGTCGAACCGGCCGATCCGACCTCGGTGTTGGCCGGGTGGATGGTGACCAGCTCGACGCCCAGCTCGGTGCGGGCGATCTGCGCGTGCACGGTGACGCCGCCCTGGCCGACCTCGGCCATCGCGGTGTGCACCATGGCGACCGGCTCGCCGCCGATGACCTCCAGGCGCACCCGGGCGGTGGAGTAGTCGTCGAAGCCCTCGGAGAAGCCGACGTTCTTGATGCCGACCGAGTAGCCGACACCGCGCACGATGCCCTCGCCGTGCGAGGTGTTGGACAGCGCGCCGGGCAGCTGGCGCACGTCCAGGTGCTCGGTGTCCAGCGGCGGCGGCAGCGGCATGTCCTTGACGCGGCGCAGCAGTTCGGCGACCGGGGCCGGCGAGTCGATCTGCTGGCCGGTGGGCATGTGGTCGCCCTCCGACATCGCGTTGAGCTGCCGGAGCTCGACCGGGTCCATGCCGAGCGCGGCGGCCAGCTTGTCCATCTGCGTCTCGTAGCCGAAGGCGGCCTGGACGGCGCCGAAGCCGCGCATGGCGCCGCAGGAGGGGTTGTTGCTGTACAGCGCGATGGCGTGCATCTTGACGTTCGGGATCACGTACGGGCCGTGTCCGAGCGAGGCCGCGTTGCCGACGACGGCGGGCGAGGCGGAGGCGTACGCGCCGCCGTCCAGCACGATCCGGCAGTCGGCGTAGACCAGCTTGCCGTCGCGGGTGGCGCCGTGCTCGTAGTGCATCTTCGCCGGGTGGCGGTGCACGTGGCCGAAGAAGGACTCGTCGCGGGCGTAGACGATCTTCACCGGCTTGCCGGTGTGCTGGGCCAGCAGGCAGGCGTGGATCTGCATCGACAGGTCCTCGCGGCCGCCGAAGGCGCCGCCGACGCCGGCCAGGGTGAGCCGGACCTTCTCCTCGGGCAGGTCGAGTACCGGGGCCATCTGCTGGCGGTCGACGTGCAGCCACTGGGTGGCGATGTACAGGTCGATGCCGCCGTCCTCGGCGGGCACCGCGAGGCCGGACTCGGGGCCGAGGAAGGCCTGGTCCTGCATGCCGACCTCGTAGTCGCCGCTGACGACGACGTCCGCGAGCGCGCGCACCTCGTCGGTGACGCCGAGGCCGGAGACCAGCTTCTGCTCGTGGCAGATGTTGCCGTACCCGTGCGACTTGTACTCGTGCGGCTCGTGCACGTAGCCGTGGGTCTCGGGGTCGAGGCACTGCTCCTCGGTGACGATCGGGGTGAGCACCTCGTACTCGACCTTGATCTTCTTCACCGCGCGGCGGGCCGTCTCAGGGTGGTCGGCCGCGACCAGCGCGATCGCCTCGCCGTGGTAGCGGACCTTGTCGATGGCCAGCGCCGGCTGGTCCTGGATCTCCAGGCCGTAGTACTTCGAGCCGGGGATGTCCCGGTGGGTGAGCACCGCGTAGACGCCGGGCACCTTGAGCGCCTCGGAGATGTCGACGGAGAGGATGTTGGCGCGGGGGTGCGGCGAGCGCAGCGCCATACCCCAGAGCATGTCCTCGTGCCACATGTCGGACGAGTACGCGAACTCGCCCTTGACCTTCAGGTTGCCGTCCGGGCGCAGCGGCGAGCCGCCGATGCCGTCCTTGGACGCCTGGTCGATGTTCTGGAGGTTCTTCTGTCCCTGGATGGTGCGCGTGCTCATGCGGACTCCGCCTCCCCGGCGCACTTGCGGGCGGACGCCAGCCGCACCGCGTCCATGATCTTCTCGTAGCCCGTGCAGCGGCAGAGGTTGCCCGACAGCGCCTCGCGGATGTCGTTGTCGCTCGGCTGGGCGTCCCGCTCCAGCAGTGCGTCGGTCTGCACCAGCAGGCCGGGGGTGCAGAAGCCGCACTGCACGGCGCCGGCGTCGATGAACGCCTGCTGGACGAGGCCCAGCTCGCCGTCCTCCTCGGCCAGGCCCTCGACGGTGCGCACCTCGCGGTCCTGCACCTGGCCGGCCGCGACCAGGCAGGAGCAGACCGGCACGCCGTCCAGGTAGACGGTGCAGGAGCCGCACTCGCCCTGCTCGCAGGCGTTCTTCGAGCCGGGCAGGCCGACCCGCTCGCGCAGCACGTACAGGAGGCTCTCGCCCTCCCAGACGTCGTCCGCCTCGACCGGCTTGCCGTTGGCGGTGAAAGTGACCCTCATGCCGCGCTCCTGATCTGCTTGCTGTAGTCGTTCCAACACCAGGTGAGGGTGCGGCGGGCCATCACGGCCAGGGAGTGGCGCCGGTACTCGGCGGTGCCGCGGACGTCGTCGATCGGCGAGGCCGCGGCCTTCACCAGCTCGCCGAAGCGCTGGATCACCTCGGTGCCCAGCAGGCCGCCGGACTCCCAGAGGCCGCGCTCGGCGAGCACGCCCTGCAGGTACTCCTCGGCCTCGACGGCGCGGCGCGGCGTGGGGGCGGCCGAACCGATGCCGGTGCCGACCGTGCCGTTCTTGGGGTGGAGGGCGAAGCCGAAGGCGCAGACCGCGATCACCATGGCGTTGCGGGTGCCGATCTTCGAGAACTGCTGCGGGCCGTCCGCGACCGGGATGTGCACGGCCCGGATCAGCTCGTCCGCCTCCAGGCTGTTGCGCTTCACCCCGACGTAGAACTCGTCGATCGGGATCATCCGGGTCCCGCGCACCGAGGCCGCCTCGACGAACACGTCGCGGCCGGCCGCCAGCAGCGCGGGGTGCGCGTCACCGGCGGGGGAGGCGCCGCCGAGGTTGCCGCCGACGCCGCCGCGGTTGCGGATCTGCGGCGAACCGACGGTGTGGGCCGCCAGCGCCAGCCCGGGCAGCGGCCCGGACAGCTCGTCGATGATCCGGGCGTAGGGGACCGAGGCGCCGAGCTTGACGACGCTGCCGTCGTTCGACCATTCGGTCAGCTCGGTGACGCGGTTCAGGTCGAGAATCGCGGATGGCCGGTGCACGTCGAAGTTCATCTCGACCATGACGTCCGTACCGCCCGAGATGGGCAGCGCGGTCGGGTACTCAGCCTTCGCCGCGAGTGCCTCGTCCCAGGTAGCGGGCCGAAGGAACTCCATGCGGGTGTCTCCTCAAGTCGTCGCCTGCCGAACGGGTGGGCACAGTGCCCGGAACTCGGTGTTCGGACCTCGCTAACCGCTTCGTCGCCTCCGCGTCGGGCCCCGGTCACCGGGTTGTGTCCGGCGGCGTGTCGCCCAGTGAACCGCTGTGACGGGGCCCACTGGCAGTCACCGATGGCATGAAGCCCCGGCTGTGCTCCAGCCCGGCATCCTGTACGTTCCTCTAAGGAGCGCAATTCCGCAGCCCAGGTGTTCACCGGGTGCTACCTACGACCGTAATCCGGTCGTGATTCGCAAGCTACGGGCCCGTGATCCGGCGGCCCGGTGGTACGTAACGCCGAGCACGGATGTTCGGGCACACTGTGACCCCCGGCAGCGTGCCCGGGCCCCCACCCTCACCCCCCCAGCCCGTTAGGAGTCCGCGGATGCGTGTCCGTGACCTGCTCGCCCCCGGCGCCCCGCGACTGCGCCTGCTCGCGGCGGAGGACGAGCTGGACCGGCAGGTCAGCGGCGTGATGACCACGGACCTGCACGACCCCGGGCGCTACCTGCACGGCGGCGAGCTGGTGCTCACCGGCATGCTCTGGCGCACCGGCCCGGCCGACTCCGAGCGGTTCGTGCGCACCATCGTGGCCGGCGGCGCCGTCGCCCTGGCGGCCGGCGAGGCCGAGGTCGGCCCGGTGCCCGAGGACCTGGTCGAGGCCTGTCGACGGCACCGGATGCCCCTGTTGGCGGTACCGGACGACATCGCCTTCGGCACCGTCACCGAGTTCATCGGCCGCCAGGTGTCGGCCGACCGGGCCGCCGACCTCGCGGCCCTCGTCGACCGGCACCGCCTGCTGGTCTCGGCGGCCGGCGGCGGCGGCCTGGACGCCGTGCTGGACCTGCTCGGCGGCGACCTCGACCTCGACTGCTGGGTGCTCACCCCCACCGGCGCGGTGATCGCCGGCCCCGCCGACCGGCTGTCCGCCGAGGACCGCGACCAGCTGGTGCGCGCCCACCTGGGCGCGCAGCGCCAGCGCCGCCGCCCCCCGCACCGGGCCCGGCTGGCCGGCGGCTCCTACTCGCTGCTGCCCGCTGCGGCCTCGGCCGAGCAGGACGCGCCGCTGGCCGACTGGATGCTCGCCGTCGCCGGCGACGTCACCGAGTGGACCACCAAGCGCCAGCAGCTGGCCGAGAACCTGGCCCGGCTGGTCGCCGCCGAGCGCCAGCGCCGCGACGAGGGCCGCCGGCTGCGCCGCCGGCTCGCCGACGAACTGCTGGACCGGCTGCAGCGCGACGCGGATCCGGCGGAGATCAGCCGCGCCCTGTACGCCTCCTCGGCGATGGCCGCCCGCTACGAGAGCCCCGAGCCCAGGGCCCAGGTCCAGGACGGCTCCTGGCTGGTGGTCAGCGCCGAGGGCACCGGTCTGCCGGAGGGCATGGTGCGCGCGGTGCTGGAGGAGGCCCTCGGCGGCACCAGCGACCGCGCGCTGATCGCCGGGGCCGGCACCGGCGCCGTGGTGGTCCTGCCCGCCCTGGACGCCGCGGTGCCCGCCGACACCCTGCGCGAGCTGCTGGCCCCGCTGGAGGCCGGACTCGGTTCGGAGGGCCGGATCACCCTCGGCGTCTCGGCCCCCGCGGCCGAGGCCGGCGGCCTGCGCGGCGCCCTGGAGGAGGCCCGGCACGCCCGCCGGATCGCCGCCGCCCGGGTCGGCCGGGTCTGCGTGGCGGGCCCGGAGGAGCTGGCCTCGCACGTGCTGCTGCTGGCGGCCGTTCCGGACGAGGTCCGCCGGGCCTTCCGCAGCCGGCTGCTGGACAAGGTCATCGCGTACGACATCGAGCACCAGGCGGACCTGGTCCGCACCCTGGAGGCGTTCCTGCGTTCGGACGGCTCCTGGACGCGCTGCGCCGCCCAGCTGCACGTCCACGTGAACACCCTGCGCTACCGGATCGGCCGGATCGAGGAGCTGACCGGGCGTGACCTGTCCCGGCTGGAGGACCGGGTGGACTTCTACCTGGCGCTCGAACTGGCCTGACGGCTCCCCGGGCCCGCGCGGCGTCCACGACATCCGTGCCCTCCGGCGGGTCCGTGACGTCCGGCGGGTCCGCGGTGCCTGGGATCCGGATCGCCGTCCGGCCTCCGGCGGGTCCGTGGCCTCCGGCGGGTCCGGGAACGCCGCAGGGCCCGCCGCGGTGTTCGCGGCGGGCCCTGCCGGGTGCTCAGGGGGCGGTCACTGCACCGGGATGACCCCGGTCAGCCACTCGAAGGCGCTGGGCACCATGCCCTTCCACAGCTCGGTGGAGTGCGGGCCCGGGGTCTCCTGGATCTGGACCTTGGTCGGCTCCTTGGCCGCGGCCTGGATCGCCTGGGCGTCCTCCAGGCCGTCGCCCTTCTTGCCGCTGATGAAGAGGGAGACCTTCGGCGGGGTCTGGGCGGCCTTCAGGATGTTGACCGGGTTGTTCGCCTCGCGCAGCTTCGGGTCCTTGCCCACCAGCGAGTCGCCCTCGGAGGCCGGGTCGTTGTAGCCGGACATCGAGACGGCGGCGCGGTAGCGGTTGGGGTGGGCCAGGGACAGCTTGGCCGCGCAGTGGGCGCCGGCCGAGTAGCCGGCGATCGCCCAGCGGTCGGCGGACGGGTCGGCGCGGAAGTTGTCCAGGACCATCTGCGGCACGTCGCGGGTGAGCCAGGCGTCGGCGTTGACCTTGCCGGGGATGTCGGTGCAGCCGGCGTCCTGGTGGTTGCCGAGCAGCAGGGTGCGCGGTGAGACCAGGATGAACGGGGCGACCTTGCCCTGCTGCATCAGCGGCTTGAGCTGCTCGGAGACCTTGAGGGTGCCGTACCAGGTGGAGGAGGAGCCGGGGTAGCCGGGGATCAGCTCGACGACCGGGAACTTCTTGTCCTTGAACGCCGGGTCGTTGTACTGCGGCGGCAGCCAGACCAGCACCTCGCCGTCGACGCCGGACACCTGGCCCTTGAGCTCGGTCTTCTGGACGTCGCCGGGCACCGCCGGGTCGTTGACGCCGCCGAACTTCTGGGCGACCTTCGGCGGCTGCTTGGCGGCGTCGCCGCTGTTCTGGCCGCCGCTCTGGCCGGCGGGGGCGCCCGGCTCGGCCGGCGGGACGGAGGGCACGGCCCGGACGTGGTCACCGGTGCCGAGGAGGTCGTCCCAGCTGCCGTAGATGAGGTTGGCGTTGTTGACCATGACGAAGACCATCAGCACGGCCGTGACCTGGCAGAACATGATCATGACGAGCCTGGACAGGATCCGCACCGGGTTCGGTCCGGGGACCTTTCCCCAGAAGAGCAACGCCACCGCGATGGACACCGGCACCAGGATGACGGTGAGGACGAAGAATGGCGTACCTGTCAGTTGCATCGAGTTCTCGTATCCGGGTCGCTGGCCGTCCGGACCCCACTCGCCCGGACGCACTCCAATGGCATTGGACGGCAGTGAACCGATGATCGGTTGCCGTCCGAATCTGTGCGGAACCTGAGAGGAACATCACGTCTCCGTGCTGAACCTGCGGTGGGTCGGCGTTGTCGGCGCCACCCGGACGGCGGTCGTCCGGACGAGATGTCCAGCGAACTTCCAGGAAGGTCCCCCGAGGCACCTTACCTCCCGTGCCGTGCACCCCGCCGGGCGAGGCGGTGCGATCACGCGGCGGGCGGCCAGAGAGGATAGGGGGATGAGCACAACCCGCTTTCGCCCGTCCCGCCGCATCTGGCCCGTGTGCGCCGTCCTGGCACTCGCGGTCACCGCGGCCGGTTGCAGCAGTACCGGAGGCAGACGCGCCGAGGAGGCCCGCGCCAAGGCGGCGGCCGCCGCCGGCAGCGCCGTCACCACCCCGCGCTGGAAGGTCGCCATGGTGACCCACGCCGGAGCCGGCGACGCCTTCTGGGACAGCGTGCGCAAGGGCGCCGAGCAGGCCGCCGCCAAGGACAACATCACCTTCCTGTACTCCAACGACGCGCAGACCCAGAACCAGGTCCAGCTCGTCCAGGCGGCCATCGACCAGAAGGTCGACGGCCTGCTGGTCACCCTCGCCAAGGGCGACGCGATGGCCGACGTCCTCGGCAAGGCCAGGGCCGCCGGCATCCCCGTGATCACCATCAACTCCGGCCAGGAGTTCTCCGCGAAGTTCGGCGCTCTCACCCACATCGGCCAGGACGAGTCCACCGCCGGCCAGGCCGCCGGCACCGAGCTGGCCGGCCGCGGCCGCAAGAACGTGCTCTGCGTCATCCACGAGCAGGGCAACGTCGGCCAGGAGCAGCGCTGCGCCGGCGCCCAGGCCAAGGCCGGCGGCACCTTCCAGGTGCTCTACGTCGACGGCGTCAACATGCCCGACGCCCGCGCCGCGATCTCCGCCAAGCTCCAGGCCGACCCGTCCGTCGACACCGTCCTGACCCTCTCCGGCCCGATGGCCGCCACCGGGCTGCAGGCGATCCAGGACGCCCGTCGCCCCGTCGAGCTGGACACCTTCGACCTCGGGCAGCAGGTCGTCGCCGGCCTCAAGTCCGGCAGCGTCGGCTTCGCCGTCGACCAGCAGCCCTACCTGCAGGGCTACGAGGGCGTCGACCTGCTCTGGCTCTACCGGAGCAACCTCGACATGCTCGGCGGCGGCAAGCCCGTCGCGACCGGACCGCAGATCCTGACCAGGGACGACGCCGACGCGCTCGCCGAGTACGTCGCGAGGGGGACGCGGTGACCGCCACCGACGTCCTCGCCCAGGACCGCCCGGCCGCGCTGCGCCGCCTGCTCGCCCGCCCCGAACTCGGCTCGCTGATCGCCGCCGTCGCGGTGTTCCTGGTCTTCGCCGCCGCGGCCGGGCCCTTCCTCCAGGTCTCCTCGCTGGGCACCGTGCTCTACGCGGCGTCCACCATCGGGATCATGGCCGTCCCGGTCTCGCTGCTGATGATCGGCGGCGAGTTCGACCTGTCGGCCGGCGTGCTGGTCACCACCGCCGCGCTGACCTCCTCGATGGTCTCCTACCAGTTCACCGCGGTGACCTGGGTCGGGGTGGCCGTCTCGCTCGCCGTCACGCTGGCGGTCGGCGGATTCAACGGCTGGATGCTCGGCCGCACCCGGCTGCCCAGCTTCATCGTCACCCTCGGCACCTTCCTGATGCTGACCGGTGCCAACCTGGGCGTCACCAAGCTGGTCTCCGGCACCGTCTCCACCAAGCCGATCTCCGACATGCAGGGCTTCGCCTCCTGCCGCTGGCTGTTCGCCTCCGAGGTCACCGTCGGCGGACTGACCGTCAAGGCCACCGTCTGGTGGTGGCTGGGCCTGCTCGCGGTCGGCACCTGGATCCTGCTGCGCACCCGCTTCGGGAACTGGATCTTCGCCGTCGGCGGTGACGCGGCCGCCGCCCGTGCGGTGGGCGTGCCGGTCGCCCGGACCAAGACGCTGCTCTACCTCGGCGTCGGCTTCGGCGCCTGGGTGCTCGGCCAGCACCTGCTGTTCTCCTTCGACACCGTGCAGTCCGGTGAGGGCGTCGGCAACGAGCTGATCTACATCGTCGCGGCCGTCATCGGCGGCTGCCTGATCACCGGCGGCTACGGCTCGGTGGTCGGCTCGGCGCTCGGCGCGCTGATCTTCGGCATGGTCAGCAAGGGGATCATCTACGCCCAGTGGAACCCGGACTGGTTCAAGTTCTTCCTCGGCGCGATGCTGCTGCTCGCCGCCCTGCTGAACGCCTACGTCAAGCGCCAGGCCGAACGGGGGCCGCGATGAGCAGCGAAGAACTCCTCGCGCTGGAGGGCGTCGGCAAGACCTACGGCACCGTCCGCGCCCTCCAGGACGTCTCGCTCACCCTGCACGCCGGCGAGATCAGCTGCGTGCTCGGCGACAACGGGGCCGGCAAGTCCACCCTGATCAAGATCATCGCCGGACTGCACCAGCACGACGAGGGCACCTACACCGTCGGCGGCGAGGAGGTCCGGCTCACCTCCCCGCGGCAGGCCCTGGACCTCGGCATCGCCACCGTCTACCAGGACCTCGCCGTCGTCCCGCTGATGCCCGTCTGGCGCAACTTCTTCCTCGGCTCCGAGCAGGGCCACCGCCGCTGGGGCGGGCTGCGCCTGGACGCCGAGGGCATGCGCGCCACCACCCGCGAGGCGCTCGCCCGGATGGGCGTCGACCTGCACGACGTCGACCGCCCGATCGGCACCCTCTCCGGCGGGCAGCGCCAGTGCGTGGCGATCGCCCGCGCCGTGCACTTCGGCGCCAGGGTGCTCATCCTGGACGAGCCGACCGCCGCGCTCGGCGTCAAGCAGTCCGGGGTGGTCCTCAAGTACGTCACCGCAGCCCGCGACGCCGGGCTCGGAGTCGTCCTGATCACCCACAACCCGCACCACGCGTACCTGGTCGGCGACCACTTCACCCTGCTCAAGCGGGGCCGGATGGCCGGCAGCCACCCGCGTGCCGCGATCGGCCTCGAACAGCTCACCACCGAGATGGCCGGCGGCTCCGACCTCGCCGAACTCTCGCACGAGCTGGCCCGCCCCGACCCCACCACCCCTCGTGAGGAGCGTCCGCAGCCGTGAACAGCCCCCAAGGCGGCACCCGGCCGGCCGTCCTGCCCACCCTGCTCGGCCTCGGCCCGCGGGCCGAGCGCCGCCGCCGTGCCCTGCCCGCCGGGATACTGCGGCTGCCCACCATCGGCGTCGACATCGGCGGCACCAAGGTGGTCGCCGGAGTGGTGGACGGCGAGGGCAACGTGCTGGAGAAGCTGCGCACCGACACCCCGGACAAGAGCAAGAGCCCCAAGGTCGTCGAGGACGTCATCGTCGACCTGGTGCTGGAGCTCGCCGACCGGCACGACGTCCACGCCGTCGGCATCGGCGCGGCCGGCTGGGTCGACGCCGAGCGCTCCACGGTGCTCTTCGCCCCGCACCTCAACTGGCGCGGCGAACCGCTCCAGCAGGCCCTCAGCGAGCGGCTGCGCTTCCCGGTGATCGTCGAGAACGACGCCAACGCCGCCGCCTGGGCCGAGTGGCGCTTCGGCGCCGGCCGCGGCGAGGACCACATGGTGATGCTCACCCTCGGCACCGGCATCGGCGGCGCCGTGGTGCGCGACGGCTACGTCGACCGCGGAAAGTACGGCCTGGCGGGGGAGTTCGGGCACATGCAGGTGCTGCCCGGCGGCCACCGCTGCCCGTGCGGCAACCGCGGCTGCTGGGAGCAGTACTCCTCCGGCAACGCGCTGGTGCGCGACGCCCGCGAGCTGGTCGCCGAGGAGTCCCCGGTGGTGCAGCCGCTGCTCGCCCGGGCCGGCGGCGCGGTCGAGGGCATCACCGGCCCGCTGGTCACCGAGGCCGCCCGGGCCGGGGACCCGACCGCCACCGAACTGCTCTACGAGGTCGGCACCTGGCTGGGCGTCGGCATCGCCAACCTGGCCGCCGCGCTCGACCCGGGCCGCTTCGTCATCGGCGGCGGCGTCTCCGAGGCCGGCGACCTGCTGCTGGGCCCGGCCCGGGACACCTTCCGCCGCACCCTCACCGGGCGCGGCTTCCGCCCGGAGGCCGCCATCGTGCACGCCGCCCTCGGCAACGAGGCGGGTCTGGTCGGCGCCGCCGACCTCGCCCGCCAGGTCGCCCGCCGCTTCCGCACGATCAAGCGGCGCCGGGTCGAGCGCAGCGCGTCGGGCTGACCGGTCCGGCGGACGGGTTTCGGCGAACAGATTTCAGCGAACAGATGACGTTATCTGTTCGCTGAAATCTGTCATCTGAACTCTGTCATCTGTTCCCTCTCCGCCCCTCTCCGCCCCTCTCTGCCTCGCCCCGCCCGACGCGCAGGCTACCCGCCGGTAGTGTCGCGGTGTGGTTGTCGGATCCATGTCGCCTGTGGAACAACTGAGTTGACGTCGACTCAGGAGGACTCGGATGAGGGCGCTGGCCCGTCTCGCACCGTCACTGCTGCTCGCCACCGCGCTCGTCTGGTCCACCACCGGGCCGGCCGGGGCCGCCGCGCCGCCGCCGAAGGTGCCGGAGGCGGTCGGCTGGGGAGGCGCCGTCGCGAGCGTCGACGCCGACGCCACCGCCGCCGGGATCGAGGTGCTGCGCAAGGGCGGGAACGCGGTCGACGCGGCGGTGGCCGTCGCCGCCGCGCTCGGGGTGACGGAGCCCTACTCCTCCGGCATCGGCGGCGGCGGGTACTTCGTCTACTACGACCACGCCACCGGCCGGGTGCACACCGTCGACGGCCGCGAGGTGGCCGGCCGCACCGCCGGCACCGGGCTGTTCCTGGAGGACGGCAAACCGCTGCCCTTCGCCGACGCCGTCACCAGCGGCCTGTCCGTCGGCGTCCCCGGCACCCCCGCCACCTGGGACGCCGCGCTGCGCCAGTGGGGCAGCCGCCCGCTCGCCGACGTCCTGGAGCCCGCCGAGCGGATCGCCGAGAACGGCTTCGTCGTCGACGACACCTTCCGGGGCCAGACCTCCGACAACTACAGCCGGTTCAAGGACTTCCCGGCCACCGCGAAGACCTTCCTGCCGGGCGGGAACCTCCCCGCGGTCGGTTCCGTGCTGCGCAACCCCGACCTCGCCGCGACGTACCGGCTGCTCGCCAAGGACGGCGTCAAGGCCTTCTACCAGGGCGAGTTGGCCAAGGAGATCGCCGACACAGTGCAGCACCCGCCGGTCGACCCGGCCTCCGGCCGCAACGCCCGCCCGGGCAGGGTGGACACCGCCGACCTCGCCGCCTACCAGCTCCGCCGCCAGGCCCCCACCCACGTCGCCTACCGCGACTACGACGTCTACTCCATCGCCCCCTCCAGCTCCGGCGGCACCACCGTCGGCGAGGCCCTCGGCATCCTGGAGGACGGCGAGCTCTCCGCGTACGACGGCACGCAGTACTACCACCACTTCCTGGACGCCTCCCGGATCGCCTTCGCCGACCGCAACCGCTGGGTCGGCGACCCGGCCTCCGAGGACGTCCCGACCGCGCAGCTGCTCTCTCCGCGCTACGCCGCCTCCCGGGCCTGCCTGATCGACCCCGGCCGCGCCCTCACCAGCCCGCTCGCCCCCGGCGACCCGCGCCACCCCGCCGACTGCGCCTCGGCCGGCCCCGCCGTCGCCGAGCCCTACGAGGGCCCCAACACCACCCACCTGACCGTCGCCGACCGTTGGGGCGACGTCGTCTCGTACACGCTCACCATCGAGCAGACCGGCGGCAGCGGCATCACCGTCCCCGGCCGCGGGTTCCTGCTCAACAACGAGCTCACCGACTTCGACTTCGCCCCGCTCACCCCCGGCGTCCCCGACCCCAATCTGCCCGGCCCCGGCAAGCGCCCGCGCTCCTCGATCTCCCCGACCATCGTGCTGCGCGACGGCGAACCGCTGCTCGCCACCGGCAGCCCCGGCGGCGCCACCATCATCACGACCACCCTGCAGGTGCTGCTGGGGCGGCTCGACCGGGGCCTGAGCCTGGAGCAGGCCATCGCGGCGCCGCGCGCCAGCCAGCGCAACACCGCCGCCACCCAGGCCGAGCCCGGCTTCCTCGCGCTGCCCGAGCGGCCCGCGCTGGAGGCGCTCGGGCACGTCTTCGCGCCCGTCGCCGAGATCGGCGCCGCCACCGGCGTGGAGCGGCTGCCGGACGGGCGCTGGGTGGCGGCCGCCGAGCCGGTGCGGCGCGGCGGCGGCTCGGCCGCGGTGGTGCGGCCCGCGGGCTGACCGGCCGGGGCCGTCGGTGCCGGGCGGTATGTTCGGGGTGGGCCTCCCGCGGGGCCCACCCCTGTCCGTACCGAACCACCGGGAAGGCCGCCCGCCGTGACCGTCCGCATCGCCACCTGGAACATCAACTCCGTCACCGCCCGGCTGCCCAAGCTCCTGGAGTGGCTGGAGAGCACCAAGCCCGACGTGCTCTGCCTCCAGGAGCTCAAGTGCGCGGCCGACGCCTTCCCGCACGACGAGGTCCGCGCCCTCGGCTACGAGACGGCGGCCCACGGCACCGGCCGCTGGAACGGCGTCGCCGTCGTCTCCCGGCTCGGCCTCGAGGACGTCGTGCGCGACCTGCCCGGCCAGCCCGGCTACCTCGCCGACGGCGCCCTGCTGCCCGACGTCGAGCCGCGAGCCGTCGCCGCCACCTGCGGCCCGGTCCGGGTCTGGTCGGTCTACGTGCCCAACGGCCGCGAGGTCGACCACGCGCACTACCGCTACAAGCTGGAGTGGCTGGAGGCGCTGCGCCTGGCCGCCGCCGGGGACGCCGCCGGCGAGCGCCCCTTCGCCGTCCTCGGGGACTTCAACATCGCCCCCACCGACGAGGACGTCTACGACGTCGCCGCCTTCGAGGGGCTCACCCACGTCACCCCGCCCGAGCGGGCCGCGCTGGCCGCCCTCGGCGAGATCGGCCTGCACGACGTGATGCCCCGTCCGCTCAAGTACGACCGCCCCTACACCTACTGGGACTACCGCCAGCTGGCCTTCCCGAAGAACCGCGGCATGCGGATCGACCTTACCTACGCCAACAAGCCGTTCGTCGACGCCGTCACCGACAGCTACGTGGACCGCGAGGCCCGCAAGGGCAAGGGCACCTCGGACCACGCGCCGGTCGTGGTGGACCTCGACCTGTGAGTCGCCGAGGGGGAGTCGCCGCGCGCGGGCCGCAGCAGGTGGGCCGCAGCAGGTGGGCCGCCGAGGGTGAGCCGCCGTCGACGCGCCGCAGGGCCGTCGGCGGCGGCTCACGCACGGTGAGGGGTGCTCACCCGGACGGTCCAGACCGGGTGGCCGGGCCCCGGTGGCCTCCCTACCGTCGGTGAGTAACCGGGTGCAGTCGTTCGACCACGTGGACATCGGAGTTCCCCCGGCTGCGCCCGAGAATCCCGGAGGTTCCGGCATGCGCCCCACGCGTACGGCCGCCGCCGCCCTGATCGGCGCGACGGTGCTGACCGGCCTGACGGCCCCCCTCGCTTCCGCCAGGGACGGCGCGGCCTCGGTCAGTCCGTCCCAGGCCGCACCGGGCCAGACCGTGACGGTCACGGTCTCCTGCGAGAAGTCGGACAAGCCCGACGCCAAGACCATCACCGCCCACTCGGCGGCCTTCGAGGGCGGCCCGGCCACCCTCACCCTGGGCGCCGACGGGAAGCACACCGGTTCCGCCCGGCTGGCCGGCCAGCACGCCGGGGACAGCAAGGTCGACGGCACCTGCCCGGACGGCGGCACCTTCTCCACCAGTGTCACCGTCGCCACCGTCGCGGCCGCCACCCCGGACAAGACCCTCGGCGAGTGGGGCCAGGCCGCCGGCGAGTGGGCGGGCTCGCTCGGCCAGTCCGGCGCCGGCAGCCAGCAGGTCGCCCCGCACGGCGCGGTGAAGACCGGCCTCGGCGGTTCGGTCGCGGCCGATCCGGCGGAGCTCGCCGGCGGCCTGGCGCTCGTCGCGGGCGGCATCGGCGGCTTCTGGCTGCTGCGCCGGCGAGGCGCCTGACGGCCCCGCCGCCCCGTCCGCGCGCCCCCGGACCCGTCCGCGCGCCCCCGGACCCGTCCGCGCGCCCCCGGCCCCGACGGGTGCGGCGGCGCGCGGACGGGTCTCAGACGGTCTGCGGGGAGAACCGGTGACCGGCGGCCGTGCCGTCGCCCGCGTCGGACCGGTCGGGGCCGCCGTGCTCCTGCTCGTGCCGGAGCGTGCCGCTCGCCAGCAGGTACTGCGCCAGGACGTACGTCGCCATGATCCAGAACTGATGCCCCGGCAGCTCCTTCCACTTCGCCAGCTGGGTGGCGATCAGCGTGTCGGAGAGCAGGAACAGCGCACCGCCCAGCCCGGTCCGCCAGCCCAGGCCGGCCGAGGTGACGGCCGTCGAGGCGAGCAGCAGGCTGTAGCCGGCCACCGGCACCTGGAGGTCCCCCAGGTCCGGCCAGAGCCGCCCGATCACGGCCGCCCAGGCCGTCGCGTACGCGGCCGCCACCACCAGCGCCCGGCGGCGCTCGTTCAGCGCCCCGCGCTGGACGAACATCGTCACGTAGCACACGTGCGCCGCCGCGAACGAGCCCATGCCGGCCAGGAACGCCGGGTCGGTCTTCAGCTGGAGCAGCACGTCCCCGCCCGCGCTCAGCAGCAGCGCGGGCGCCAACTGCCGCGGCGCCCGGCGCCCGGCGGCGGTGGCGGCCGTCACGCTGTGGGCGGCCAGCAGCGGCATCAGGGCCGGCTTGGTGGCGTTGCGCAGCACCGGCGAGCCGGACAGGATCGCGCCCAGGTGCGCCGCCGAGGTGGCCGCGAAGCCGCCGAGCAGGCCGGCGGCCGGGCGCAGGCGCCCGCCGAGGACGGCACGGGTGGTCGTACGGATGCTCATGCGGCTGCGGACCTCCGGGGTGGGGCGGGACGGCACGGGGGTGGGACGTAGAGGGGCGGGACGTCGCGGGGTGGGACGTCGCGGGGTGGGACGTGCGGGCGGGACCGACCCTAAGCGACCGGCCGGTGCGGCGGAAGACCGGGGTTACCGGTGCGTAACCCCGGCGGGGAAGGGCGGATGACGGCGCGGCGGCGCGGCGCGCCCGGGCACGGGAGGTGGCGGAGGGCGGGCGGCCACTTTCGCGGCCGCCCCCGGCGCACGACCGGTAGCCGCCACCGGCTGCGCGGCCACCGTCTAGTCTGGTCTCCGACATGGAGCAGCAGGACTACGCGGTCGGCGCCACCCGGGTGGCCGCCGACCGGCCGGACGGGCGCGCGGGCGGAACGGGGCGGGGGAGCGCCGACGCCCTGCTCGCCGTACGCGGACCCGCTGCCGCGAGCCCCGTGGAACCCGCGGCCGCAGCGGCCGCCGCCGGCCCGCCGGCCCGCACCGGCGAGGGCCCGTCCGATGCCGTGCCCGGCCCCCGCGCTGACGCCCCGCAGGCGCCGGCCGCCGCAGGCCACACCCCACGGCTGTCCCCCGACCCCGGACTGCTCCGGCTCGCCCACTGGTTCGCCGCCGCCGCCCCCGGCGCCGCCGACGACCTCTGCACCGCCGCCTTCGGCCTCTACCCGGCCCGCCACCTCGGCGCCGCCGCCGAAGCGGCCGCCGACCCCGGCGTCAGCTGGTGGCACGGCCCCACCGCGCACGCCGCCGCGGCCCTGCGCGCCCGGGAGGCCCGCACCGCCGGCGCGCTGCGCCGCGCCCGCCGGGACGCCTCCGCGCTGCCCGTCGTCCGGTCAGGCGCCAAGCCGGGCGGGCCCGGCCGGCACCGCAGGCCCGAACGGCCCCGCCCGGTGCCGGGCGGCCGGGACGGCGCCGGCCAGGACGCCCCCGCGCCCGGCCCGGCCGGCCCGCCCGCAGCGGACCCGCTCGCCGCCGAACGCCGGATCGCCGCACGCCTGTTGCTCGCCCACCCGCTGGTCTCCGCGGCCGGCCCGCACGCCGACGGCTTCCCGCTGATCCACCGTCACCGCGACTGGCTCACCGAACGCTTCGACACCCTGCTCGGCTACCGCCTCGCCGTCGGCCCCCGGCACGCCCGGCTCTACAAGGCCGGCCTCGGCCCGGGCACCGCCCGCCGCCTCGTGCACCCCGCCACCGGCGTGCCCTTCACGCCCGCCGGCTACGCCCAACTCGCCCTCGCCCTGGCCCTGCTCGTCGACGCCCCGGGGCAACTGCCGCACGGGCGGCTGCTGGACGCCCTGCGCACCGCCGCGCCCGGGCTCGCCGCCACCGCGGCCGAGCGCGCCGCGGCCCTCGCGGTGCTGGCCGACTGGCAGGTCCTCGACGGCCTGCCGGCGGACCCGCAGGACCGGGGAGACGGCCGGGACGAGGCCGACGGGCCGGATCCGGCCGGGCCGCCGGACGGGGCCGCCCCCACTGCTGCGCGCGGGGCCGTGCTGCTCACCGTCGACCGCGAACTCGCCCGCGCCGTCCCGGTCGGCCCGCCCGCCCTCGCCGCCGACGCCGCCGACCTCGTCCGCCGGGCCGCCGAGGCCGAACCCGCCACCGCCGTGCGCCGCCTGCTCGCCGAGACCCCCGCCGTCCTCGCCGCCGACCTGCCCGAGGACCGGCGGGCCTGGCTGCACGAGCACCGGCTCAGCGGCCCGGCCGCGCTCGCCGAGTTCCTCGGCCTGGAGACCGAGCTGCGGGCCGAGGGCGTCGCCCTGCTCGACCCGGCCGGCGAACTCACCGACCTCGCCCTCCCCGGCGCCGACACCCACGCCCAGGCCGCCCTGCTGCTGCTCGAACGCCTCGTCGAGGAGGTCCGCCCGCTGCCCGGCGAGCCCACCTGCGGCGACGGAGTCCCCATCCCCGACGCGCTGATAGACGGGCTCCTCGGCGACATCGCCGACGAGTACGCGCTCCCGGCCGGCTGGCGCCGCGACTACCTCGCCGACCGCACCGCGCTGCGCCGCGACGCCCTCGACCTGCTCCACGGGCTCGGCCTGATCGCTCCCACCCCGCGCGGCACGTGGCCCCCGGGCTGGCTGCTGCGCCCGCCCGCGGCCCGCTACGCGCCCGCTCCGGACCTGCGCCCCGCCCCCGGCACCGGCCGCCACTCCCGCCCGGCCGGAGCCGACGCGGGCTGCGGCGAGGCCGACCCGGTCTGAGACGGCCGCAGCCCCCGCGGGCCACTCCCGGTCGGGTGGCGGCGTGCGGGGGCTGCGCAGGACTGCGGCAGGGGAGGCGTGAGGTCCGGAATCCCCGCGTGCCCGGTGCGGAGCCCGGTCCGGGCCGGACAGCGGAGGGGACGGCCGAGGGGACGGCCAGGGGGGCGGCGGGGCCGCTATCTGCTCGCGGTGGCGGTGGCCACGGTCCCGTGCTCGACGGTCTCCACGGTGGCGCCGACTCCGAGGGCGCCGAGGGTGATGGAGGCGAGGACGGCGGTGCAGGCGAGCAGGCGGCGGTGGCGCTGGGGGAGCGGGAAGCGCGGTTCCTGGTCGGGCGCCTGAGGGCTGGCGTTCATGACAGGGAGGGTTCCAGGGCGGTGTGAACGGTCGGTACGCGCGGGTGAAGTCCGGACGGGGGTTGGGCGTCGGTTGGCCGCGTACGCCCCACCGCGGCCCGGGTGGGGCGTACGTGCTGGTCAGCGGGGTGGCGTCCGTTCGGCGAGGGCCTCCCCGACGGCGACCTTGACGGCGTCCCGCAGGCCGTGCGCGGGGTGCAGCCGGGACGGCCCGGCGGCCGGGTCCTCGCGGAGCTCCTTGATCAGGCAGACGCAGAGCAGCAGCATCACCACCACGAACGGCAGCGCGACCAGGATGGTGGCGTTCTGCAGCGCGGTGAGCCCGCCGGCCAGCAGCAGGGCGGCGGCGACCCCGCCCATCAGCACGCCCCAGACGACCACCAGCCAGGTGCGCGGGTGCAGCGAGCCGCGGCTGGAGAGCGAGCCGAGCACCAGGGACGCGGAGTCGGCGCTGGTGATGAAGAAGGTCATCACCAGGAGCACGGCGACCACGCTGGTGACCGAGCCGAGCGGCAGCGAGCGCAGCATCTCGAAGAGCGAGGCCTCGGCGCCCTGCGGGATGGTCGCGACGAGGTCGGCCGCGCCGGTGGTGACCTGCCGGATCGCGGTGCCGCCCATCACGCAGAACCAGACGACGGTGGCCCCGCTCGGCACCAGCAGCACGCCGAGCAGGAACTGCCGGATGGTGCGGCCGCGCGAGATGCGCGCGATGAAGGTGCCGACGAAGGGAGCCCAGGACAGCCACCAGGCCCAGTAGAAGACGGTCCAGGACCCCAGCCAGGTCTCGTCGGTGAAGGCGCCGGTCTGGGTGGACATGACCAGCAGGTCCGAGAGGTAGCCGCCGACGGAGGACGGGATCGCGTCGAGCACGAAGACCGTCGGGCCGAACACGAAGACGAACAGCATGATCAGCGAGGCCAGCACGACGTTCGAGGTGGAGAGCCACTTGACGCCCTTGTGGACGCCGGAGAACGCCGAGAGCACGAAGGCGGCGGTGAGCGAGCCGATGATGACCAGCTGGGCGTTCTGGGTGTTGCGCACCGAGGAGATGTAGCCGAGGCCGTCGGCGACCTGCAGCGCGCCGAGGCCCAGGCTGGTCGCGGAGCCGAAGACGGTGGCGAGGACGGTGAGCAGGTCGATCGCCCGGCCGGCCCAGCCGTCGGCGCCGCGCTGCCCGATCAGCGGGACGAAGGCGGCGGAGACGCGGTTGCCACGGCCCTTGCGGAAGGTGGTGTAGGCGAGGGCGAGCCCGCCGACCGCGTAGATCGCCCAGGGGTGCAGGGTCCAGTGGAAGAGCGAGAACTCCAGGGCCTGCTGGGCGGCGGCCGCGCTCTGCGGCTCCACGCCGGAGCCGGGCTGCGGGGCGGCGAACAGCTGGAGCGGCTCGCCGACGCCGTAGAACATCAGGCCGATGCCCATGCCGGCGCTGAACATCATGGCGACCCAGGCGAGGGTGGAGAACTCGGGCACGTCGTCGTCGCGGCCGAGCCGGATGCGGCCGAAGCGGCTGAACGCGAGCAGCACGGTGACCGCGAGGAAGACGTCCGCGGCCACCACGAACAGCCAGCCGAAGTTGTGCAGGACCCAGCCGAGCGCACTGGAGGAGGTCCGGCCGAGGGAGTCCTGGGCGAACACGCCCCAGGCGACCACGCCCAGCACCAGGACGGCGCTGATCCCGAAGACCGCCCGGTCGGCGGGCAGGGTCGCGGCGGGCTCGTCGGGCTCCTTCACGCGCGGCGCGGACGGCGGCGACTGGCTGCTCATCGGGCGGACCTCTCGTACCTCGGGGGCGGAGCTGGGGTGCCGGCACGGTCGGGGCCGAGCCGTATGTCGCACTATGTCCAGTTCGCGCCGCGAGGGGCGGGAGGGCGCGCCGGGAGGGCGGGCCCGGGGCGCGCCCGGAGGACGCGCCGCGGCGGCCCCGGGCGGGCCCTGCGGTCCGTCAGGCCGCCCGGCCGGCCGCGTGGTCGGCGACCGGGGCGTGCGCGGTGGCCAGGTAGCGGGAGAGCGCGCGGCGGCTGCGGCTGAGCTCCTCGATCCGGGTGTCCAGGTCGGAGAGCTCGCCGCGCAGGGTGGCCAGCAGGTCGGGGCAGGCCTCCAGGACCGGGACGGGGCCGCTGGCGCAGGGGAGGAGCTCGGCGATCACCCGGGTGGTCAGGCCCGCCCCGAGCAGACTGCGGATCTGCCGGACCCGGACGGTGTCCTCCTCGCCGTACTCGCGGTAGCCGGCCGCGGTGCGGGCGGGCCGCAGCAGGCCCTGCTCCTCGTAGTAGCGGAGCAGACGGGTGGAAACCCCGGTCAGCCGGGCGAGTTCTCCGATACGCATGACCGGGCGAACACCCGCCGGACGTAGGGCATTCCCGGCGGCGGCGGCCCGTCCCGGCCGCCGCCGTGCACCGCCGCGGGCTCAGTCCTCGACGAACTCCAGTACCAGTTCCCGCAGTCGGGGCAGTTGCTCGACCATCGGCAGGTGCCCGCAGGGGAGTTCGACGAAGCGCGCGCCGGGGATGCCCTCGGCCAGGGCGCGGTGCTGGGACGGCGGGACGAGGCCGTCCTCGGCGGTGCCGACCACCAGCGCCGGGACGGTGACGGCGGCCAGCTCGTCGCGCACGTCGGCCCGGCCGGCCAGCCGGAACTGCTGCTTCAGGCCGGCCGGGACGGGGCCGCCGAGCGCCTCCTGGAGGGCGGCGAGCCCGTCGGCGGGCAGCGCCTCCACCCAGGTCTCGCCGAGGACGACCGTCAGCACCAGACGGGCCAGGTCGGCGGGCCGGTCGGCCAGTTCGGCGACGAGGTCGGCGAGCAGCCGCAGCCGCGCCGAGCCGCCGGCCACGCCCGAGAGCAGGAACAGCGAGCGGACCCGGCCGGGGTGGCGGGTCGCGGCCCGGACGGCGACGGCGGCGCCCAGCGAGTAGCCGGCCAGGTCGAAGGTGTCCAGGCCCTCCTCGACGGCGGTGGCGACCAGCCGGTCGGCGAGCCCGTCCAGGGTCGGCTCGTCCGGTTCGCCGGGGGTGTCGCCGGAGCCGGGGAAGTCGGGGGCGACGACGGTGCGGTGGGCGGCGAGGTCGGCGATCAGCGGGCCCCAGTTGTCCCGGGCGCTGCCGCCGGCGCCGTGCGCGAGCAGCAGGCCGGGGCCGGAGCCCTGGACGATCCGGGCGAGCGGGGCGGGGACGGACGGCATGACGGCTCCTCGGGGCACTGTTTCGGGGCGGCGGCGGACCTGCGCCGACGACGGAACGGTAGGTGTTCACACCGGTGGGAAGGTCAAGCCCCGGATCGCGGATCCGCCTGACGGGCGGTCGGCCACGCCGTAGGATCCGGGACCGTGACCGGGGGACGCCGCGCCGTGGTGCCGACCGGGCGGACCGCCGCCCGGGCCGGCGGGATGCCGCCGCGCCGTCCGCTCGGCTGTTGTCCGGGCCGCCGCGCCCGCCGCCAGGCCTGTCGATCCGGCCGCTGACCCGCTCCGGGCCCCCTCGAGGCCCCCTCGAGCGGCCCGCTGCCGAATGACCCTGCCGAACGACCCCCCGAGGGCCCTGGCGGGCCCAGCCGCGCCCCGGGCCCGGCCGCACCCCCGGCCTCCCGCACCCCGCACCCCGCCGCACCCCGGGCCGGGGCGGGCCCGGCCGGCCCCGCCCCGGCCCGCCGCGCGTCCACCGCCGAACCGCCTACCCTGAGAAACGAAGGAGTGCCGCCGATGGCAGCCGAGGTCCAGACCCCCGCCACGCCGTCCGACCGGGCCCCCGCGCTCGACGAGGCCGCCTACGACCGCCTGCGCCGGCGCCAGTGGCTGGCCGGTGAGGCCCGGGCCGACGGCGTGGACCGCCGGACGCTGCTGCGGATGCTCGCCGCCGCCGGGGCGCTCGCCGCGCCCGCCCTGGCCGCCCCGGTGCTCGCCCCGGCCCGGGCGGCCGCCGAGGAGGTGCCCAGGCCCGTGCCCGGGATCGTCAAGCCGCTGCCCGCCGAGTGGTTCGTCCCGCGCGGCACCAACGCCGAGATGCGCTGGGACGCGCTGCGCGACGCCGACGGCGACGCCGCCGTCGGGCGGCACGTGCCGGTGGAGCGGTTCTTCGTCCGCAACCACACCTCGACCCCGCTGATCGACCCGGACACCTGGCGGCTGAAACTGTTCGGGACCGGCCTGCGCGGTGCCCCGGCGGCCGGGCAGCCGGTGGAGTTCGGCCTGGAGGACCTGCAGGACCTGCCGTCCACCCGGATCAGCGCGCTGATCGAGTGCGCCGGCAACGGCCGCAGCTTCTACGCGAGCCAGCAGGGGCAGGCCGTCCCGGGCACGCCGTGGACCCTCGGGGGCATCGGCTCGGCGAGCTGGCGGGGCGTCCGGCTGGCCGACGTGCTGCGGGCGGCCGGGCTGACCCGGGCGGCCGTGGACGTGCTGCCGGCCGGTCTCGACCCGCACTACGTCACCGGCGGCACCGACCTCGGGCCGGTGCGCCGGCCGCTGCCCGTCGCCAAGGCACTGGACGACGTGCTGCTCGCCTACGAGATGAACGACGAGCCGCTGACCCCCGACCACGGTGCGCCGGTGCGCCTGGTGGTGCCCGGCTGGGTGGGGATCGCCTCGATCAAGTGGGTGGGCACGATCGAGGTGGCCGACCACCCCCTGTACTCGCCCTGGAACACCGACTTCTACCGGCTCTGGGGCCCCGACTACCCGGCCGCCGGCACCGCGCCGATCACCACCCAGGTGGTCAAGAGCGCCTTCGAGCTGGCCCGGGGCGCGGTGCTGGAGGCCGGCCGCGGCCACCGGCTGCACGGGCGCTCGTGGTCCGGCGCGGCCCCGGTGCGCACGGTCGAGGTGAGCACGGACGGCGGCCGCAGCTGGCGGCGCGCCGACCTGCGGGACGAGCCGCGCGCCCACGACTGGACGCGCTGGAGCGTCGACTGGCGCCCCGAGGGCCCCGGCGCGTACGAGCTGCGGGCCCGGGCGACCGACCGCCGGGGCAACGGCCAGCCGGAGCGGGCGGTGTTCAACCGGGAGGGCTACCTGTTCGGCGCGGTGGTGGCCCACCCGGTGACGGTGGCGTAGCCGCCGCGGGCGCCCTGACCGGGGTCGGGGTCGGGGTCGGGGTCGGACCGGGGCCGGGGCCGGGACCGGTGTCGTGCCGCGCCCTGCCGCCCGCGCCGGTTCCGGCCGGGGCGTGCCGGTTCCCGCCCGCCGCCCCGCGGCGGCCCGGTGCCGGTCGCCGGGCCGCGGCGCGGGCGGGGCCCGGCGGAGCCGTCAGGTGCGGTGGCCGGTGGGCTGGACCTCGTACGGCACCGGGTACGACGGCTCGTACGGGTTCAGCACCAGCCGCACCACGTCCTCGAGCCGCCGCCTGGCGTCTCCGAGGGTCGTGCGGCCGGTCACCCAGGCGGTCAGCTCGCCCTGCCAGGCGTGCGCGACGATGTGCCGCACCAGTTCGCTGGCCGCCGCCGGCACCTCCGTCGTCACGGCCTGGAGGGCGGTGCTGTCGGCCCGGGCCATGCCCTGCAGCGCCTCGCTGGCGAACGGGTCGGTGGAGGCGGCGACGGCCACCCGCAGCCGGGCCAGTTCGGGCTGGCGCTGGTAGGCCCGCATGCCGCCGCGGACGAAGCGCACCGCCCGGTCGGTGGCGCCGAGCCCGGCGCGCGGGCCGCGCAGCTCCGCCACCAGGTCGGCCAGCAGTCTGCGGTGCCACTCGGCGATCGCGGCCGCCAGGAGGTGGTCCTTGGAGGAGAAGTAGCGGTACGCCGTCCCCAGGGCGACTCCGGACCGCTCACAGACCTGCTTCATCTGCAGCCGCTCGACGCCGATCTCGTTCACCAGGGCGAGCGCGGCCGCGATCAGGCTTTCGCGGCGTTCGAGCTGACGCGGAGACATCGCCTCCACCGGCCGTGGTGACAGGTCAACCTTGGTCACCCGCACCATGATACGGGCCGGGGCCGCTCAGGAGTATGACGCCGACCGGCCCCCTTCCGTTCGCCGGGTGGTCACCGGCGTGCCCGGGGGGCCCGGTCGTGCCCGGGGGCGGGCCGGTTCCGCGGGCCCGCCGGGCCCGCGCCCCGGGCGGCGCGGGTCAGCGCAGCCGGCGCAGCAGCGCCTCCTGGACGGCGGAGGCGACGAGGTTCCCGTCCCGGTCGTAGAACTCGCCGAGCGACAGCCCCCGGCCGTCCGAGGAGGACGGGCTGCGCTGGGCGAACAGCAGCCACTCGTCGGCGCGGAACGGGCGGTGGAACCACATCGCGTGGTCGAGCGAGGCGATCAGCAGCCGGGGCGGCTCGCTGCGCTGGAAGAAGTTCGGCTGCTCGTGCAGCCCGGAGGTGGAGGCCAGGGTCAGGTCGGACAGGTAGGTGAGCGCGCAGACGTGCAGCAGCGGGTCGCCCTCCGGCAGCGGGGAGGCGATCCGCATCCAGACGAACTGCTGCGGCATCCCGGGCACGGCCGGCGGCACCCCGGGCGCGTCGGACGGCACGAAGCGCAGTTCGAGGTCGCGGAAGCCGCCGGTGCGCAGGATCGCCGCGCGCAGCGCCGGGTCCCAGGCCGAGAAGGCGTCCGGCAGCGACTCGGGGCCGGGGACAGGGGGGATCGCCCGGTGCCGGTCGCCGGCCGGCTCGGCGCGCTTGAAGGAGGCGGAGAGGCTGAAGATCGCGTTCTGGTTCTGCAGCGCCGTCACCCGGCGGGTGGTGTAGGAGACGCCCTCGCGGACCCGCTCGACCTCGTAGCGGATCGGCTGGGTCGGGTCGCCGGGCAGCAGGAAGTAGCCGTGCAGCGAGTGCACCGCGCGCCCGCCGTCGCAGGTGCGCCCGGCGGCGACGAGGGACTGCGCGGCGACGTGTCCGCCGAAGGCGCGCATCGGGGCCCCGGCGTGGCAGTGGCCCCGGAACGTGTTCTCGTCCAGGCGCTCGATCTCCAGCAGTCCGGCGAACGAGCCGGTGGGCCGGGTGGCGCGGATTTCCTGTTCGGTCAGGTCGGTCACGGGCCCATAGTGGCAGAAGCCAACCGTGCCGCGGTGTGACCTGGGTAACGTCCAGGGGTCCTTCCGTCGGGTAGAACCTGTTCCAGTGCGGTCGCGGGCCGACGGATTGTCAGTGCCCTCACCTAGCGTGCTCGGCATGACGCAATCCGCACACGCGTACGCCTATCTGCGTCCGTCCGCCGTCCTCGACGGCGCCGGCGGGCGGCACCTCGACCTGGCCACCTCCGGCGGCGCCACCCCGCTCGGCGCGGCGGCCAACCCGCGCTTCTTCGCGGGCTTCCTGACGGACCCGGCACCGGCCGCCGCCGCGCTGCTCGCCGTGGCCGACGTCGCCGCCGCCCGCTACTACCAGCCGCAGCTGCGCGCCTCGCTCGACCCGGTCGTGACGGCCAACGGGGACCGGCTGCGCTTCGAGTCCTTCTCCGGCTGCTGCGGCGTCTACGCCCGGCTCGACGTGCTCGGCGCCGGCCTGGACGGCGACGACATCGGGCACGGCACCACCAACGTCGACGTCAACAACCCGCTGCGCGAGGCCCTGACCAGGATCGGCCCCGCCGACCCGCTGCATCTCGCGGTCGGGCCGGACGCCCTGGAGGTCACCACCTTCGACGGGCCGCTGGTCGAGAAGAAGGTCCCGCTGCCGGAGCGCTGGCTGCGCGGATTCGCCGAGACGCAGGTCGTCGCCGCCGGCTTCGACCTGCGCGCCGAGCTGCCCGCCGCCGAGGCGGTGCGCTTCCTGCGCTCGCTCCCGCGCGGCGGCCGCAGCAGCGTGCTGCGGGTCGTCCCCGCCGGGCGGACGCTGCGGCCCACCACCCGGCCGGTGCCCGGCGCGGTCTGCCTGCCCGGGCCCGAGCGGCTCGCCGCGCTGCAGCGCGTCCTGCGGCACGCGACGGCCCTGCGGGTCTACGGGCCCGCCGCCGGCGACGCCCCGGCGGCCTCGGCCTGGGAGGTGGTGCTGCCCGGCATGCGGCTCACGCTCACCCTCTCGCCCGACGCCTCCCGGGGCTTCTCCGGCGAGGGCGGGGTGCTCGGCGCGCTCGCCACCGGCACCGTCGACCAGGACGCCGAGCTGGTCGCGGTGCTGCTCGCCTGGGAGCCGCGGATCGAGGTCGCCGACCTCGCCGAGCAGTCCGGGCTCACCCCCGCGCGGGTGCGCGCCGCCCTCACCAGGCTCGGCACCGCCGGGCAGATCGGCTACGACACCGCCGAGGCCGCGTTCTTCCACCGGCAGCTCCCGTACGACGCGGGGCGGGCCGAGGCGGCCAACCCGCGGCTGCGGGCCGCGCGGGCCCTGGTCGCCGCGGGTGCGGTGCGGCTGGAGCCGGGCGGCGCGACGGCCGTCGTCACGGTGGACGACCACATCCAGCGGGTGCGCACGGACGACACGGGGCGCGCCTCCTGCACCTGCCTGTGGTGGGCCAAGTACCGGGGCGGGCGCGGGCCGTGCAAGCACGCGCTGGCCGTCGGCATGGTGCGCGAGGCGGCCGGCCGGGGCGCGCAGCAGGGGCGGGCCGCCGGCGCGGCGCAGGGGGCCCGGGGGGTCCGGGCATGAGCGGGGCGGGAGGCGTGACGGTGACGGCGGACGTGGAGACGGGCGTGGCGGCAGGAGGGGCGGGCGTGACGGGTGCCACGGGGGCGGTGACGGCGGAGGCGGAGGGCCGGCCGGACGGCGTGGCGCGCCTGCTCAGGGCCGTCCGGGGCGGGCGGATGTCGCTGATACCCGCCCTGGTCGACGACCTGGACGCGGCCCAGCGGCGGCAGTGCCTGCCCGCGCTCAAGGCCCTGCGCAAGGAGCTGCGCGACGACTGGTCGAACGACGGGATCGGCGCCCGGGGCGCCCTGCTGCTCGCCGGGGCGGGCTGCCACACCGGCCCGGCCGGCGCCGCCACCTGGCTCGCCGGGCGCGACTTCACCGGGCGCGACTGGGCGCGGCACCCGGCCCTCGGCCGCCTCGTCGAGGCGCAGCCGGTGGAGTGGCAGATCGAGGTGGCGACCAGGCTCGCCGCCCGGTCGGCCTCGGGCTGGGGCCGGTCGATGTACCCGCTCGCGGAGGCCGTGGTGCGGCGCACCGGCTGTGCGGTGCCGCAGGACGAGCCCTTCGTCCGCGAGTGGGCGAGCTCCGTGCGCCAGGGCGGCGGCCCGCAGCCGACCGTCGCGGCGCTGCTGCGGGCGGACGCCTTCACCCCGGTGCTGGCGCCCCGGGTGTTCGAACTCGACGACATCGGGTGGATGCTCTCCTGGCAGCGCAGCCCCCGCCCCGGGGACTCCTGGCCGGAGGCGTTCGCCGAGCTCGCCGCCACCGGCGAGCTGGACCGCGCCGAGCTGCTCGACGCCTGCCTGGCCCGGCTGCTGCGCGGCGGGAAGTCCCCCGACCAGCGGGCCTTCCTCGACGTGCTGCGCGCCCTCGCCCCGACCCCCGAGGAGTACGCGGCCCGCGTCCGGGACGTGCTGGCGCTGCTCGACGCGCCGTCCGTGATCGCCGGACACGCCCAGGAGGTGCTGGTCGGGCTGGACGAGGCCGGGCTGACCGAGCCCGAGGTGCTGGCCGAGGCCTCGGCGGTGGTGCTGTTCCGGACGGAGAAGAAGCTGGTGCGCGCCCAGCTCGGCTGGCTGGACCGCGCGGCCAGGCGCGAGCCCGCGCGGTCCGGGCCGGTGGTGCTCGCGGCGTCCGCCGCGTTCGGGCACCCGGACCAGGGCGTCCAGGAGCGGGCGCTGCGGGTGGTCGCCAAGCACCTGCGCGCGGCGGGCGAGGCCGTGCTGCCCGAGCTCCGCCTCGCCGCCGAGGCGCTGAACCCCGCCCACCACCCGCGGGCCGGCGAAGTGCTCGGCGCCCCGGTCGGCGGCGAGGACCCGGACACCGGGTGGGACGAACTCCTCCCGCCCGCCCCGCAGCCGCGCCCGCTCGGCGCGCCGATCGCCTCCGCCGCCGAGGTGGCGGAGGAGCTGTCCGCCCTGCTGGCCGCCGAGAGCCCGGACGTCGCGGTCTTCGAACGGGTGCTGGACGGCCTGGTCCGCCAGGCCCACCTGGACCGCGCCGCGCTCGCCGAGGCCCTGGAACCGGTCCGCCGGGTCCACCCGTGGAGCGGCGTGGGGCGCTGGTACGACTGCACGCCCCGCGATGTCCTCCACGTGGCGGCCGCGGTCGCCGGCGAAACCCCGCCGCACCGGGGGGTCCGGGACCTCCCCGGCGGCAAGGGCCGTTCGCCGCTGCGCAGCCAGAACAACACCGTGTACGGCACCGTCCTCGCCGCCCGGATGGAGGAGGCCGCCCGGCAGGTCGCCGCGGACCGGCCCCCGTTCCTGCTGGCCACCCCGACCGACACCACCGGAGCGGTCGCCGCCGGGGTGCTGGTCGAACGGCTCGCCGGGTACGAGGCGGCCGGCGTCACCCCGGGCCGGGCCGACCTGTGCGCCGCGCTGCTGCGGGCCGCGCCCACCGCGGACGCGGAGGTGCTGCGGGCCGCCGGGGAGCTCGGCTCGCCCGCCGGGCGGTGGGTCGCGCACTGGCTGCGCACCGGGGGCCTGCCCGACCAGCCGTCCGAGCGGGTGTACTTCGCCCCCGGGCGGGGCTCCCGGCACGGCCGGATCTACGGGGAGCGCTGGTGGGAGGACCTCCAGCGGGTGGCCGTCGCCCAGCCGGGCGCCGGCGCCGGGCCGAAGGGGCCGGACGGCGAGCGGCTCGCCCCCGAGTTCCGGGCGCTGCTGGAGGGCACCGAACCCAGCGCGGCCCGGGTCCGCAAGATCGCCGAATGGCCCTGGTGGCCCACCGCGCACTGGGCCGCGATGCTCCCGTGGCACCGGGAGGAGCTGGCCGCCCGCTGGCTCGACCACTTCGCCGGCGGCGCCGACCGGGACGCCCGGGACACCGCGCGGCTGCTGCCGGCCCTCGCCGAGGCGGGCGGCCCGGCCGGGCTGGCCCTGCACCTGGCCGTGGCGTACGGGCTGGGCGCCCGGGACGCGGAGGACCGGACGGCGGCCGTCGACGCCCTGCTGGTGCTCGCCGCGCGCGGTGAGCTGGACGGCGCGCTGCTCGGCCGCGAACTGGGCGTGCTCGTCGGCCCCGGTACGGTCAAGGCCACCCGGCTCGCCTCGGCGCTCGCCCTGGCGGCGGGCACCGGCGCCTACGGGACGGTGTGGTCGGTGCTCGGGGCGGCCCTGCCGGGGCTGCTCGGCGGCGCCGAACAGTCCGCGCGGGGCCTCGGCGACCTGCTCGCCCTCGCGGCCGACTGCGCCCGGCGCACCCGCGCCCGCGGCCCGGTGGCCGAGGTGACGGCCACGGCGGAGCGCGCCGGGTCGAGCCGGGTGGTCAAGGAGGCCCGGATCCTGCGGGACGTCCTCGCGGCGTGAGGCACTGACGGCTGGTGGCTGACGGGTAGCGGCTGACAGCTGACAGATAACATCTGACAGATAACAGATGACAACTTTCAGCGAACAGATTTCAGCGAACAGACTTTGAAATCTGTTCGCTGAAATCCGTTGCCGCCGCCCGCTCGCGCACCGGGGCCGCCGCCGGCCGCCCGTCCCGGACCAGTGGCTCGACGGCGCGCGTCGCGGCGGCGACCGCGACCGCACGCCACCAGAGCCGCAGTGCCGGAGGGTCGGCCGGCTCGAAGGGCTTGCCGGGCCGGGGCACCGCCAGCCGGGCGCCGAGCGTCTGGGCGGCCGTGACCACCCGTTCGGCGGGCTCCTCCCAGGGGTGCGGCGCCAGGCTGAAGGTGCACCAGTGGATCGGCAGCATCAGCTCGCCGCCCAGGTCGAGGTGGGCCTGCACGCCCTCCTCCGGCGTCATGTGCACCTCGGGCCAGAAGTCGCTGTACGCGCCGACCTGCATCATCGTCGCGTCGAAGGGCCCGAGTCGGCGGCCGATCTCGGCGAACCCGGGGAAGTACCCGGTGTCCCCGCTGTGGAAGATCCGGTGGTCCGGGCCGGCCACCACCCAGGACGCCCAGAGGAACAGCGCGCTGGTGCGCGGTCCGCGGCTGCAGTAGTGGCGCGCCGGTGTGGCGGTCAGGGTGAGCCCGGCGACCTCGGCGGACTCCCACCAGTCCAGTTCGACGATGCGCCGGGCCGGCACCCCCCAGTGCTCCAGGTGCGCCCCGACCCCGAGCGGCACCGCGAACACCGCGTCGGTGTCGATCAGCGCGCGGACGGTGGCCATGTCGAGGTGGTCGTAGTGGTCGTGGGAGACCACCACCACGTCCACCGGCCCGAGTTCGGACAGCGGCAGCGGCATCGGGTGCAGCCGCTTGGGGCCGGTCCAGGCGAACGGGGAGCAGCGCTCGCCCCACACCGGGTCGAGCAGCACCCGCCGCCCGCCGATCTCGGCGAGCACGGTGGCGTGGCCGAGCCAGGTCAGCCGCAGTCCGGACTCCGGGGGCGTCGCGAGGTCGACCGGCAGCAGCCGGTGCACCGGGACGGCGGCGGCCGGCGCCCGGCGGGTCTTGTCCCCGGTCAGCTGGGCCCGGGTGACCTCCAGCGGGCTGCGCTCGTAGACGAGCCGGCGGGTGGGCACCGGGTTGCGGAAGGCGCCGTCGGCGAACTGCGGGGAGCGGTGGATGCGGGCCAGCCGCTCGCCCTTCGGGTCGGCGCCGAAGGCCTCGGCCCGGACCCGGTGCCAGGCCGCGCGGGGCAGTGCGGCCAGTCCAGGTGCGGCGGGACCGGCGGCAGGGTCGGAGGACGGCGGGGCGAGCTGCGAGGAAAGACCGGCGAGGCGGGCGAACCAGGGGGCTGGGCGGGGCACGGCTCCTCCAAGGACGGTCACGGCTACCGGGCGTGCCGGGGCGCGTACCTCGGTGGCTGGTGAGGCCACTGCGGTACGACAACCATCTCGTCGGAGGTTACTCGCCGCAGGTCGGCCGGACCTGGTGGACGGCTCGAGGCGGGCCAATCGGCGTACCCGACCGCCCTCCACCGCCCCGGACCACCCCGCGGCGGCGCCCCGGACCACCCCGCGGCGCCGGCCGGGGGCGACCCGTGGAGCCGGCCCGGCGCCCCGGCCGTCGGTCCGGGCCGGAACGCGCCGCCCCGGACCCGCGCCCGCTACGCGTAGAACCGCGTGATCGTCTCCGCGACGCAGTGCGGCTTGGTGCTCTCCGCGCTGGTGATGGTGAACCGCACCACGGCCTGGACCCCGCCCGCCACCTCGGTGGCCGATACCAGCTCGGCGGTGGCCCGGATCGCCGTGCCCACCGGCACCGGTGCCGGGAAGCGGACCTTCTCCGAGCCGTAGTTGAGCGCCATCCGCACGCCCTCGACGCTGTAGCACTCCTTCGCCAGCACCGGGATCATCGACTGGGTCAGGTAGCCGTGCGCGATGGTGGAGCCGAACCGGCTCTCCTTGGCGCGCTCCGGGTCCACGTGGATCCACTGGTGGTCACCGGTGGCCTCGGCGAACAGGTCGATCTGCCGCTGCTGGATGGTGTGCCACTCGCTGGTGCCCAGCTCGGTGCCGACGGCGGCGGTCAGGTCGGCGAGGGAGGCGAAGCTCGTCACGGTGTGCTCCTGGAGGGGGCGTGCCCGGGGGAGAGGTGCAGGACGCCGGAAGCGTATGCCTACCCACCGGTATCTGTCAGGGGGTGACGGCGCGGCACCCGTCTCCCCGGCACCCGTCCGCTCGGCACTCGTCGGCCCGCCGGGCCCCACCGGCCCGGTCGGCCCCGCCGCCGGCCTCAGGACCGCAGCGCCCCGCGCCCCGCGGCGCCCTGCCCGGTCGGGAACAGCCGACGGCCGCTGACCAGCTCCGGCACCAGCGCGACGAACAGCGGCTCCGGATCGCCCACCCACGGCCGCAGGCCGGAGCGCAGCACCCGCCGCACCTGGTCGGGCTCGCGCACCACGTCGGCCCGTCCGTGCACCAGGACGCTCCAGCCGGTCCGGGTGACCGGGTCCAGCAGGTCCGCCTGGAAGGCCACCACCGTGCCGTCCAGCCCGCGCGCGGTCGCACTTCCCCGGCGCACGGCGAGCACCAGCCGCCCGTCCAGGACCTCGAAGGAGACCGGCAGGACGGCCGGAAGTGCGTGCTCGGTGTACACCACGCGCCCGACGGGCACGGTGCTGAGCAGCCGCAGGCACTCGGCCTCGCTCAGGGTCTCCACACGGTCCTCGCGCTCCATGCGACCGATCGTCCTCCGGTCGGCGTGCGCGCCGATAGGGCCCATGGTCCCGGAGCGGGCGGGCCGGGAGCCCCGTCGGCGGACGCCGGGAGCGGTAGCCTGCCCGGCGGTGGAACGGCACCCGCCCCCGCGCGCAGCGGCGGCGGGCGCGGCGGGCGACCCCGGGTGCGCCGGGGCCGGCGAGGGAGGGGCGGGCGTATGGCGGGCGGGGTCGACCTGGTGGTGATCGGGGCGGACGGCGGACCGGACCGGGGCTTCGGCGGTTCGGCACTGGCGCCGGACGGCGCCCGGCTGCTCGCCGAGGTGCTGCCGGGGATGTGCTTCGACGCGGGTGCGGCCGGCTGCCGGGTCACCGGGGTGGCGCCGGACGCGGACGCCAACGCGATGCTGACCGCCGTCCGGGACGCCGCCCAGCACCCGGGCCGCTGGCTGGTGGTGTGCCTGGTCGGCCAGTTGGTGGCCGACCCGCGCGGCCGCCGGCTCGCCCTGGTCACCGGCGGCAGCACCGCCGACAACGCCTACCGGCGCGGCCTGGCCTGGGACTGGGTGGTCAGCGCGATGGTGCACGGGGACCAGGAGGAGGCTTTGCTGCTGGTCGACGCGGTGGCCGACCGGGACACCTGGGCGGCGCTGGAGCGCGGTGGCGGCGAGGACGGGGCCGGTGAGCTGCTGAGCTACCCGCGCGTCCCGCTGTGGGGCCGGGTCGGCCGCTACGCCCCCGGCAGACGCGGCCGGGACGCCGTGCTGCCGGGCGGTGAGGGGTCGTTCAGCCGGGCCCTGACCACCGTCCTGCGCCAGGGCGTCCCGGGTGCTCCGGCCGCCGTCGCCCCGCTGGATCTCCAGCCCTCGGTGGCGGCGCTGATCGACGGTGCCGAACCGGCCGGTAGTTCGGGTGCGCCGGGCGCGCGCCTGCTCGTTCCGCCGCAGGGCGGGCGCCTCCTGATGCGCAATCGGGCCGCGGTCAGGGGCGCATTGGCCGGATTGTCGCTTTCCGAAGAACTGTTGGCCGTTCTGTGGCGGGAAAGTGCCCCGACGGAACCGCCTTCCGCGTAAGGTCAGGGGGCCTGAGGTGTTGCCGTGATGGGGTGGGTTGGCGAAGAATCGATCCCCAGCGGAAACACCGGCGGGACAGCGGAATTCTTCTGGCGGCCACGGATCACTGACCGGGTCGGTCGCGATGAGGTGGGGCGATGCGGCAGCGCGGAAATGTGTTGCGCCCTGGGGCGGTTGGGATCGGCGGGGTGGTTCTGGCGTTGCTCCTCGGGGCATGTGCGAGCAGTGGTGCCGGTGGTTCCGTCGATCGTCTCGGGACGGCTGCGCCCAGTGTTGCGGGAGTGGATCCGGTAACTCCTTCGGGTGGTTCGGTAAACGGCTCGATCGCGCCGACCGACGGGCCGGAAGGGGCGATGGGGCGGCTTGCCCTGAAGACGTATCAGGACTGGTGGCAGGCCCAGGCGGACGCATTCGGGCGAACGGATTCGGACGGATTCGCTCTGGAGACGTACTCCTCCGGCCGGGCGCTGGCCGATGCCCTGGTCGGTCTCCGCCAACTCCGCGACGCCAAACTGGTGATGACCGGAACTCCGCGGAATTCCGCCGCGGTGAAGACCATTGATCTCACATCCGATCCGCAGACCGCGGTGATCGAGGACTGCGTCGACGTGTCGGACTGGCGCCGCGTCGACGCCGTCACCCGCGCCGCCAAGGATCCGGGCCAGCGGCTGAACCGCTACGTCGCGACCGCGTCCCTGCGCTGGTTCCAAGCACGTTGGCTGATCTACGACTTCAAGCGGGAGGTGGACCGGACATGCTGAACGCGCTGAACACGACGAACCGGAGGAAGCCGAGTCCCAGGAAACCGGCCGGGCGGTTGGCGATCCTCGCGCCGTTGTCCGCCGGGTTGCTGCTGGCCTCGGCGATCACGGCGGCGGCGGACGAACCACCGGGTGGCGGCGCCGAACAGTGCTATCCGGACGTGATCTGTTCGGGGGTCAACTCCGGCGGGAAGAAGCCCGTCCCCGGCCCGAGCCAGCCCGGCGGCACCGGCGGCGGGGCCGAGGACGGCCCGCAGGTGTGCAGCTACCACGACCAGCAGTGGGCCTGCCACGATCCGGAGCTCGGCTGGTTCAACAGCGGCTCCGGCTGCTACTACCGCCCGCTGGACAACCCGCCCGCCGAGGGCGCCCCGGAGTGGCAGGGGCACAAGCCGTCCGAGGGCGCGCTCTACTCCAAGGTCTGCCCGCAGACGGGCGGCGGGATGGGCGGCGCCGAGATCGTGTTCGAGGCCACCACGCCGGCCGGTCCGCCGGTGCTGAACCTGGCGGACATCGGGGTCAGCTACGCCCACGAGATGCGCTTCCCGAAGCCGGCCGCGGGCGTCGCCCCCAAGGGCACCGCCGTGGTGAAGGCGCCGGTCTGGCTCTGGGTCGACAACGTCGTCGCACCGGCGCCCAAGACGCTCTCCGTCCCCGGCGCCTCGGTGACGGTCACGCCCCTGCTGAAGGGCGTGACCTGGGACTTCGGCAAGGACGTCACGGTGAACTGCGACACCGCCGGCACGCCGTACGACCCGAAGTACGGCGCGGCCAAGTCGCCCGACTGCGGCTACGAGTTCGCCGTCGGCTCGGCCAACCGCAAGGACGGCGTCTACGCGGGCACCGTCACGGCGAACTGGGTGGGGCACGTCGTGGTCACCGGGCCGAACGCGAAGACCTTCGACGTCAAGATCCCGCAGTCCACGGACATCAGGCTCAAGGTCGCCGAGGTGCAGGTCCTCAACTGACCCCGGGCCGGTCCACCCCGGAGCGGTCCGCCTCCGGCGCGGGCGTGGACCGGCGCCGGCACGGACGCGGGCCGAGCACGACTTCGACCCCCACGACTTCGACCCCCAGCACCAACGACCCGGAACGAGCACGAGGAAGGGCGGAACCCGGTGGAGAACCGTACATTCGCGACGCCGGGATCCGGCACACCCGCGGGCGCCGCGGTGTCCGTGGCGGTCCCGGACCAGGGAGCGGCCGCGGGTCGGGCCCGTGGCCGCGGCGCGGGCAAGGCCGGCGGCCGGGGCAAGGGCGCCGGCGCGGGCGGCGGCGCGGGCGGCGAGGACCAGCGCGCCGCGCCGCACACCCCCGGTCGTACCCTGCGGGCCCGGCGCCGCCGCCCGGCCGTGCTGGCGATGGCGGTCGCACTGATCGCGGCCGGCGGCCTGGGCGGTGCGGTGCTCTACAACAGCACCGGCCAGCGGGTCGCGGTGCTGGCGCTCGCCCGGGACGTCCCGTGGGGGCAGGTGATCACCGACGACGACCTGGTGGTGGCCCGGATCGCGGGCGATCCGGCGCTGCGGCCGGTCTCCGCAGTGGACCGGCGGACCGCGGTCGGCATGCGGGCCGCGACCGACCTCAAGCGCGGTGCCATGCTCACCCCGACCGACCTGGCGCAGAACCTGGCCGTCCAGCCCGGCCAGATCGTCGTCGGCGTCTCCGCCAAGCGCACCCAGCTGCCGGCCAGTCGGCTCCAGCCGGGGCTGCAGATCGTCGTCGTCTTCACCCCGGACAACAGCAAGGCGGACTCGATGCCCGCCACCGTCATCACCGTCGGCCGGGTGGACACCGACGGGAGCCAGGTCATCGACGTGGCCGTCGGTGCCGCGGACGGGCCCCGGCTGGCGCAGTGGGTGGCCGGCGGGCGGATCCAGGTGCTGCTGGCGCCGCGCGCCGCCTCGGCGGGCGGCGCGACCGCGGGCACCGGTGGTACCACGGGCACCGGCGGCACCGCCGCGCCGACCGCCCCGCCGAGCGGGGCCGCCACCGGGGCACCCTCCGGCGCGGCCACGGCGCCCGTGCCCCCCGCCGGGGCGGGTGGCGCCTGATGGCGGTGATCGCGGTGGCCGGCGGCCCGGGCGCGCCCGGCGCGACCACGACGGCCCTCGCCCTGCTGCTGGCCTGGCCGCTCGAGCCCGGCCGCCGGGTCCTGCTGGTGGAGGCCGACCCGGACGGCGGCGCCGTGCTCGCCGGCGCCCTGGAGGGCCGGGTCGAGGCGGTGTACGGGCTGCGCAACCTGGCCGTCGCCGACCGGCGCGGCCTGCTCGCCCAGACCATCTGGGAGCAGCTGATCGACCTGTCGCCCGACGGCACCGCCGAACGGCTGCTGCTGCCCGGCCTCACCGACCCCACCCAGGCACCCGGTCTCGCCTACACCTGGGAGCCGCTGATCGAGCTGCTGCACGGGCTCGAACCGCAGGGCTACGACGTCATCCTGGACCTCGGCCGCTCCGGCGCCACCGGTACGAGCGCGGTGCTGGCCCGCCGGGCGGACGTGGTGGCGGTGACGGTCCGCACCACGCTGCGCGGCCTGAGCTCCGCCCGCCCCCGGCTGTCCGCGCTCACCGAGGACCTCGCCACGGCGGGCACCGGCTCGGACGCGCTCGGGCTGCTGCTGGTCGGCGAGGGGCCCTACTCGGGCGCGGAGGTGTCGCGCGAGTTCGGGCTCCCGGTGCTGGGGCTGCTGCCGCACGCCGTCCGCACCGCCCGGGTGCTCTCCGACGGAGGGGACACCACCGACCGGCGCTTCATCCGCTCCGAGCTGATGCGCACCGCCCGTTCGGCGGCGGACGAGGTGCAGCTGCTGGTCCGGCGGCGGCGCCAGCGGCTCGCTCCGAACCCGGCGCCGGCGCCGGTGCCCGTGCCCGCCCTGCCCACCGCCCCGGACCGGGCCCAGCCGCAGGGCCCGGGGCCGTCCGTGCCCGGGCCGGTGGCGGCCCCCGCACCGGCGGCCTACCGCCCGACGACGGTCGGGTCACCGGCGGTCCCGGCGGAGGCGGTCCCGGCACAGGCGTACGAGTCGGCCGCCCACGGTGGGACGCCCCAGGCGCCCGCGGCGTACGGCGGGACCGGCTCCGGGGACGCGTCCTCCGCGCCGCCGACCTACGGCCAGGTGCCTTACGGCCAGGTGCCTTACGGCCAGGTGCCGTACGGCGAGGCGACGTACGGCGAGGTCGCGTACGGGCCGGTGACGCAGGGCCCGACGGCGTACGGCCCGGTGGGGCCCGGGCCGGTGGCGTACGGCCCCGTGGCGGGGGAGCAGCCCTCGTACCAGCCCCCGCAGCCCGTCCCGCCGGTGATCACCACCGGACCGGTGGCGCCGCTGGCCGGGCTGGCGCCCCAGCCCGCCGCGCCCGCGCCGTTCCCGGCGCACGTCCAGGCCCCGTACCCGGCGCAGCAGGCCCACCAGCCGTACGGCCGGCACGGCTCGTACGGCCCGCAGGAGCCTCAGCACCCGCAGGACCTGCAGGAGCCGCAGGAGCTGCAGCACCCGAAGGACCCGCCCGATCCGGTGAACGCGTCCGGCCGGGCCGGCCGGTCCGACCCGCAGGACCCCCACGGCCACCCGGCGGCCGCCCGGGACGAGCAGCAGTACCGGCTCCAGCAGCCGGCCGGGACACCCGACCAGCAGTCCGCCGACGGCCGGCGGCCGCAGACCCCCGGGGAGGTGCTCCGTGCGCGGTAGCCCCCTGCACCAGCACCCCACCGCCGACCCGGCCGCCCTGCCCTGGGCGACCCCGGCCTCGGCACCCGCTCCGGCACCCGTGCCCGGCCCCGCCGCGGCGCAGGCGTCCGCGACGGCGCAGGCCTACCGGCCCGGCCCCGTCGCCCCGCAGCCCGTTCCGCAGCCCGCCCCGCCGTACGCCCACCAGGGCGGCGCCGCGGCACCGACCGCCGTCCCGCCGGGGCTGCCCTCGCTGGACCTGCGCGGCGCCGCCACCCGGCCGGCCGTCGACCCGCAGGTGGCGCGCGAGCTCAAGCGCCAGGTCGCGGCCGAACTGCACCAGCAGATCACCCGGTTGACCAGCGCCTCCGGGTCCGAACCGGACCGCGCCACCCGCCGCCAGCGCGGCCGGGCGCTGATCGAGGAGGCCGTCGCCCGCTGGTCCGACGCCTACGCGCAGACCCACGGCATCCCGCCCACCCGCGAGCAGGACCGGGCGCTCGCCGAGGCGGTCTTCGACCTGCTCTTCCGGGCCGGGCGGCTGCAGCCCTACCTGGACGACCCGGAGATCGAGAACATCCTGATCAACGGCTGCGACGACGTGTGGATCTCCCGGGTGCACCAACCCCTGCGCCAGGTCCCGCCGGTGGCCGACAGCGACGCCGAACTCGTCGAGCTCCTCCAGGACCTGGCCCGCCAGCACGGCGGCGGTGAGCGCAGCCTCTCCACCGCCAGCCCGACCCTGGCGCTGCGCCTGGAGGGCGGCATGCGCCTGCAGGCGCTGACCGAGGTCACGCCCCGCCCGTACGTGGCGATCCGGCGCCACCGGGTGGCCTCGGCGACGCTGCCCGAGATGGTCGAACTCGGCACCCTGGACAGCACCCTGGCGGCCTTCCTGGCCGCCGCCATCCGGGCCCGCAAGAACGTGATGATCACCGGCACCCAGGGCGTCGGCAAGACCAGCCTGCTGCGCGCGATGGCCGCCGAGATCCCGCCGGACGAGCGGATCGGCACCCTGGAGTCCGAGTTCGAGCTGTGGCTGCACACCCTCGGGCACCTGCGCCAGGTCGTCCCGATGGAGGCCCGGGAGGGCAACGGGGAGCGCGTCGAGGGCCGGCTGGCCGGCGAGTTGACGATCGGCGACCTCATCCCGGCCGCGCTGCGGATGACCCTGTCGCGGATCATCGTCGGCGAGGTCCGCTCCGGCGAGGTCGTCCCGATGCTGCGGGTGATGACCAACGGCGAGGGCGGCTCGATGTGCACCCTGCACGCGCGCGGCCCGCAGATGGTCGTCGACCGCATCGCCGAACTCTGCCTCGAGTACGGCTCGCACATGACCGACTCGCTCGCCTACCGGCTCACCGCCAACGCCCTGGACCTCATCGTGCACGTCACCATGGTCGACGAGACCGCCGTCGGCGGCCGCCGGCACCGCTTCGTCTCCCACGTCCTCGAGGTCGCCGGCCTCGGCGAGAGCGGCCGGCCCGCGCTGAACACGGTGTTCGGCCCCCGGCTGGACATCGGCGAGCCGCGGGCCGTCCCGCACACCCCGCCGCAGTGCCTGGACGACCTGCGCCGGGCCGGCTTCGACGCCGGCCTGCTCGGCTCCCGGTACGGGAGCTGGGCCTCCCCGCTGCAGCTGCGGATCGGCGGTGGCGCGCGGTGATGCTGCTCTTCGCCCTGTGCGGGCTGGCGGTCGCGGGCGGCCTGGTCGCCCTGGTGGCCTGGGCCCGCGGCAGCGAGCCGGCGGACGAGGACGAGGCGCTCCGGCCGGACAACCCGCTGGCCGGGCGCGCCCACGTCCTCTGGTACGGCGCCCCCGGCACCGCCTCCTCCCGGATGGTGCGGCTGCGCCGTATCCAGCTGCCGGTCGCCCTGGCCGGCGCGCCGCTCGGCTGGCTGTTCACCGGCATCCCGCTGACCGCGCTCCTGGTGCCGCTGGCCGTCTTCGGCCTGCCCTGGCTGTTCGACACCACCCGCCCGGACACCCGCCGGATCGAACGGCTGGAGGCGCTGTCCGAGTGGACCCAGCGCATCGCCGACGTGCTGCTGCTCGGCGTCGGCCTCAACCAGGCCATCGTCACCAGCCGGCGCACCGCCCCCGCCGCCCTGGAGGAGGAGATCGGCGAGCTCGCCGCGCGGCTGCAGGCCCGCTGGCGGCCCGAGGAGGCGCTGCAGGCCTTCGCCGACAGCCTGGCCGACGCCACCGCCGACAAGGTGCTGGCCGCGCTCGTCCTGCGCTCCGGCGACAGCGGCCCGGGTCTCGCCCGCGCCCTGTCCGACATGGCCGACTCGGTGCGCGAGGAGGTCCGCCAGCGCCGCGCCATCGAGGCCGACCGGGCCAAGCACCGCACCACCATCCGCTGGCTGGTCGGCATCATCGTGCTGGTCGTCACGGTCGGCTCCTTCAACAGCGAGTACACCCGGCCGTACGGGACGGTGCTCGGCCAGGTCGTGCTCGCGGTGGTCGCCGCCCTGTTCGTCGCGATCATCGCCTGGATGCGCGCCCTCGCCTCGCACCCGCCGGTGCCCCGGCTGCTGGCGCCGGACCGGCGGAGCAGGAGCGGGCGCCGCACCCCGGCGCGCGCGGACGAGCCCGCCGAGCAGCTCGGGGAGGTCCGGTGATCTCCCCCTGGTCCGTGCTGGCCGGCGCCGCGGCGGCCGGCGGCCTCGCCGTGCTGATCGCCGAACTGCGTCCCGCCCCGCCGGACCTGCGCCAGGCGCTGGACCGGCTGCACCGCGCCCCCGCGGACCGGGCCGTCGACCCGGACGACGAGCGGCCCCGCTGGTACGACCGGATCGGCGAGCGCTCGGTCCACCTGCGCGGGGTGTCCGTCCCGCACCGCGAACTCGCCCTGATCGGCCGCACCCCGGCCCGCTTCATGGTGCACAAGCTGCTGTTCGCCGCGATCGGCCTGGTGCTGCCGGCCTACCTCGGTGCGATGGCCGTGGTGATGGACGTCGGCCTGCCGTTCGCCCTGCCGCTGCTGGCCGGGCCGCTGCTGGCCGGCCTGCTCTGGTTCGTCCCCGACGCCATCGTGCGCGGCGAGGCCAAGGAGGCGCGTACCGAGTACCTGCACGGCATCGCCGCCTACCTGGAGCTCGTCGCGCTGGAGCGGGCCGCCGACTGCGGCCCCGCCGAGGCCCTGCACCGCGCGGCCTCGGTCGGGCGCGGCGCGGTGTTCCGCCGGATCCGCGACGCCCTCGACCGGGCCACCACCGACCGGCTCCCGCCCTGGGCCGGACTGGACGCGCTCGCCGAGGAGTTGGGCCTCAGCCCGCTGCAGGACGTGGCGGACATCATGCGGCTGTCCGGCACCGACGGCGCCGCCGTGTACGACACCCTGCGGGCCCGCGCCAAGGGCCTGCGCGGCGAACTGCTCGCCGAGGACCTCGCCCGGGCCAACGCCGACAGCGAGCGGATGGTCGCGCCGGGGGCCGCCCTCACCCTGCTGATGACCGTCCTGATCGTCTTCCCCGCGCTCCACCAGATGCTCAACTGACCTGCGGAACAGTGCGTCTGCCTCACACCACACCCCCGGGAGACCCGAAATGACCGTCCGACTCGCCCATCTGGCAGGCCGACTGCTGCGGCCCGTCCTGCTGCCCGTGCAGTTCGCCCTGCTGCTGTTCACCCTCCGGCTCGGCCGGCTGCGCGCCGCCCGCGCGCGCGGCGACCGCGGCGCCATCAGCATCGAACTCGCGCTCGCCATCATCGCGCTGGTGTTCGTCGCCGGTGCCGTCGCGACCGCGCTGTACCTGCTGAAGGACAAGGTCGTGACCAAGGTCGAGCAGGACCCGAACCTGCCGGGCGGCGCGGGCGGCGCCACCAAGTGACGTACCGACCTCGCCGCCGGGGCGACCGGGGGTCGATGAGCGTGAGCCTCGCCATCGTCTTCCCGGTCGTCCTGGTGCTCCTGATGCTCGTCGTCCAGGCCGCGCTGATCTGGTACGACCGGCAGCTCGCGCTCACCGCCGCCCGCGAGGGCGTGGACGCCGGGCGGATCCAGGGCACCGGGGCGGACGAGGTGAAGGACGACTCGGCCCGGCGGCAGGCCCGGGACTTCCTGGACCGGCAGGGCGTGCACGAGTACACGGTGACGACCGACGGCAGCACGGCCGGACTGGTCCGGGTCACCGTCTCGGTGCGGCCGCCACTGCTGATCCCGGGCCTGTCCGCGCCGGCCGTCACCCAGTTCGCCGAGGCGCCGCGCGAGCGCTTCGTGCCGCCGCCGGGGGTGAAGCCGTGAGGCGGCGGCCCGCCGCGGCGGGCGGGGGCGCGGTGCGGCCGGGCCGGCGGGGGCGGTTCGCACCGCGCCGCCGGGACGGCGGCGGGATCGCGATCGAGGCGGCGATCGTCGTGCCGGCGGTGGTCGGGCTGGTCCTGGTCGCCATCGCGGCCGGGCGGGTGCAGACCACCGCCGGCACGGTCGAGGCGGCGGCCCGCGCCGCCGCCCGCACCGCCTCGCTGCAGCGCAGCGTGGACGGCATGACCCAGCCGGCCCGGGAGTCGGCGCTCGACACGCTGCGCCAGCAGGGCGTGTCCTGCCGCGGCTCCGACGTCCGCGTCGTCCCGGGCCAACTGGACCTGCCCGGCGGCACCGTGGCCACCGTCAGGGTGACGGTGGTGTGCGACGTCGAGCTCGCCGACCTGATCGGCGGACCGTCCGGGGTGCCCGTGACCAAGCACCTCGTCGGCGAGTTCACCTCGGTGGTGGACCGCTACCGGGGCACCTGACCGGCGGATGGCGGCACGGGACGCGGCAGGGGCCGCCACGGGGGGCGTGGTGCGGCGGGTGACGGGGGACGCGGTGCGGCCCGCGGTGTCGGACGCGGTCAGGCCCGCGGTGTCCGAAGCGGTTCGGCCCGCGGCCGGGGGCGCGGTGCGGCCCGCGCCGCCGGACGAGGTACGGGTGGTGACGGGGACGCGGTACGGCCCGGGGATTGGGACGGCCCGCGCGGGGGAAACGCAAGCGGAGAGCGCTCGGGGGATGACGCAACGGGACCGGGCGGCGCCCGGTGGGGGCCGGTGGGGAGAACAGGGTGCGGAAGGGGCAGGGGGGATGAGGATGCCCGTCAGGGCGCGGCGCCGCCGCCGGTCGGACCGGGGGGCGGTCGCCCTCTTCGTGGCGATCTGCGCGGCCTACGTCGTGCTCGTCATCGCCCTGGTGATCGACGCCGGCGGCCGACTGCGGGTCGCCGAACGCACCGACGCCTACGCCCAGGAGGCCGCACGGGTCGGCGGACAGCAGCTCGACCAGGCCGCCGTCCTGCAGGGCAAGGGATTCAAGGTCCGGCAGGACTACGTGCGGCAGGCCGCCGACGCCTACCTCGTCCTCTACGGCCTGCGGGTCGGCGAGGTCGAGTTCTCCGGCGACGGCAAGGTCGTCACCGTCACCGTGCAGGCCGACTACCGGCCCGTCCTGCTGGGCGCGTTGGGGGAGCGGAAGGTAACGGGCAAGGGCAGTGCGACCCTCGTCCACGGAGTCGAGAAAGCGGAGACCGACTGATGGCCGCGCCACGTGCCAAGGACCAGGCCCGAACCGCCCCAGGCCGGGCCCCGAGCGGACACCGGGCCGCCCGCGGGCCCGCCGCGCCGGCGCCCCGCCCGCCGCGCGGCCGGGGCCGCGCCGCAGCCCTGATCACCGCGCTCGCCGCGCTGGTCACCCTGCTCGCCCTGCTGGTCGGCGTGCCCACGCTGCTGCTGTACGGCACCCGCGCGGTCGCCGCGATGGGCGAGGTGGCGCCGGACGGCGTCGGTGAGGCGCTCACCGGGCCGGACGACGGGCGGCTGTTCCTGTGGCTGCTGGTGGTGGTCGGCTGGCTGGCCTGGGGCTGCTTCGCGCTCTCCGTCCTGCTGGAGGTCCCGGCCCAGCTGCGCGGCCGGATCGCCCGCCGCATCCCCGCCTTCGGCTGGAGCCAGCGGCTGGCCGCCGGCCTGGTCGGCTCGGTGCTCGCCCTGGTGCCGGTCGCCGGCTCGGCCTTCGCGGCCGTGCCCGCCCACACCGCCAGTGCGCCGGCCCAGGTGACGGCCGGCGTGCAGCGCGCCGCCCTCACCGCCGCCCAGGCCGCACCCGCCCTGGCCCCCGCCGCCGAGCAGCACGCCGGCTACACCGTGCGCGACAGCCGGCCCGCGGACAGCCTGTGGTCCATCGCCGAGCGTCAACTGGGCTCCGGCGAACGGTGGACGGAGATCGCCAAGCTCAACGACGGCAGGGTGATGGACGATTCGGGCACCCGCTTCGACGCCGACCGGCCGATCCAGCCCGGCTGGCAGCTGCTGATGCCGGCGGACGCCAAGGCCGACGACGCGGCGACCCCGGCACCCGCACCCGCCGACACGCCCGCGCCGGGCGGGGCCGACGGCTCCGCGCGGGCCCCGCAGTCCGGGACGGAGCCGGCTCCGGCCGGGCACGGCACGGTGACCGTACGGTCCGGCGACAGCCTCTCCGCCATCGCCCAGCGCGAGTTGGGGGACGCCGAGGCGTGGCCGAAGCTGTTCGAGGCGAACAAGGGGGCGCAGGCCCCCGACGGGGAGCGGCTCACCGACCCCGACGTGGTGGTGCCGGGGATGGTCCTCACCGTGCCGGGGGCCGCCGCACCCGCACCCGCACCCGCACCCGCCCCTTCGCCGGAGCCGGCTCCCGCGCCGCAGCCGGCACCGCCCGCCGACCACGCCCCCGCCGACCACGCGCCCGCGACCCCGGCACCGACCCCGGCCCCGACGCAGGGCGCGCCCGCCCGGTCCGCGCCGGCCACCCCGGCGCCCGCGCCCACCCACGCGCCGGCCCCCGCCGCCCACGCCGAACCGGCCCCCAGTGACGACTACCGGGTGGCCCTCACCGCCTCCACCGTCGGCGTGCTGCTCGCCGCCATCATGATCGGCACCGTCGCCCACAAGCGCGGCACCCAGCAGCGAGCCCGCCGGCCCCGGCACCGCATCACCATGCCGGACGCCGAGGCCGCCGCCTTCGAGAACGAGCTCAGGGCCCGGCAGGACGACGCCGGCCTCGACCTCCTCGACCGCGCCCTGCGCACCATGGCCCGGCACACCGTGCGCGGCGGCAAGCGGCTGCCCGCCATCGTCGCCGCCCGCATCACCCCCGGCCACACCATCGAACTGCACCTGTCCGGCCCGGCCACCCCGATCACGCCGTTCCGCGCCGCGCACGCGGCCAACGTCTGGTGGTGCGGCCCCGACTCCGGGGACCTGCTCAGCGCCGCCCAGGCCCGCAAGACCGCCGCGCCCTACCCCGCCCTGGTCACCCTCGGCACCTCGCCGGACGGTTCCGTCGTGCTCGCCGACCTCGAGGCCGTCCGGCTGCTCCACCTCTCCGGACACCCCGACGACGCCCGCGACGTGCTGCGCACCCTCGCCGTCGAACTCGCCCACAGCCCGCTCGCCGACCGGCTCCACCTGCACCTCGTCGACCTCGCCGAGGAGATCCCGATCAGCGGTCCGGCCGCCGAACGCGTCCACCGCCACCCCACCCTGGAGGCCGCGCTGGCCGCCCTCGGCCCGCGCACCGCCAAGGCCCGCGCCACCCTGGTCGCCGCCGAGGCCGCCAGCCCGCGCGACGCCCGCAGCCGGGGCCAGGCCGACGAGTCCTGGACCCCGGAGATCGTGCTCTGCGCCCAGCAGCCCGGCGGCGGTGTCCCCGCCGAACTGGGCCGGCTGCTCGACGCCCGCCCGCGCACCTGCGTCGCCGTCATCACCCGCGCCCCCGAGCGCGGCACCGGCCCCGTCGCCCGTTGGACCCTGCCGACCACCGGCCAGGCCGCCATCCCCGGGCTGCACCTGACGGTCGAGCTCCAGCGGCTCGACGACCGGCAGTACGACCAGGTCGCCGAACTGCTGCGGGCCGCCGACGACACCACCCAGCACCCCGCCCCGGCCTGGACCCTGGACGGTCCGGGCTTCGACCCCGACGCCGACGACGCGGACACGGCCGAACTGCCCGCCGCCGTCCCCGTCCTGGCCGCCGTCGGCGCTCCGGCGGCCGGCACCGGGGGCGGCACGGACACGGCCGCCGGCCCGCGGCTGCTGGCCCGGGTCATCGGCACCGGCGCCAGCCCCTTCGCGGGCACCGACCCGGCCACGCCCGTCCCGCCGGCCCCGGCGGGGCCGCTTCCCCCGGCCGTCCCGGTGCTCCCGTCCGGAGTGGCTTCCCCGGTGGTCCCGGTGCCCTCGTCCGGAGCGGTTCCCCCGCCCGGAGCGGGGAGGCACGTGGTCAACGGGCAGGGGCGGCAGGCCGCGGCGGTGGAGGGCGGGAGCGCGTCGGACCCGGTCGCGGCCGCCGGACCCGCCGCCGGCAGCGGCGCGGACGGCGATCCCGCGCCCGGGTCGGCGGCCGAGCCGGCCACCGACGAGACCACCCGGGACCTGCGCCGACCGGAGGCCGTGGAGGGCACCTCGACGGCCGTCCTGCCGGTCCAGCCGGTCCGGCCGGTGGTGCCCGCGCAGCCGTCCGGTCCTGCCCAGCCCTCCGGTCCTGCGCAGCCGTTCGGTCCCGCGGCGCCCGGTGAGCCCGGCGGATCGCAGCCGGGCGCCGAGCCAACCCCGAACCACCAGCCCGTGCCCGCGCCCACCGGCACCGACCCGCGGATCCCGGACCGCCCCGAGCCCGGCACCGGGACCGGGACGCTCGAGGCCGTCGGGCCCGAGCCCACCGGGCCCGAGCCCACCGCGGACGGGGCGGCTCACGAGCCCGGCCCCGCCGCCGTCGCCCCGGTCGCGCAGACCACCCCCGGGCGCAGCGACAGCGACGACCTGCTCGCCATCCTCCGCTCCCCGGAGGCGCACGCCACCCGCAACGCCCCCCGGATCCGGCTGCTCGGACCGGTCGACGTCGCCGGTGTCCTCGGCACCGCCGAACCCGGCGCCCTGCCGCGGCTCACCGAACTCGCCGTCTACCTCGCGCTGCGTCCCGGTGCCGACCACCACGCGCTGGACCACGACCTCCACCCGGGCGCCGCCCACCTCGACCCGCACCCCACCGCGGCCGACACCGGGAGCCCGCTGCCCGGCAAACTCGCCGACCTGGCCGCCTGGTTCGGCAGCTCGCCCGAGGGGCGCACCTTCCTGGCCACCGACACCACCGAGGGCTACACCTTCGCCCCGGCCGTCACCTGCGACTGGGACGAGTTCCGCAGCCTCTACCGGCGCGGCATGCGCAGCACCAGCGCCACCGCCGACGCCGCCCTCGCCCACGCCCTGGCCCTGGTCCGCGGCGCCCCGTTCGCCGAGGCGCCCCCCGCCTCCTACGGCTGGGCCGAGGCCGAACGCCAGGACATGATCGCCGCCATCGTCGACACCGCCCACGAACTGGCCGCCCGCCGCCTGCAGTACGGCGACCACCGCAGCGCCGAGGCCGCCGTCTTCCGCGGCCTCGCCGTCGCCCCGGACGTCGAACTCCTGCACCGGGACCTCTTCTACGCCTACGCCTCGGCCGGCGCCCGCGACCAGCTCCTGCGCGCCGTCAACCGCCTCGACGCCCTGAGCCGCCGCACCGGCCGCGACCTCGACGCCGACACCGTCGCCCTGCTGCGCGACCTCCTGGCCGGCTCCTGACCCCACGACCCGTCCCGCCTGCTCCCGCTGCCCGGTCGCCCCCCAGGGCGCCGGGCAGCGCCGTGCCCGGGCATGATTTGTGGGGGCAGCACGGTGCCCCGGGGAAGAGGAGCGCAGCCATGACGGAGGAAGCGGATCGGCCGCTCGGTGAACTCCGCCCCGGTGAACGGGTCCGGGTGACGGTCGTCCGCCACCACCCGTGGGGCTTCTCGGCGCGGATCCACGGTTACGAGCCGGTCGGAGCGTCACTGGACCTCATCCGCCGCGGCGGCGAACCCGGGGTGCGCCGTCTCGTGCGGGACCTCCCGGAGGTCGGGAGCTGCGTCGACCTGGTCGTCGGTGAGGTCCGCTCCTGGCACCACGCCCCCTGGATCTGGGTGGACCTCACCGGCCCCGACCGCTGAAGGAGGACCAGGAGGACGGCAGGGTCCGCGGGGCCCGGGAGGCACGGGAGGCCTGCGAGGCTCACGAGCCGCCGTCAACCGGCCCGCAGCCAGGCACTCAGGACGGTGAAGTCGGCGGCGGTGAGCCCCCGTTGGGGGTCGACGCGGTGGAGCAGGGTGCGGGCGGGGGAGTGGGCGGCGACCCAGTGACGGTCCGTCGCGGTGATCTCGTCGTCGACCCAGGCGAAGGGGCGGCCGGCGGCCCGGGCGAGCAGCGTTCGGGTCTTCCAGTGCAGGCCGGGCGGCCCGGCCGGCTCGTCGTCGTCCGTGTCCGGCCAGTCCACCCAGGGGAGTCGGGGGAGGCCGAGCCAGGGCGAGAGGCAGTCGTTGGCGTCGGACCTCCAGGTCGTGGCCCAGACCAGCTCGCAGGGAAGGTCGAGCAGGAGCGGCCCCAGCGCCGGATCCGCCCGGGCCAGCAGCGGGTTGGCGTCCGGGGCGGGAGTGGCGGCGGTGTACGGGCTGCGGTAGGTGCGGTGGCCGCCCGGCGGGGGCGGCCCGAACGGAACGAGGGGTCCGTCGACGTCGAGGAAGAGCAGCGGGAGGAGCGTGGGAACGCCGGAGTCGACCACGAGGGCACCATAACGGGCCGGGCGGGGCGGGATCGGAGACCCGGCCTGGATCGGGTACGCCGGGATCTCGTAGGGTGGCGCGCACGGGAGTGGTGGCAGTCACCACGCAGCAAGGGCATCAGACGCCGCTGGGCGGCGGGGCGGGGCGGTGACCAGAAGATGGCGGCGGAGACGACAGCTGTCCCAGGAGGTCCCGACCCGACGGCGGACCCGGGCCCCTGGGACGCCGTACCGCCGTCCGCCCGCGTCCCCGCCGAGGAGCACCCGCCGGGGCCCGCCGCGCTCTACGAGCCGCCTCCGGTGCCGTCGGCCCCGCCGGCCCTGCCGGCCGTCGCGCCGCAGCCCGGGGCGCCTTCGGCACCGGCGCCCGCCCTGCCGCCGACCGCGCCGACCGGATGGACCGTCACCGGCATGCCCGCGGTGGGCGCGCCGCCGTCCACGGCCACGCCGCTGCCCTTCCCCGTCCCGGGGGCCGGGGCGGTGGGCGCGTTCGGGGCGGCGCCCCGCGGGCGGATCCTGGTCATCGAGGGCGGCTACGGCAACTCCGGCCGCCGCACCTGGGGCCGCGGCGGGCCCGCACAGGCGCCGGTGCTGTCCGCGATGCTTGCCGCCGTGTCCCCGCAGGTGCTGCTCGCCGCGGACGCGGTGGACGCCGTCCACCTGCCCGGCGCCGGCGACCCGCACACCGTCCTGGCCCACCTGCGCGCCGCCTCCCGCCACCCGGGGCCGCTGCTCGTCCACCTGGGCGGGCACATCGTCGCCGACAAGCGCGGCGGCCAGCTCCAGCTCACCCTGCGCGACGCCAAGCAGGACGGGCTGCCCTGGCAGGCCGTCGCGGCCGAGCTGAGCCACCGTCCGGCCGAGTGGCAGACACTGGTCATCGCCGACCTGAGCGCCGACCAGAACGCCTGGCCCTACCTCCAGGGCACCGTCTCGCCGCTCAGCGAGGGCATCCCGCTCTGGGCCGTCGTCAGCCCGGACCCGGAGCAGATCGGCACCTTCACCCGCGCCCTCATCGAAGCCCTGCACGGCGGCCGCCCCGGCGCGGGCGACGTCCTCGCGCCCGAGCAACTGCGGCAGCAGGTGTACTCGGTGCTGCGCCCGGACGTGGTCATCCTGGCCACCCACGCCCCGGACCGTCCCGTCTTCCGCAACACCGCCCGGCGGGGCGACGGCCCGGCGGGCGACGTCCTCGCGCCGGTGGTCGCGGTACCGGTGGATCCGGTGCCGGCCGGCGCCGCGCTCACCGACGCCCTGCCGGCCGATGCTCCGGCCGTCGCGCCGGTGCCGCGGCCGGTGCGTCAGGACGGGCCGCTGGACGCCGTCGCCGGGCTGCCGGGGTCGGTCCCGGCCCCGGGTTCCGTCCCGGCCCAGGTGCCCGCCGAGGCGTCCGCCCAGGCACCGTCCGCCCAGGCACCGTCCGACGCGCCGGTGACGGCCCCGGTGGTTACGGGCGGCATGGTGGACCTGGTCAAGCCCGGTGTGCCGCCGACCCCGCCCCGGCCGGCCCGCCCGGTCAGCCTGCGCAAGGGCGAGCCCGCCGGATCCTCGGGCGTGGTCCTGCGCAAGCCCGCCCCGGTGGACGCCGTGCCCGAGGGCGCGGTGCCCGAGGACGCGGCGGCGGCGGGCGTGTCGCTGGCCAAGCCCCGGCCGCAGGCGGAGCCGGCCGTGGCGGCCGAGCACCCGCCCGTCGACGCCACCACGCAGCCCCGGGACGCCGTCCCGGTCGACACCCCGCCCGCCGTCGCGGCACCGCTGGAAGCCACCCCGACGGACGAGGTGCCGGCGGACCGCGCTCCGGCGGACGAGGTATCAACGGATGAGGCCCTGACGGACAGTGCTCCGGCGGACGAGGCGGCGTCAGCGGACGAGGTGCCGGTGGAGGACCGTGCGCCGGAGGAGCCGGCTCCGACCGACAGCGGTCCGGCTCAGGCGGACGGGACACCGGCGGACGCGCTTGCGGTGGACTCGGCGCCGGCGGACGACGCGCCGACGGACCAGGCACCCGCCGCCGAGGTACTCCCGGCCGACGCGCCGACGGACCAGGCACCCGCCGAGGCTCCGGCGGCCGTAGAGGCCCCGCTCGCCGAGGCTCCGGCGGCGGGCCCCCCGCGCGCCGACTACCGCGAGGTGATCGGCCGGATCGTCCGCAGTGCCGACGCAGGGGAGCACGCGGCCGCCACCGACCTCGCCTTCGCGCTCGAACTGGAGGCGATCGCCGAGCACGGTGCCGTCTCCGAGCCGGTCCTGCAGGTCCGTCAGGTCCGGGCGCACGTGTGCCGCCTCGCGGGCAGGCCCGCCGAGGCCGCGGACATCTACCGGGAGGTGGCGCTGACGCTGCTCCGCTCGCAGGGGCCGGACCACCCGGAGACGCAGCAGGCGGCGACCAACGCCGAGGCGTGCTGGCGGTCCGTCCAGGACCGGGCGGTGGCGCTGCGGATCGCGCCGGAGATCATCGAGCTCCGGGCGTATCTGCCGGGGCCGGACGGTCGCAAGCTCCGCGCGGCCGAGCGCTACCTCGCCCAGCTGGCCGCTGCGGCCCCGGCGCCCGCCGGAGCCGCAGCGGCCGAGCACGCCTGAAGCCGGTGGGGCGCCGCAC
>NZ_JBFAZB010000002.1:0-217558 GCF_040681575.1 Kitasatospora sp. NPDC051702
GCGTCCAGGTCTCGGTGCCCGAGGGCGCCGGGCTCTCCCAGATCGCGTCCGCGCTGGTGCGCAACGGGGTGGTGGCCAGCTCGACCGCCTTCACCCGGGCGGCCAAGGGCAGCGCCGCGGCCGCCGGGCGGATCCAGCCCGGCACGTACACCCTGAAGCAGAAGATGTCGGCCGCGGCCGCGCTCGCCATCCTGATCGACCCGGCCAACGCCAACGGGCTGACCATTCCCGAGGGCTGGCGCGGCTACCAGATCTACGCGGCCATCGACAAGAAGCTCAACCTGCCCGAGGGCACCACCCAGCGCACCGCCAAGGACCAGGGCGCCGAGCTGGGCCTGCCGGACTTCGCCAACGGCAGCCCCGAGGGCTACCTCTTCCCCGCGACGTACAGCGTCACCGACGGCACCACCGCGGTCGACCTGCTGAAGCAGATGGTCGAACGGGCCGGCAAGGAGTTCAGCCGGGACGACGCGGACGTCGTCGCGCAGACCCTCGGACAGAGCCTCTACGGGCTGGTCACCGTGGCCAGCATGGTCCAGGGCGAGGCCGACAACACCGAGGACATGGGCAAGGTGGCCCGGGTGATCTACAACCGGCTGGCCAAGGGCATGCCGCTGCAGCTGGACTCCACGATCAACTACGCGCTCGGCCGCTCCACCCTGAACACCACGGTCACCGACACCCGCCTGGACTCCCCGTACAACACCTACCTGCACCCCGGACTGCCGCCCACCCCCATCTCCAACCCGGGGCGGCAGGCGATCATGGCCGCGCTGGACCCGGCGCAGGGGGACTGGCTCTACTTCGTGACCGTGAAGCCTGGCGACACCCGCTTCACCGACAGCTTCGACGTGCAGCAGCGCAACGTCGCGGAGTTCAACGCCTACCGCGCGACGGCGAAACCGAGCGCCTCGGCCACGTCCCCGGGCGGCCCGTCGGGCGCCGCCTCCGGCCCGGCGGCGGCCACGCCGGGCGGTGCGCCGGGCAGCGCGCCGGCGGGCGAGGTCGGGCACTGACGCCACGTCCGCCCTGCCGGGGGCGCGTCTGCGGTACGGTAACGTCTCCTCCCAGGCGCTGCGCTAGCACGCCGGTTCGAGAATCATCCGGGACGGCGTCCCGGACGGCCGGTCCGATCCTCCGGCCGTCTTCGTCGGTTAAGGGGATCAATGACCGATCTGGGTCGGGGCTACGGCCCCCAGGGCTCCGAGCCGTGGCACCCCGGTGATCCCGGGTACGGCGGTCAGCAGCCGGTCCCCGGCCAGCAGGACGGCCAGTGGCAGCAGTACCCGCAGGGCCAGCAGGCCTACGGGGACGCGCAGCAGGGGTACCAGCAGCAGCCGATGGACCAGCAGCATCCGGGCCAGCAGGGATACCCACAGGGGTACCAGCAGCAGATGGGGCAGCAGGGGTACCCGCAGCAGCAGATGCCGCAGCAGGGCTACGGCCAGCAGCAGATGGGGCAGCAGGGGTACCCGCAGCAGCAGATGCCGCAGCAGGGCTACGGCCAGCAGCAGTACCCGCAGCAGCAGATGGGGCAGCAGGGGTACCCGCAGCAGCAGATGCCGCCGCAGATGCAGCAGCCGATGGGCCAGCAGCAGATGCCGCAGCAGCAGATGTCGCAGCAGGGGTACGCCCAGCAGCCGGGCATGCCGCAGCAGGCCGACATGCAGCAGCAGGGCGTGCAGCAGCCCGGCATGCCGCAGCAGGGCGCCCAGCCCGGGCAGCCGGGCCAGCCGCAGGGCCGGCGCCGGGCACCCCAGCCGGCCGCCCCCGCCCCGGCCTCCGGGCCCGGTCCGGACGGCATCGACTGGGAGGCCGAGGCCGCCGCGCTGGAGGCGGGCGCCGCCCCGGCCGGGCCCGAACCGGAGACCGACGAGTGGGACGGCCACGAGGACGGCCACCACGAGGACGGCGCGTACGCGGAGGAGGAGGCCGAGGCCGGGCAGTCCGGCTTCCTCGGCGACGAGGACAACTCCCGCGACGCGCAGAAGAAGCGCAAGGAGAAGGGCAAGAAGTCCGGGCGCCGCAACGGCGGGGCCTGCCTGCTGGTCGCGCTGGTGCTGCTCGGCGCCATGGGCGGCGCCGGCTGGTGGGGCTACGGCTTCTACCAGGACCACTTCGGTCCGCCGCCGGACTTCACCGGCGAGGGCACCGGCTCCGTCCAGGTCGAGGTCAAGTCGGGCGCCGTCGGCGGGCAGATCGGCCTGGTGCTGAAGAACGCCGGTGTGGTGAAGAGCGTCGACGCCTTCAGCGCGGCGTGCAACGCCGAACCCAAGTGCGGCACCGTCCAGCCCGGCTTCTACGGGCTGAAGAAGGAGATGCCGGCCGCCGACGCGCTCAAGGAACTGCTCGCGCAGGCGGGCGGCGCGGCGATCGTGATCCCCGAGGGCAAGAACTCCAGCGAGATCTACGCCATGATCGACACCAAGCTGAAGCTCGCCAAGGGCACCACCGCGGGCGTCGCCACGGCCCAGGTCAACGACCTCGGCCTGCCCGCGAACGCCCAGGGCAAGGTCGAGGGCTTCCTCTGGCCGACCCGCTACAACATCGCCGACGGCATGAAGCCCGAGGACCTGCTCAAGGCGATGGTGAAGAACGCCACCGACAAGTACGCGAACCTGGACGCCCAGGCCGCCTCGGTGGGCCTCAAGAACGGCTACGAGGTGCTCATCGAGGCGAGCATCCTGCAGCGCGAGGGCAACAACACCGCCGACTTCGCCAAGATGGCCAAGACCATCCAGAACCGGCTGGCCAACGAGCCCGAGACCCACCACCGCCTCGGCATGGACACCACGCTGCAGTACTCGCTGGGCCGCAAGGAGCTCACCAAGAAGGACATGGACGACGCGTCCAACAAGTACAACACCTACATCAACCAGGGCCTCCCGCCGACGCCGATCTCCAACCCCGGCGACGACGCGATCAACGCGGTGCTGCACCCGGCCGACGGCAAGTGGCTGTACTTCATCGCGATGTCCCCGACCGAGACCCGCTTCGCCGAGACGAGTAAGGAGCACTACGCCAACGTCAAGGAGTACTGCCAGGCGGCCGGGCAGGGCTTCGACGAGGCGCGCGGCCACTGCACCGCGAAGTAGCCCGGGCCGGACGACAGTTCACGGAGACGAAGCGTTGACCAGCAAGCACCGGGCCGCGGTACTCGGTTCCCCGATCGCCCACTCGCTCTCGCCGGACCTGCACCGGGCCGCCTTCGCGGCGCTCGGTCTGGACGGCTGGCGCTACGACCGCTTCGAGGTGGACGAGGCCGGCCTGCCCGGCTTCCTCGCCGGACTGGACGAGGCCGAGTGGGCCGGGCTGTCGCTGACCATGCCGCTGAAGCGGGCGGTCATCCCGCTGCTCGACGAGGTCAGCGCCGCGGCCCGCGCGGTGGACGCGGTGAACACCGTGGTGTTCACCGCGGACGGCCGGCGCACCGGGGACAACACCGACGTCCCCGGCCTCGTCAACGCGCTGCGCGAGCGCGGCATCACCTCGGTGCCGGAGGCGGCCGTGCTGGGCGCCGGGGCCACCGCCTCCTCGGCGCTGGCGGCGCTCGCCCAGGTCTGCACCGGCGAGGTGACCGTCTACGTGCGCAGCCCGGAGCGCGCCCGCGAGATGGCCGAGCTGGGCGAACGGCTCGGCGTGGCCGTGCGCACCGCGGACTGGGAGCGCGGCGCCGAGGCGCTGGCCAGGCCGCTGACCGTCTCCACCACGCCGGCCGGCGCGACCGACGGCTTCGCCGCGGAGCTGCCGGCCGGGCCGGGGGCGCTGTTCGACGTGCTCTACCACCCGTGGCCGACCGCGCTGGCCGCCGCGTGCGCGGCGCGCGGGGCGACCGTCCTCGGCGGGCTGGACCTCCTGGTGCACCAGGCGGTGCTGCAGAGCGAGGCCTTCACCGGGCGCGGCCCGGGTCCGCTGGCCGCGATGCGGGCGGCGGGCGAGCGGGCCCTCGCCGGGCGCTGACGCCGCGGCTGCCCGGTGCCGACGCGGTGCGGGCCGGGTGCCGACGCGGTGCTGCAGGGCGGTGAACCGGTGCGAGCCGGGAGCGGCCGGAGCCCGCTCCTGGCCGGAACCCGTCGTGTACCGTCCCGTCGGTTGGCCGGTTGCCGTCCGGCACGCGGACTGTGCCCACGGGTGCTGCCGGGGCATGAAAGGATTCAGGCACAAGGCACGCCCGGGCGGGCCCCGGCGGTGCCGTGGCCGGTCCGCTGATGAAGGAGCTCCGTTGGGTACGTTGCGCTGGCTGACGGCGGGGGAGTCGCACGGCCCCGCACTCGTCGCGACGCTGGAGGGCCTGCCCGCCGGTGTACCGGTCACCACCGCGGTGGTGGCCGACGCGCTGGCGCGCCGCCGGCTCGGTTACGGTCGCGGCGCACGGATGAAGTTCGAGCAGGACGAGGTGACCTTCCTCGGCGGCGTCCGGCACGGCGAGACCATGGGCAGCCCCGTCGCGATCATGGTCGGCAACACCGAGTGGCCCAAGTGGGACCAGGTCATGTCGGCCGACCCGGTCGACCCGGAGGTGCTGGCCGGACTGGCCCGCAACGAGGCGCTCACCCGCCCCCGGCCCGGCCACGCGGACCTCGCCGGCATGCAGAAGTACTCGATCGACGAGGCCCGCCCGATCCTCGAGCGCGCCAGCGCCCGCGAGACGGCCGCCCGGGTCGCGCTCGGCGCCGTCGCCCGCGCATACCTGAAGGAGACCTGCGGGATCGAGATCGTCAGCCACGTGGTCGAGCTGGCCGCCGCCAAGGCCCCGGCCGGCGTCGTCCCGCAGCCCGCCGACGAGGCCCGGCTGGACGCCGACCCGGTCCGCTGCCTGGACGAGGACGCCTCGAAGGCGATGGTCGCCGAGATCGACCAGGCCCACAAGGACGGCGACACCCTCGGCGGCGTCGTCGAGGTGCTCGCCTACGGCGTGCCGGTGGGCCTCGGCTCGCACGTCCACTGGGACCGCCGGCTGGACGCGCGGCTGGCCGCCGCGCTGATGGGCATCCAGGCGATCAAGGGCGTCGAGGTCGGCGACGGCTTCGAGCTGGCCCGGGTGCCCGGCTCCCAGGCGCACGACGAGATCGTCCCCACCCCCGAGGGCGTCCGGCGCACCTCCGGCCGCTCCGGCGGCACCGAGGGCGGCCTGTCCACCGGCGAGGTCCTGCGGGTGCGCGCCGCGATGAAGCCGATCGCCACCGTGCCGCGCGCCCTGCAGACCCTGGACGTGCGCACCGGCGAGCCGGCCAAGGCGCACCACCAGCGCTCGGACGTCTGCGCCGTGCCGGCCGCCGGCATCGTCGCCGAGGCGATGGTCGCGCTGGTGCTGGCCGACGCGGTCAACGAGAAGTTCGGCGGCGACCACGTCACCGAGACCCGCCGCAACGTGCAGAACTACCTCGACCACCTGATCGTCCGGTAATGGGCACCCCGATCGTGGTGCTGGTCGGCCCGCCCGGCAGTGGCAAGTCCACCGTCGGGCGGGCCCTGGCCGACCGCCTCGGCGTCGCCCTCCGGGACACCGACGCCGACATCGAGGCGCTGGCCGGCAAGCCGATCCCGGAGATCTTCATCGACGAGGGCGAGCCGCACTTCCGCGAGCTGGAGGTCCGGGCCGTGCGCGCCGGCGCCGAGGAGCACGACGGCGTCCTCGCGCTCGGCGGCGGTGCGGTGCTGGCCGAGGCCACCCGCGCCCTGCTGCGCGAACTGCCGGTGGTCTTCCTGGAGGTCCCGCTGGCGGACGCGGTCAAGCGGGTCGGCCTGGACGCGCCGCGCCCGCTGCTGGCCGTCAACCCGCGGGCCCGCTGGCGCGAGCTGATGGAGGCCCGCCGCCCCCTCTACCTGGAGGTGGCCACCGCCGTCGTCGACACCGCCGGCCGCACCCCCGAGCAGGTCGCGGACGCCGTACTGGAAGCACTGGAGCTGAAGACCCCCCATGACTGACCCCATCGTCAGGATTCACGTCGGCGGCAGCGCCGGCCACGACCCGTACGACGTGCTGATCGGGCACCAGCTGCTCGGCGAGCTGGCGCCGCTCATCGGCACCCGCGCCAAGCGGGTCGCGCTCATCCACCCCGAGGCGCTGGCCGCCACCGCCGACGCCATCCGCGAGGACCTGCTCGGCGAGGGCTACGAGGCCATCGCGCTGCAGGTGCCCAACGCGGAGGACGCCAAGAGCGCCGAGGTCGCCGCGTACTGCTGGTCGGTGCTCGGCCAGACCGGCTTCACCCGCAGCGACGTCGTCGTCGGCCTCGGTGGCGGCGCCACCACCGACCTGGCCGGCTTCGTCGCCGCCACCTGGCTGCGCGGCGTCCGCTGGATCTCCATGCCCACCACGCTGCTCGGCATGGTCGACGCGGCCGTCGGCGGCAAGACCGGCATCAACATCGCCGAGGGCAAGAACATGGTCGGCGCCTTCCACCCGCCGGTGGGCGTGCTCGCCGACCTCGACACCCTGGCCACCGTGCCCCGGCACGACTACGTGTCCGGCCTCGCCGAGGTCATCAAGTGCGGCTTCATCGCCGACCCGGCCATCCTCGACCTGATCGAGGCCGACCCGGAGGGCGCCAAGACCCCGGACGGCCCGCACACCGTCGAACTGATCCGCCGCGCCATCCAGGTCAAGGCCGACGTCGTCTCCGGGGACCTCAAGGAGTCCGGCCGCCGCGAGATCCTCAACTACGGCCACACCCTCGGCCACGCCATCGAGCGCAACGAGCGCTACAAGTGGCGGCACGGCGCCGCGATCTCCATCGGCATGGTCTTCGCCGCCGAACTCGGCCGCCTGGCCGGCCGGCTGGACGACGAGACCGCCGACCGGCACCGCACCGTGCTGGCCTCCGTCGGCCTGCCGCTGACCTACCAGGCCGCGGCCTGGCCGAAGCTGCTGGACGCCATGAAGATCGACAAGAAGTCGCGCGGCGACCTGATCCGCTTCATCGTCCTGGACGGCCTCGGCAAGACCTCCGTCCTGGAGGGCCCCGACCCGTCCCTGCTGGTCGCCGCCTACGCGGAGGTCTCGGCGTGACCCGGGTCATGGTGCTCAACGGCCCCAACCTCGGCCGGCTCGGCAGCCGCGAGCCCGACGTCTACGGGGCCACCTCCTACGCCGGGCTGGTCGAGCGCTGCACGGCGCTCGGCGGGGAGCTCGGCTTCGAGGTCGAGGTGCACGAGACCAACTCCGAGCAGCAGATGGTCGAGTGGCTGCACGAGGCGGCCGACGGCAAGGTGCCGGTGGTGATCAACCCGGGCGCGTTCACGCACTACTCGTACGCGATGCGGGACGCCGCCGCCCAGCGCACCGCGCCGCTGATCGAGGTGCACATCTCCAACCCGTACGCCCGGGAGACCTTCCGGCACACCTCGGTGATCGCCGCCGTCGCCTCCGGCACCATCGCCGGATTCGGGCTCGGCTCCTACGAGCTGGCCCTGCGGGCGCTGGCCGAACGGCTCACCACGCGCTGACACCCCGTTGACGGCCGGTCAGCGGCCCGGCGGCGGACTGTGCCCGCCGCCGGGCCGACGTGTATCGTCCCCGCTGAGAGGTGTCGGAGGTGACCGTGACGCAGTACGCCGGGAGTGGGCAGGTCCCGCCGCGACCCGTCGCTCCGCCGGTGCCGCCGGGGCCCGCCGGGCCCGGGGCCGGGCCGTCGCTCCCACCGGGAGCGCAGCCGGCGGGGACGGGCCCGATGAGCCCGACGAACCCCGTGGGTCCGATCGGTCCGACGAGCCCCGCAGGTGCGGCCGGACCGCCGCCGATGCCCCCGGCACCCGTGCCGACGCCCGCGCCGGCCCCGGTGCCCGCCGCGCCGGCCCCGCCGGTGTCCGTACCCGGCGCGCCCCCCGTGGCGAGCGCACCGAGCGCGCCCGTCCCCGCCGGGGCCACCGGCCACTTCGTGCTGCCCTCCGGCATGCCCGTCCAGCTGCCCGCCCACCCGCCGCAGCGGCACGCGCCCACCGGGCCGATCGCCGTCCTGCTGATCGGCCCGGCCGGCGCCGGAAAGACCACCGTCGCCCGGTACTGGGCCGAGCGGCGGCCCACCCCGACCGCGCACATCAGCCTGGACGACGTCCGCGAATGGGTGCAGTCCGGCTTCGCCAACCCGCAGTCCGGCTGGAACAACGCCTCCGAGGCGCAGTACCGGCTCGCCCGCCGCACCTGCGGCTTCGCCTGCCGCAACTACCTCGCCAACGGCATCTCCTGCATCATCGACGACGCCGTCTTCCCGGACCGCCCGGCCATCGGACTCGGCGGCTGGAAGCGCCACATCGGACCGGGCATGATCCCCGTCGTGCTGCTGCCCAGCCTCGACTCGGTGCTGCGCCGCAACGCCCGGCGCAACGGCAACCGGCGGCTCGGCGACGAGGAAGTGGCCCGGATCCACGGCCGGATGGCCGGCTGGTACAACTCCGGGCTGCCGATCATCGACAACTCCTACCTGGACGTGGCCGGCACCGCCGCCGAACTGGACCGGGTGATCCTCGCCCGGCTGATGGGCATGCCGGTCCGCTGACCTCCCCGGCCGGGCCCGGCCGTCGGTGGCGGCTGCGATGATGGACCGGTCCCGTCGGAGCACCGGACCGCCGGGCCACCAGCCCGCCGGAGCACCGGACCGCCGGGGCCCACCAGCCTGTCGAACCACCCGGGGGAGCTGACGCCCGTGCCCGAAGGCCACATCATCCACCGCCTCGCCGCCGAGAACCTGCGCGCCTTCGGCGGCCGACCGGTCGAGGTCTCCAGCCCGCAGGGCCGGTTCGCCGACGAGGCCAAGAGCATCGACGGGCAGCTGCTCACCGCGGCCGAGGCGACGGGCAAGCACCTCTTCCTCGGCTTCGAGGAGGGCGCCTGGGTGCACGTCCACCTCGGCCTCTACGGCGGCTTCACCTTCGCCACCGGCCCCGCCCCCGAACCCGTCGGCCTGGTGAGGCTCCGGCTGGCCAACGACGAGGGCTACGCAGACCTGCGCGGCCCCAACACCTGCGCCCTGGTCACCGGCGCCGAGAAGGCCGGCGTCGCCGCCCGCCTCGGCCCCGACCCGCTGCGCGCCGACGCCGACCCGGAGGCCGCCTGGCGCCGGGTGTCGGCCAGCCGGACGACCGTCGCCGCCCTGCTGATGGACCAGAAGGTGCTGGCCGGGGTCGGCAACGTCTACCGGGCCGAGGTGCTGTTCCGCCACGGCATCAACCCCCACCGGGCCGGCCGCGACCTCACCCGCGCCGAATGGGACGCCGTCTGGGCCGACCTGGTCGCCCTGATGCGCGAGGGCGTCGGCGCCGGCCGGATCGACACCGTCCGCCCCGAGCACACCCCCGAGGCGATGGGCCGCCCGCCGCGCGTCGACGACCACGGCGGCGAGGTTTACGTGTACCGCCGCGCCGCGATGCCCTGCCTGGTCTGCGGCACCGACGTCCGCACCGAGCAGCACGCCTCCCGCAACCTCTTCTGGTGCCCCACCTGCCAGACGACCTGACCGGCCGATCACGCCCCGGCCGGGAGCCCAGCCCGTAGGCTGGGGCCGACCGGCCGGAGGGAGCAGGCGGATGGAGCGGCGGGAGGTGGCCAACACCGTCTCGGGGACGGTGGGGGGCCACGTGGTGCAGGCCCAGAGCATCGGGGCGGTGCACCTGCACCAGGGCCCGCCGCCGCCCGGTACGCCCCGTCAGGTCCGCAGACCGCGGCCCACCTTCGTCAACCGGGAGGGTGAACTCGCCGCCCTGGTCCGGGCGCTCGGCCGGCTCGACGAGAACGGTCCGGCGGTGGTGGCGTTCACCGGCCTCGGCGGCGTGGGGAAGACGGAACTGATCTCCCAGTTCGTCGCGGCGCACCGCGCGCACCTCCCGGACGGCGACCTCTACGCGGACCTCGCGGCCTACCGCCACCTCGGCGGGGTCGACCTCGGTGAGGTGCTGGCCGGGTTCCTGCGCGCCTTCGGGGCCGAGGTGCCGGCCACCCTGGCCGAGCGGGCCGCGGCGTACCGGACGGTGACGACCGGCAAGCGCGTCCTGGTGTTCCTGGACAACGTCGAGCAGGCGGGGGAGGTCCGCACGCTGCTGCCGTCCGACGGGCTCGTCGTGGTCGCGGGGCGGCGACGCCTGCCCGGTCTGGTCCTCGACGGCGCCGAGGTGCGGCGGCTGGACCCGCTGAGCGCCCCGGCCGGTGCGGAGCTGGTGCGCCGCTGGCTCGGGCCCGACCGGGGCACCGACCGGGAGCTGGACGAGCTGGTCGGACTCTGCGGCGGACTGCCGCTGGCACTGAACGCCGTGGGCTTCCAGCTGGTCGACCACGACGAGCTCGACGTCGACCAGGTGGTGGCCGAACTCGCGGACTCGGAGCGGAGGTTGGCCTCGCTGAGCAACGAGGAGGGCGGGGTCGACCGGATGCTCGACCAGGTGTACGGGCGGCTCTCCGGTCCGGCCCGGGCGCTGTACCGGCTGGTCGGTACCGCCCCCGGGCCGTTCGTCTCCGCCGAGCTGGCGGAGGCGGCCGGCGTCGAGCGCGTCCGGGACGGGCTGAGCGAACTGCGCGCGGCCCACCTGCTGGACGAGGTGGTGGACCCGGGGCCGGGGCAGCGGTTCCGCGCACACGACCTGGTGCGCCTGCACGCCCGCCGCACGGCCGGTGAACTCCCCGGCCGCACCGGCCTGCTGGCCCGCGCGGTCGCCTACTACCGGGCCCGGGCCGCCGCGGCCGACGCGCTGGTGCTCGGGGAGCGGTTCCGGCTCCAGGAGCCCCCCGACGCCCCGGGGCGGGAGTTCGCCTCCAAGGCGGAGGCGCTGGAGTGGCTCCGGGCCGAACGGGCCGACCTCCGGGAGGCGGTGCGGGCGGCGGCCGAACAGGGCTGGCACGGTGAGGTGTGGCGGCTGTGCGAATCGCTCTGGGCGCTCTACCACAGCGGCAAGAACTACGGGGACTGGATCGAGACGCACCGGCTCGGCGTCGAGTCGGCGCAGTGGGACAACCGCCCGGACGCGGTGATCCGGATGCGCAACCAGCTGGCCCGCGCCCACTACGAGCTCGGGGACTTCCCCCGCGCGGCCGAGCAGCTGGCGCTGGCCTCGGAGCAGCTGCCGCTGGTCGGGGAGCCGCAGCTGAGCGGTGTGCTGCACGAGACGCACGGGCTGCTCTGCCTGGCCGACGGGCGCCCGGAGCAGGCGGTGGAGCTGTTCCGGCTGGCCCTGGAGGACAACCGCACCGATCCGCACGGCGTGGTGGTGCAGAGCTACAACGTCGCCCAGGCGCTGGTCGCGGCCGGGCGCGCGGCGGAGGCGCTGGACGTCCTGGACGAGGCGACGGCGCGGGCGGAGGAGACCGGCGACCCGATGCTGATGCGGCTGCCGCTGGTCCGGGCCCGGGCCCAGCGCGCGCTGGGGCGGCTTGACCTCGCCGCCCGGGCCGCCGAGGACTGCGCGGGGCGGGCTCGCGAACTCGGCCAGCGGGCCAAGGAGGCCGAGGCCTTCACCCTGCTCGCCGCGCTCGCGGAGGAGCTGGGCGACGCGGCACTCGCCGAGCGGGCGCGGGGCCGGCTGGAGGAGCTGAAGGGCTGAAACCGTCACCGTGCCGGGGGAAAGGCCTCAGGGCGGCGGGGTGAAGGCCACCCGGGTGCGGTGGCGGCCGGTGCGGATGGTGAGGCCGTGGTCGGGCAGGGTGCCGGGGGCGCCGCCCTCGGCGAGCCAGAGCGCGACGGCCGCGCCGAGCAGCAGCGGGTCGAGCCGGGGCTCGGCGCCGGCCCACGGGGCCTCGGCGCGTGCCTCCAGGAGCTCGCCGGTGCGCAGCCGGAGCGCGCAGCGGTCCCGGGCGAGGGCGGCCACCGTCACGGCGAGGCCGGGGATCCCGTCGGCGGCCTCGACGATCCAGCGCCCGGCCGGCTCCTCGGCGTCGACCTCCGTCCTGGCCAGGACCTCGGCCACGGAGCGCAGTTCCACCGTGGTCTCGGCGGCGTCCAGGGCGAAGAAGCCCCGGGGGTGGCCCTGCGGGTCGATCGGGTACCGGCGTACCGAGACCTCGCCGTCCGCGCACTCGCCCTCGACGTCGTAGGCGGTCGGCCGCTCCGCCGGGAGCGGTACCGGGGCCGGGTAGGGCGGCAGGGCGGTGGGGGTGGTGAGGTCGTCGACCTTGTCCGCCAGGAAGCCGAACAGGACGGGGGCCAGGGCCGGGACGGCCCGGTCGCGCTGGCCGAGGGAGCGGTCGGTGACGGGGCGCAGCAGCTCCGGGTCGTACGTCGCGACGGCCGCTTCGAGCTGGGCGTGCAGGTCGCCGTCCGGGTCGAGCGCGGGCGCCGCCTGGCCGAAGGCGTAGGTGGGGGACCCCGGGTCGAGTTCGGCGGCGCCGGTGGCCACCAGCAGGGTGGGGCGGTCCAGTGCCGCGCCGTAGAAGGAGACCGATCCGTGGTCGCCGATCAGCAGGTCGGCGGCGACCAGGGCGGTCTGCCAGCCCTGGTGCGGGGGGATCAGCCTGAGGCCGGAGCCCCGGGCCGTGGCCAGCAGCAGTTCGGGGTCGTGCCGGTCCCAGACGTTGGGGTGCAGGACCACGGCCACGGCGTACTCGTCGGCGGGGAGCGCGGTGACCAGCCGGCGCGGCAGGTCGAGGCAGTGCGCCGCCAGGGAGTGCCTGCTCCAGGTGGAGGTGACGACGACGAGGCGCCGGCCGTCGACGGCCCCGAGGGCGGCGCGGTAGGCGTCCCGCCGGCCGCGGCTGGCCAGCATCCTGGAGAAGGTGAGGTCGCCGACCTCCCGTGCGTGCGGCAGCGCCTCGGGGCAGGTGGCCGCCAGCCGCTCGAACTGCTCCTCGTGGGACAGCCCGATGACCGCGGGGAAGACCCGCCCCCGGTGGGTGAGCTCCTGACGGGACAGGCCGGCGGCACTGACCCCGTCCCCGGTGGACTCGGCGACCAGGCGGTTGTAGCCGGCGCCGTGGGGGAGGACGACGAGCGGGGCGCGCAGCCGGTGCATGGAGGCGTGGACCGCGCAGGACACCGCGAGGTCGAACTCGTACCGGACGGCCTCCTCCCACGGGATGACCGTGACGGCGGGTTGCTGGTCGGCCAGGTAGGGGCCGAGGCCCGCCGTGAACGCCGAGCCCGGGTTGACGGTGAGGTAGCACCGGACGCCGAGCTGCGGGCGGACGAGCAGGGTGAGCACGTCGAGCACCCGGGTGGCCGAGGTGAGCGTGCGGGCGACCGCGAGGACGCGGGCCCGGACGGGCCAGGTCTCCCAGCGGTCTTCGTCGGGCCAGGGCCGGGGCCGGCGCCGCAGGCGGTTCAGCACACGAAGATCGTACTCATCCGGCCCCGCTCCGGCGGGTCCGTCCGGGGCGGGTCAGCCGGTGGCAGCGGTGGGTTCGTGGTGGTCGGCGGCGGCGCAGGGGTCGAGGAGGGGGCGCAGGGCGTCGTCGACGAGCCGGTAGCGCACGACGCGTCCGTCGCGGTCGCCGGTGACCACGCCGGCGGTGCGGAGCAGTCGGAGGGCCTGGGAGACGGCGGGGTCGCGCATACCGGTGGCGACGGCGAGGTCGGTCACGGCGAGCGGGCCGGCGCGGTGCAGGGCGAGCAGGAGGGCGAGCCGGCCCGGGTCGGCGAGCAGGGAGAACCGCTCGGCCCAGGTGCGGACGTGCGCGGTGTCGCCGATGGCGGCGATGGCCTCGCAGACCCGGTGTCCGTCGATGGTGCGGTGGTCCGCGCGGTCGGCCGGTACGAGATGCATGCGGACATTCTCGCAGGCCGGGGCCTGTGATCCTGGACACCTGCGCAGGTGCGCAGCCTTGCATGGGTGGAGCCGGGCCCCCTACGGTGTTGCCCGCCGTGGTGCTCGGGAAGACCGGTGACGGACCCTCAGGGGTCCCAGTCCGGAGCGGCCCTCGCCACTGTGATCGGGGGGAGTCGTCCGTATCCACGACGCCACTGGGCGCTTCGCGCGTCTGGGAAGGCGGGTACGGGTGCCCCGTAAGCCAGGAGACCGGCCACGGCATCTCACGAAGTCTTTCCACGAGGTGCTGGAGCGTGATCCGCGTATGACCCTGCCCGAAACCGCCGCCCCCGGGGCGCCGGCGGCGCCGTCCGCACTGCCGACGTTCCGCTGGAAGCGCGAGGACACCGTCCGCACGGCCGGACTGATGGGCGTGATCCTGGCCATGCACGTGGTCGCGTTCGGGACGCTGTTCTTCCTGGTCGCGCCCCACAACTACGCGGTCGGCACCCAGGTCTTCGGGGTGGGCCTGGGCATCACCGCGTACACCCTCGGCATGCGGCACGCCTTCGACGCCGACCACATCGCGGTGATCGACAACACCACCCGCAAGCTGATGGCGGACGGCAAGCGCCCGGTGTCGGTGGGCTTCTGGTTCGCCCTCGGGCACTCCTCGATGGTGGTCATCATGGCCGCCCTGGTGGCGGGCGGCGCCCAGCTGGCCAACACCCTGATGGACGACGAGTCGACGACCCACCAGTGGCTGGGGATGGTCGGCACGACGGCCTCCGGCGCGTTCCTGTACCTGATCGGCGCGCTCAACCTGGCGGCGCTGGTGGGCATCCTCAAGGTGTTCCGGGCGATGCGGGCCGGGAAGTACGACGAGGCGCAGCTGGAGGAGCACCTGAACTCGCGCGGCTTCCTGGCGAGGGTGCTGAACCGGGCGACGCGGTCGATCACCCGGCCGGGGCAGATGTTCCCGGTGGGCATGGTGCTGGGCCTGGGCTTCGACACCGCGACCGAGGTCACCCTGATGGTGATGGCGGGCTCGGGCGCGGCGGCCGGGCTGCCCTGGTACGCGATCGTCTGCCTGCCGCTGCTCTTCGCGGCCGGGATGAGCCTGTTCGACACGCTGGACGGGACGTTCATGAACTTCGCGTACCAGTGGGCCTTCTCCAACCCGGTGCGCAAGGTGTACTACAACCTGACGATCACGGGGCTGTCGATCGCGGTGGCCTTCGTCATCGGCACGATCGAACTGGTCGGCGTGCTGCACGAGAAGCTCGACCTGACCGACCCGGTGAGCGGCTGGATCGCGGACATCTCGCTGGACAACGTCGGGTACGCGATCGCCGGGCTCTTCGTGGTGGTCTGGGCCGCGGCGATCGGCTACTGGAAGCTGGCCGGGGTCGAGAAGCGCTGGCAGCCGACCGGGCAGTGACAGCCCCGAACCGGTCGGCCCGGGGTGCGAGCCGGGGCGTGCGGGCAGCGGCGACGTGCCCCCTCGGGAGTGCTCGGCGGGCGGAACGGGGTGCGGCTTCGTAGGCTCGACGCATGTCTGATGCGTACGCGGGTCGGCGGGAGCGGGTGAGGGAGCACTGCAGTGCGGCCGGGGCCGATGCGGCGCTGATCACCCGGGCGGCGAACGTGCGGTATCTGACCGGCTGCGCGCCCTGCGGGGCGACGCTGCTGCTCACCAGGGACCGCGCACTGCTGGCGCTGCCGGACGACCTGCCGCCGGACGACACCGGGGAGCACCTGATCGCCCCGGACGTCACCCAGGTGCCGGTGCCGGCCGGGGCGGACACCGCCCTGGCGGCGGCCGAGGCCGCGGCGCGGCTCAGGCTGGCGGCGCTGGCGGTGGAGGAGCACGACCTGACCGTCAGCCGGCACCGGTCGGTGGCCGGCCTGTCCGGCGGTGCCCGGCTGGCCGACCTGGACCGGCTGGTGGAGCGGCTGCGGGTGGTCAAGGACGAGCACGAGATCGCCGACCTGCGGATCGCCGCCGAGATCGCCGACCAGGCGCTCGGCGAGCTCCTGGAGTCGATCCTGGTCGGGCGGACGGAGCGGCACCTGGCGATGGAGCTGGAACGCCGGATGATCGACCACGGTGCGGACCGGGCGGCCTTCCCGGTGTCCGTCGGCACCGGCAGCCACTCCGGGCAGCCCGCCCACCAGCCGACCGACCGCCGGGTGGAGGAGGGTGACTTCCTGACCGTGGTGATGGGCGCCCAGTACCGCGGCTACGGCATCTCGACCGCCCGGACCTTCGTGATCGGCGCCGCCCCCGCGCCCTGGCAGGTCGAGCTGCACCGGCTGGTGTTCCGCGCCCAGCGGGCCGCCCGGGAGGCGCTCGGACCAGGCGTGGAGCAGTACGTGCCCGACCGGGCCGCGCGGCAGATCCTGGAGGCGGCCGGCCACACCGAGGCGTCCCCGCACCCGGTGGGGCACGGCATCGGGCTGGAGATCCGGGAGGCGCCGCGCCTCGGCCCTTCGGACATGGGTAAACTGGACAGCCGCGTACCGGTCACCGTCGGTCCTGGGGTCCACCTCCCGGGCAGGGGCGGTGTCCGGATCGAGGACACGCTCGTGGTGCGCCCCCTCGAGGAGGGCGGGCCCGAGCTGCTCACCATCACCACCAAGGAGCTCCTCGCCCTGTGACCGCGGCCCCCGGGCCGTCGGCGGCAGGACGCACCCCTTGGTTCCTTGACAGCTATATCCAGGAGTAAGTGCGCCCGTGGCTTCCACGAACGATCTCAAGAACGGCATGGTCCTCAAGCTGGAGGGCGGCAAGCTCTGGTCCGTCGTCGAGTTCCAGCACGTCAAGCCCGGCAAGGGCCCGGCCTTCGTGCGTACCAAGCTCAAGGAGGTCCTGACGGGCAAGGTCGTCGACAAGACCTTCAACGCGGGCACCAAGGTCGAGACCGCCAACGTCGACAAGCGCGGCATGCAGTTCTCGTACAAGGACGGCGAGAACTTCGTGTTCATGGACATGGACACCTACGACCAGCTGACCATCGAGCCCGCCGTCGTCGGCGACGCCGCCAAGTACCTGCTGGAGGGCTTCGAGGCCCTGGTCGCGCAGAACGAGGGCGCGGTGCTCTACATCGAGCTCCCGGCCGCCGTCGAGCTGACCATCGCCGAGACCGAGCCGGGCGTCCAGGGCGACCGCTCCACCGGTGGCACCAAGCCGGCGACCCTGGAGACCGGCGCCGAGATCCAGGTGCCGCTCTTCATCACCACCGGTGAGAAGGTCAAGGTCGACACCCGCGACGGCAGCTACCTCGGCCGGGTGAAGTAAGTCCGTGTCGGCCGCACGCAGCAAGGCCCGTACCCGGGCCTTCCAGATCCTCTTCGAGGCCGACCACCGCGGGGTCGACCCGCAGCAGGTCCTCGCCGACTGGGTGGCCCGCGCCCGCGAGCCCAAGCCGGAGGAGGGCACCCCGCAGGTCGGTGAGTACACCATGGAACTCATCGAGGGGTACGTCCAGCACGCCCGTCGGATCGACGACCTGATCTCCCAGTACGCGGTGGGCTGGACGCTCGACCGGATGCCGATAGTGGACCGCAACGTCCTGCGGCTCGGTGCGTACGAGTTGATCTGGGAGGACGGCGTCCCGGACGCGGTCGTCCTGGACGAGGCGGTCGAGATCGCCAAGGAGTTCTCCACGGACGACTCCCCGGCCTTCGTCAACGGCCTGCTCGCGCGCTTCCTGGAGCTGAAGCCGAGCATCCGCCGGTAGGCGGTGGCGCCCCGCAGACGGCCGTCGGACCCGGATCCCGGGTGCGACGGCCGTCGCGCGTTTCACCCGGGCGGCGTAAGGTGGTGATCTACTCGCCAGTAACTTGGCGGGCGCAGCCGCACACGTCCCCGCAGTGAAGGGCAGGCCACCCCCATGACCACCGCGACCCGCAGCGAGTTCGACCGGGGCATCGCCCTGACCAGACACGCCGACGAGCCCGGCCGCTACGAGGCCGAACTCGGCCCCGGCTGGCAGATCGGCGGCGGGGTCAACGGCGGGATGCTGCTCGCCGTCGCCGGACACGCGCTGTCGCTGGAGCACGCCGACCACCCGGACCCGGTGTCGATCAGCGGTTACTACCTGTCCGCCTCCACGCCCGGCCCGGCCACCGTCCGCACCGAGGTGCTGCGCAGCGGCCGCGGCCTCTCCACCGGCACCGCCTCGCTGAGCCAGGACGGCGTCGAACGCCTGCGCGTGGTGGCCAGCCACGGCGACCTCTCCACCGTCGAGGGCGACGTGCGCACCACCGCGCAGCCGCCGCAGCTGCCGCCGCCGGACCAGTGCATCGGCGTCGAGCACGCCCCGCCGCAGCTGATCGAGCAGGCGGCGCTGCTGGAGCGCTTCGACCTGCGGCTCGACCCGTCCACCGTGGGCTGGGCGCTCGGTCAGCCCTCCGGCAACGGGCGGATCCAGGGCTGGTTCCGGCTCGCCGACGGGCGCGAGCCCGACCCGCTGCTGCTCCTGCTGGTCGCCGACGCGCTGCCGCCCGTCACCTTCGACCTGGGCCTGCCCGGCTGGGCCCCGACCGTGGAGCTGACCGTCCACCTGCGGGCCAGGCCGGTCCCGGGCTGGCTCCGGGTCACCCACGCCACCCGCAACGTGGCCGGCGGCTACTTCGAGGAGGACGCCGAGGTCTGGGACGAGTCCGGCCGGCTGGTCGCGCAGTCCAGGCAGCTGGCCCGGGTGCCGCGCGGGGCCTGATTTCCGCGGAGTTCACCGCGACTTACCGTCGGTTACATTCCTGTGACACGCCGTACGTGTGCGGCGCGCGGTGATGGGGAGATAGACGGTCAGCGGCGAGCCCGCCGCTGACCGTCGCCCGGCGGTCGCCGCCGATGCCAGGAGCCACCGATGAGTAGCCGCAAGGGCCGCGCCCGCCGTAACTCCGACTGCACCGCCGCCGGCCCGCGGCCCGTCGCCCGCGCGCCGCACCGCCGGCAGCGGGCCGAGGGCGGCGAGCAGGCGTTCGTCATCGGCGTGCTGACCAGTGCGGCGGACTTCGCCCGGGCCCGTGCCTGGGGGTTGTCGGACGCACCGGACTTCGAGCGCTACCTGGCCGACACGGCCGAACTGCTCGCCGACGCGGTGGAGCGCTTCGAGGTGGTGCGGGCCCGGATGTTCCACCCGCAGGACTTCGAGGAGTTCTGCGTCCTGCACGGGCTGGACCCGGCGGAGCCGGCCGCCCGCGACCGCTACCTGGTCAACCCGCCGCTGCAGACCCAGCTGCTGGCCTATCAGGGGGAGGAGCTGGCCGGGGACTTCGCGCCGCGGCTGGTCCGGGCCCGGGAGAACGGGCTGACGCTCTGCCACGCCGACCTGCTGCTGGACGGCGGTCTGGTCGGGGGCGCGGGGGAGGCCGACGAGGACCACGCCCGCTGGGTGCGCGCCGCCTACCAGCGCGGCGGCGAGGTGTTCCGCCGGATGCTGGTCGGCGCCGGTGCCGGGGTGTACGAGCTGCGGCTGCGGGTGGACGCGCCGGGCGGCCGGCTGACGGCGGCGGCCCGGGTGCTGCAGTGGGAGGACGGCGTGGTCCGGATCAACGACGAGGACCTGGAGCTGGTCTGCGCGGTGCTCTGCGCGGGGCTGGCGCTGGAGCTGCCCGGGGTGGCGGTGCTGCACGGGTCGCAGGGCTCGGCGGCCTCCTGCGGGGAGTACCTGCCGGCCTCCTGGGCCTGGTCGAGCGGCGGGCAGGACTGGGCGCCGTCGGCCCGGCCGGTGCGGCTGGACGGCGTGGCGGCGCAGCCCGGCTACAGCCTGGGGACGGTCTGCTGACCGCCGGGCGGCGGTGGTGCGGCCGGCGCCGGACGCGCGACGGCGCGGCCCCCGGGATCCGGGGAGCCGCGCCGTGACGTTTCTGCTGGTACCTGCGTGCTCGCGCTGGCGGGAGCCGGTGCGGCGAGCGTCAGCTCGCCTCCTCCTCGCGCACCGCGCGGCGCGCGTCGGGGTTGAGCACGCCCCAGGAGATCAGCTGCTCGGTGAGGATCGACGGCGACTGGTCGTAGATGACGGCCAGGGTGCGCAGGTCGTCCTGGCGGATCGAGAGGACCTTGCCGTTGTAGTCGCCGCGCTGGCTCTGGATCGTCGCCGCGTAGCGCTGCAGCGGGCCGGCCTTCTCGGACGGGACCTGGGTCAGTCTCTCCAGGTCGAGGACCAGACGCGGCGGCGGCTCGGCCGCGCCGCCGGGGGTGCCGCCGGGCAGCAGCTCCTGCACGGGCACGCCGTAGAACTCCGCCAGCTCGGCCAGCCGCTGCACGGTGACCGCACGGTCGCCGCGCTCGTACGAGCCGACGACGACTGCCTTCCAGCGCCCCTGGGACTTCTCCTCGACACCGTGCAGGGAGAGCCCCTGCTGAGTGCGGATGGCTCGGAGCTTGCCTCCGAGCTGCTTCGCGTAGTCGCTGGACATTGATCTCCCCGGACGAGATTGCTTCGCGTTCAGTGGTGGGTCACGGGCGATTGCCGACGCCGTTACCGGTGGGTTCGACGTCCGTCTCGTAACTCACTGTGAGGTTACGTAGAGTAAGGTAGCTGCGTCAAGCCGAATGGGGCAGTCGTGCGAATGGCCCGCATCGGGGGTGCGTCCGGGGCGTGAACCGCCGAAGCGGAACGACGGACGTCCGTTTGCCTCCCGGCGCGCTGATACGATGACCGGAAGCCCTCGCCCGGTCGGCGGGGGTCGTCCCAGACATCCTTTAAGGCCCGTCCAGTGAGGCGGGGAAGGAGGTCCGCTTCGGCATGACCACACAGCAGGATTCGACGCCGCGACCGCCGCACCAGGTGCTGGACGGAACGGACATCGCCCGGGTCGTCACCCGGATAGCGCACGAGATCGTCGAGCGCGCCAAGGGCGCGGAGGACGTCGTGCTGCTCGGCATCCACACCAGGGGCGTCCACCTCGCCCGCCGCCTGCACGGCCGGCTGGCCCAGATCACCGGGCGCGAGATCCCGCTGGGCACCCTGGACATCACCATGTACCGGGACGACCTGCGGCTCAAGCCCGCCCGCGCCCTGGAGCACACCGAGATCCCCTCCGGCGGCATCGACGGCAAGCTCGTCATCCTCGTCGACGACGTGCTCTTCTCCGGCCGCACCATCCGGGCCGCGCTCGACGCGCTGAGCGACATCGGCCGCCCGCGCGCCGTGCAGCTCGCCGTCCTGGTCGACCGCGGCCACCGCGAGCTCCCGATCCGGGCCGACTACGTGGGCAAGAACCTCCCCACCTCGCTGCGCGAGGCGGTCCAGGTCCGCCTGGCCGACACCGACGGCGTCGACGCCGTGCTGGTCGGCGACCGCGACCACGCCGCCCGAAGCTCGCAGGCCCTGGCCTCCCAGCCCACCGAACCGCACCTCCCGGAGTAACCCGCGTGAAGCGCCACCTCGTCTCCGCCGCCGATCTCAGCCGCGACGACGCGCTGCTGATCCTGGACACCGCCGAGGAGCTGGCCCAGCTCTCCGGGCGGGCCGTCAAGAAGCTGCCCACGCTGCGCGGCCGCACCGTCGTCAACCTCTTCTTCGAGGACTCGACCCGCACCAAGACCTCCTTCGAGGCCGCCGAGAAGCGGCTCTCCGCCGACGTCATCAACTTCTCCGCCAAGGGCTCCTCGGTCTCCAAGGGCGAGAGCCTCAAGGACACCGCGCTCACCCTGCAGGCGATGGGCGCCGACGCTGTCGTCATCCGCCACCACGCCTCGGGCGCGCCGTCCCGGCTCGCCCAGTCGGACTGGCTGCACGGCAGCGTGATCAACGCCGGTGACGGCACCCACGAGCACCCCACCCAGGCCCTGCTCGACGCGTTCACCATGCGCCGCCACCTCAACCCGGGCCTGGGGCACGACCTGGCCGGGCGCCGGATCACCATCGTCGGCGACGTGCTGCACAGCCGGGTCGCCCGCTCCAACGTCCACCTGCTGACCACCCTCGGCGCCCACGTCACCTTCGTCGCCCCGCCGACGCTGCTGCCGATCGGCATCGAGAACTGGCCGTGCGACATCAGCTACGACCTGGAGAGCGTGCTCCCCAAGACGGACGCGCTGATGATGCTCCGGGTGCAGCGCGAGCGGATGAACGCCGCGTTCTTCCCCACCGAGCGCGAGTACAGCCGCCGCTACGGCCTCAACGGCACCCGGATGGCCCAGCTGCCCGAGCACGCCATCGTGATGCACCCCGGCCCGATGGTCCGCGGCATGGAGATCACCGCCGAGGTCGCCGACTCGCCGCGCTGCACCGTGGTCGAGCAGGTCGCCAACGGCGTCTCCGTCCGGATGGCCGTCCTGTACCTGCTGCTCGGCGGTGCCACCCCCGCCGACGCACCCCGCACCGACACCGTGGAGACCGCCCAGTGACGACCTACCTGATCCGCAACGCCCAGATCCTCGGCGGCGCCCCGCAGGACCTCCACCTGGCCGACGGCGTCATCAAGGCCATCGGCACCGGCCTGGCCGTCGAGGCCGACATCGAGATCGACGCCACCGGGCTGATCGCCCTGCCCGGCCTCGTCGACCTGCACACCCACCTGCGCGAGCCCGGCCGCGAGGACGCCGAGACCGTGCTCACCGGCACCCAGGCCGCGGCGATGGGCGGCTTCACCGCCGTGCACGCGATGGCCAACACCACCCCGGTGGCCGACACCGCGGGCGTCGTCGAGCAGGTCTGGCGGCTCGGCCAGGAGGCCGGCTACTGCGACGTGCAGCCGGTCGGCGCCGTCACCGTCGGCCTGGAGGGCAAGAAGCTCGCCGAGCTCGGTGCGATGCACGAGTCCGCGGCCGGCGTGCGGGTCTTCTCCGACGACGGCAAGTGCGTGGACGACGCGGTGCTGATGCGCCGCGCCCTGGAGTACGTCAAGGCCTTCGACGGCGTCGTCGCCCAGCACGCCCAGGAGCCGCGGCTGACCGAGGGCGCCCAGATGAACGAGGGCCAGGTCTCCGGCGAGCTCGGGCTCGGCGGCTGGCCGGCCGTCGCCGAGGAGTCGATCATCGCCCGCGACGTGCTGCTCGCCGCGCACGTCGGCTCCCGGCTGCACGTCTGCCACGTCTCCACCGCCGGCTCGGTCGAGATCATCCGCTGGGCCAAGGCCAAGGGCTGGGACGTCACCGCCGAGGTCACCCCGCACCACCTGCTGCTCACCGACGAGCTGGTCCGCTCCTACGACCCGGTGTACAAGGTGAACCCGCCGCTGCGCACCGCCGAGGACGTCCAGGCGCTGCGCAAGGCGCTCGCCGACGGCACCATCGACGCCGTCGCCACCGACCACGCGCCGCACCCGGCCGAGGACAAGGACTGCGAGTGGGCCGTCGCCGCGATGGGCATGGTCGGCCTGGAGACCGCCCTGTCGGTCGTGCAGCAGACCATGGTCGAGACCGGCCTGCTGAACTGGGAGGGCGTCGCCGACCGGATGTCGCACCGCCCGGCCCGGATCGGCCGTCTCACCGGCCAGGGCCGGTCCGTCTCGGTCGGTGAGCCGGCGAACCTGGTGCTGTTCGATCCCGCGTACCGTGGTGCCGTGAACCCGGACAGCTTCGCCACCCGCAGCCGCAACACCCCCTACAAGGGCCTTGACCTGCCCGGACGGGTGCACGCCACCTTCCTGCGCGGGCGCGCCACCGTGCTGGCCGGCGAGCTCGCCGAGCAGGGCGGCCTCGCGTGACCGCGCTGCTCCTCGCCCAGGAGCAGGCCAAGGTCACCAACTGGCCCGGGTACATCGGCTGGGCCGTCGGCCTGCTGGTGCTGATCGCCCTCGTGTACTGGCTGATGCGGCAGGGCTGGAACTGGCGGCGCACCCTCCAGTCCGGCATCCCGCCGCTGCCCGCCGTGCCGGACCGGGCCGGCCGGACCATCCTGGAGACCAGCGGCCGGTACCACGGCACCACCACCGCCGGGAACTGGCTCGACCGGGTCGTCGCGCACGGCCTGGGCAACCGCAGCCGGGCCGACCTCACCCTCGGCGAGGACGGCCTGCTGGTACGGCGCCCCGGCGACGTCGACCTCTGGATCCCGGCCGGGCACCTCACCGGTGCCCGCACGGACTCCGGGATCGCCGGGAAGGTAGTCCCGGCCGGTCTGCTCGTCGTCACCTGGACGCACGGGGAGACCGAGCTGGACTCCGGCTTCCGGGCCGACCACCCCGATGAGCACGCCGCCTGGGTCGAGGCGGTCACTCACCTCGCAACACGTACGACGACGAAGACGGAAGAGGCTTCCCGATGACCGCACCTGCCCCCACCACGCAGCGCCAACGGCGGGAACGCGTCCCCGCCGTGCTCGTCCTGGAGGACGGCCGGACCTTCCGCGGCGAGGCCTACGGCGCGACCGGCGAGACCTTCGGCGAGGCGGTCTTCAACACCGGCATGTCCGGTTACCAGGAGACCCTCACCGACCCGTCGTACCACCGCCAGGTGGTCGTGATGACCGCCCCGCAGATCGGCAACACCGGCTGGAACGACGAGGACGACGAGTCCAAGCAGATCTGGGTCGCCGGCTACGTCGTGCGCGACCCCGCCCGGGTGGCCTCCAACTGGCGCTCCACCCGCTCGCTGGACGAGGAGCTGGTCCGCCAGGGCGTCGTCGGCATCAGCGGCATCGACACCCGGGCGCTGACCCGGCACCTGCGCGAGCGCGGCGCGATGCGCTGCGGCATCTTCTCCGGTGAGGCGCTGGCCGACCAGGCCGCCCTGCTCGCCCGGGTGCAGCAGTCGCCCGAGATGAAGGGCGCCGACCTGTGCGCCGAGGTGGCCACCACCGAGGCGTACGTCGTCCCGGCGATCGGCGAGAAGCGCTTCACCGTCGCCGCGCTGGACCTCGGCATCAAGGGGATGACCCCGCACCGGATGGCCGAGCGCGGCATCGAGGTGCACGTGCTGCCGGCCAACTCGACCCTGGAGGACCTCTACGCGGTCCGGCCGGACGGCGTCTTCTTCTCCAACGGCCCGGGTGACCCGGCCACCGCCGACCACCAGGTCGCCGTGGCGCAGGGCGTGCTGGAGCGCAGGACCCCGTTCTTCGGGATCTGCTTCGGCAACCAGATCCTCGGCCGCGCGCTGGGCTTCGGCACCTACAAGCTCAAGTACGGCCACCGCGGCATCAACCAGCCGGTGCAGGACCGCACCACCGGCAAGGTCGAGGTCACCGCGCACAACCACGGCTTCGCCGTGAACGCGCCGCTGGACAAGGTGAGCGAGACCCCCTACGGGCGGGTCGAGGTCTCCCACGTCTGCCTCAACGACGACGTGGTCGAGGGCCTCCAGGCACTGGACGTCCCCGCCTTCAGCGTGCAGTACCACCCCGAAGCAGCTGCCGGCCCGCACGACGCGGCCTACCTCTTCGACCGTTTCGTGAAGCTCATGGAGGGCCAGCGTGCCTAAGCGCACTGACATCAAGTCCGTCCTGGTGATCGGCTCCGGCCCGATCGTGATCGGCCAGGCCGCCGAGTTCGACTACTCGGGCACGCAGGCCTGCCGGGTCCTCAAGGCCGAGGGCCTGCGGGTCGTGCTGGTCAACTCCAACCCGGCCACGATCATGACCGACCCGGAGATCGCCGACGCCACCTACGTCGAGCCGATCACCCCGGAGTTCGTCGAGCGGATCATCGCCAAGGAGCGCCCCGACGCGCTGCTGCCGACCCTCGGCGGGCAGACCGCGCTCAACACCGCGATCGCGCTGGACGCCAACGGCGTGCTCGCCAAGTACAACGTCGAACTCATCGGCGCCAAGGTCGACTCGATCCACAAGGGCGAGGACCGCGAGCTCTTCAAGGGCGTCGTCGAGGCCGTCAACGCCAAGATCGGCCACGGCGAGTCCGCCCGCTCGGTCATCTGCCACACCATGGACGAGGTGCTCGCCGGCGTCGACACGCTCGGCGGGTACCCGGTCGTCGTCCGCCCCTCCTTCACCATGGGCGGCGCCGGCTCCGGCTTCGCCCACGACGAGGAGGACCTGCGCCGCATCGCCGGCCAGGGCCTGGCCCTCTCGCCGACCACCGAGGTGCTCCTGGAGGAGTCCATCCTCGGCTGGAAGGAGTACGAGCTGGAGCTGATGCGCGACAAGAACGACAACGTCGTGGTCGTCTGCTCCATCGAGAACTTCGACCCGATGGGCGTGCACACCGGCGACTCGATCACCGTCGCCCCGGCGATGACGCTCACCGACCGCGAGTACCAGATCCTGCGCGACGTCGGCATCGCCGTGATCCGCGAGGTCGGCGTGGACACCGGCGGCTGCAACATCCAGTTCGCCGTCAACCCCGACGACGGCCGGGTCATCGTCATCGAGATGAACCCGCGCGTCTCCCGCTCCTCGGCGCTCGCCTCCAAGGCCACCGGCTTCCCGATCGCCAAGATCGCCGCCAAGCTGGCCGTCGGGTACACCCTGGACGAGATCCCCAACGACATCACCGAGCAGACCCCGGCCTCCTTCGAGCCGACCCTCGACTACGTCGTGGTGAAGGTCCCGCGCTTCGCGTTCGAGAAGTTCCCGAGCGCCGACGCCACGCTGACCACCACCATGAAGTCGGTCGGCGAGGCCATGGCCATGGGCCGCAACTTCCCCGAGGCGCTGCAGAAGGCGCTGCGCTCGCTGGAGAAGAAGGGCTCTCAGTTCAGCTGGGTCGGCCCGGTGGGCGACAAGGCCGAGCTGCTGACCAAGGCGGTCGTGCCGACCGACGGCCGGATCAACACCGTCATGGAGGCGATCCGGGCCGGCGCCACCCCGGAGGAGGTCTTCGAGGCCACCAGGATCGACCCGTGGTTCGTCGACCAGCTCTTCCTGCTGGACGAGATCGCCGGCGAGCTGGCCGAGGCCGAGAAGCTCAACCCCGAGCTGCTGCGCCACGCCAAGCGGCACGGCTTCTCCGACCTGCAGATCGGCGAGATCCGCGGCCTGAAGGCGGACGTGGTCCGCGAGGTGCGGCACGCGCTCGGCATCCGCCCGGTGTTCAAGACCGTCGACACCTGCGCCGCCGAGTTCGCCGCCAGGACCCCGTACTTCTACTCGTCCTACGACGAGGAGAACGAGGTCGCCCCGCGCACCAAGCCCGCCGTGATCATCCTCGGCTCCGGCCCGAACCGCATCGGCCAGGGCATCGAGTTCGACTACTCCTGCGTGCACGCCTCCTTCGCGCTGGCCGACGCCGGGTACGAGACCGTGATGGTCAACTGCAACCCGGAGACCGTCTCCACCGACTACGACACCTCCGACCGGCTCTACTTCGAGCCGCTCACCCTGGAGGACGTGCTCGAGATCGTCCACGCCGAGCAGCAGGCCGGCCCGCTGGCCGGCGTGATCGTCCAGCTCGGCGGCCAGACCCCGCTCGGCCTGGCCCAGGCGCTCAAGGACAACGGCGTGCCGATCGTCGGCACCCAGCCCGAGGCGATCGACCTCGCCGAGGAGCGCGGTGCCTTCGGCCGCGTCCTGCGCGACGCCGGCCTGCCGGCCCCCAAGCACGGCACCGCCTTCTCCTTCGCGGAGGCCAAGGCGATCGCCGACGAGATCGGCTACCCGGTGCTCGCCCGCCCGTCCTACGTGCTCGGCGGCCGCGGCATGGAGATCGTCTACGACGAGGCCTCGCTCGCCTCCTACCTGGAGCGCCACGCCGGCCTGATCTCCGAGCACCCGGTGCTCATCGACCGCTTCCTCGACGACGCGGTGGAGATCGACGTCGACGCGCTCTTCGACGGCACCGAGCTCTACCTCGGCGGCGTCATGGAGCACATCGAGGAGGCCGGCATCCACTCCGGCGACTCCGCCTGCGCGCTGCCTCCGATCACCCTCGGCGGCTACGACATCAAGCGCCTGCGCACCTCCACCGAGGCCATCGCGCGCGGCGTCGGCGTCCGCGGTCTGATCAACATCCAGTTCGCGATGGCCGGCGACATCCTCTACGTGCTGGAGGCCAACCCGCGCGCCTCCCGGACCGTCCCGTTCACCTCCAAGGCGACGGCGGTGCCGCTGGCCAAGGCCGCCGCCCGGATCTCGCTCGGCGCCACCATCGCCGAGCTGCGCGCCGAGGGCCTGCTCCCGGCCGAGGGCGACGGCGGCACGCTGCCCGCCGACTGCCCGATCTCGGTCAAGGAGGCCGTGCTGCCCTGGAGCCGCTTCCGCGACGTCCACGGCCGCGGCGTGGACACCGTCCTCGGCCCGGAGATGCGCTCGACCGGTGAGGTCATGGGCATCGACAAGGTCTTCGGCACGGCCTACGCCAAGGCCCAGGCCGGCGCCTACGGCGCGCTGCCGACCAAGGGCAAGGTCTTCGTCTCGGTCGCCAACCGCGACAAGCGCAACCTGGTCTTCCCGGCCCGGGCGCTGGTCAGCCTCGGCTTCGAGGTGCTCGCCACGGCCGGCACCGCCGAGGTGCTGCAGCGCGGGGGCATCCCGTCCACGCTGGTGCGCAAGCACAGCGAGGGCGAGGGCCCGAACGGCGAGAAGACGATCGTGCAGCTGATCCACGACGGCGAGGTCGACCTGATCATCAACACGCCGTACGGCACCGGCGGCCGCCTCGACGGCTACGAGATCCGCACCGCCGCGGTCTCCCGCGGCGTGCCCTGCCTGACCACCATCCAGGCGATGGGCGCGGCCGTCCAGGGCATCGACCGGCTGCTGCGCGACGAGGTCGGCGTGATGTCGCTCCAGGAGCACGCCGAGCTGATCAACGCGGGCCGCAAGTAGCACCACCGCTGTGGGGGGCACCGACGCCAGACGGGTGCCCCCCACTTCCATGCCCTGATCCGGGTGCTCACGGCCGGATCCGGGCCCTGATCCGGGAGTTGGGTTTTGTACAAGCTGCTGTTCGACCTCGTCTTCAAGAAGATGGACCCCGAGAAGGCCCACCACCTCGCCTTCTTCTGGATCCGGCTCGCCTCCTCGGTGCCCGGCCTGCGCACGCTCGTCCGGCTGGTGCTCGCCCCGCGCGACCGCGCCCTGCACACCACCGCCCTCGGCCTCGACCTGCCGGGCCCGTTCGGCCTGGCGGCCGGCTTCGACAAGAACGGCGTCGGCATCGACGGCCTGGCCATGCTCGGTTTCGACTACGTCGAGATCGGCACCATCACCGGCGAGCCCCAGCCGGGCAACCCGACGCCCCGGCTGTTCCGCCTGGTCGAGGACCGCGCGCTGATCAACCGGATGGGCTTCAACAACCAGGGCTCGGCCCGGGTCGCCGCGCGCCTGGCCGCCCGCCCGCACACCAGCTCCACCCCGGTGATCGGCGTCAACATCGGCAAGACCAAGGTCGTCGAGGAGGCCGACGCCGTCGCCGACTACGTCAAGTCCACCGAGCGGCTCGCCAGGTACGCGGACTACCTGGTGGTCAACGTCAGCTCGCCGAACACCCCCGGCCTGCGCAACCTGCAGGCCGTGGACCACCTGCGCCCGCTGCTCGCCGCCGTCCGCGAGGCGGCCGACCGCACCACCGCGCACCACGTCCCGCTGCTGGTCAAGATCGCCCCCGACCTGGCCGACGAGGACGTCGACGCCGTCGCCGACCTCGCCCTCGAACTGGGCCTGGACGGCATCATCGCCACCAACACCACGATCGGGCGCGGGGGCCTGCGGGCCGACGCCGCCCGGGTCGAGGAGATCGGCATGGGCGGCCTCTCCGGCGCCCCGCTCAAGGCCCGCGCCCTGGAGGTCCTCCAGCGGCTGCGCGCCCGCACCGGGGGCCGGCTGACGCTGGTCTCGGTCGGCGGCGTGGAGACCGCCGAGGACGCCTGGCAGCGGATCATCCACGGCGCCGACCTCGTCCAGGGCTACAGCGCCTTCATCTACGAGGGCCCGTTCTGGTGCCGCCGGATCCACCGGGGCCTCTCCGCCCGGATCCGCGCCGCGGGCTTCCGCGACCTGGCCGCGGCCGTCGGCAGCGCCGTCGACGGCGCGAAGACCGCCTCCTGAACCCCCGTACCACCTTCGGAAAGGACGACATGACCCTCGCCCCGTTCGGCGCCCGGCTGCGCCAGGCGCTCGACACCCGCGGCCAGCTCTGCGTCGGCATCGACCCGCACGCCTCCCTGCTCGCCGCCTGGGGGCTCGGCGACGACCTCGCCGGCCTGGAGACCTTCAGCCGCACCGTCGTCGAGGCGCTCGCCGACCGGGTCGCCGTGCTCAAGCCGCAGGCGGCGTTCTTCGAGCGCTTCGGCAGCAAGGGCGTCGCGGTGCTGGAGAAGTCCGTCGAGGAGGCCCGGGCGGCCGGCGCGCTGGTCCTGATGGACGCCAAGCGCGGCGACATCGGCTCCACCATGGCCGCCTACGCGGAGGCCTTCCTGTCGCCCGCCAGCCCGCTGTTCTCGGACGCCGTCACGGTCAGCCCGTACCTGGGCTTCGGCTCGCTGCGCCCGGCGCTCGACCTGGCCCGCGCGCAGGGCTGCGGCGTGTTCGCGCTGGCGCTCACCTCCAACCCGGAGGGCGCCGAGGTGCAGCGCGCCGTCGGTGCGGACGGCGAGCCGGTCGCGGCCGCGGTGCTGCGCCAGCTGGCGGCCGAGAACGCGGGTGCCGCGCCGCTCGGCTCCTTCGGCGCCGTGGTCGGCGCCACGCTCGCCGACGCGGGCGTGGAGCTGGCCATCAACGGCCCGCTGCTGGCTCCCGGCATCGGCGCCCAGGGGGCCACCATGGCGGACCTGCCGCGGGTGTTCGGCGCCTCGGTGATCAACGTGGTGCCGAGCGTCAGCCGGGACGTGCTCAGGCACGGCCCCTCGGTGGCGGCCCTGCGGTCGGCGGCCGAGCGGTTCGTGGGCGAGTACGCGGACGCGGTGAAGTAGGCCCGGCCGGGCCCGCGGACGCGCCCCGGTAGCCGCCCGGTGACCCTGCGCAGTGTCCGCAGGACGGCGGGGCGGCGGGGCGGTTGACGTGAGCGCCGTCACATTGGCGGTGTCAAAGTTTCGCAATCGCGGTCATTTTGCCCTGGAAAGTCCTGGTCGGCCTTGGCTGACCAGGACTTTTCGTGTTCTTTTCCTGACGTGGCGCCGCAATACGGGTAGTGTCCGGCGATAGGTCATCGGAGAGCCGCGAACTCGTAGCTCCCGCAGGTCAAGGGCCCTGTGATTCCACTTGGGTTCGATCTGTGGACGGTGTCCTGGGAACCAAACCAGTCATAGCTCAATCCCTTCCTTCCACACCCTGAGGTGAACGGCGTGGCTCTTCCGCCCCTTACCCCTGAACAGCGCACCGCCGCGCTCGCCAAGGCCGCCGAGGCTCGCCGGGAGCGCGCCGAGGTCAAGAACCGGCTCAAGCACTCCGGCGCCTCCCTGCACGAGGTGATCAAGGCCGGCAAGGCCGACAACGACGTGATCGGCAAGATGAAGGTCTCGGCCCTGCTGGAGTCGCTTCCGGGCGTCGGCAAGGTCCGTGCCAAGCAGATCATGGAGCGCCTCGGCATCAGCGAGAGCCGTCGTGTCCGCGGCCTCGGCACGAACCAGATCGCCTCCCTGGAGCGGGAGTTCGGCGGCGGTGCCGCCTGACCGTGCCCCCGTGGTCCCGGGATCGTCCGCGATCCGGGATAATCGGTGCATGAGTGAGCGTCCGCGGCTGACCGTGCTCTCCGGCCCTTCGGGGGTCGGCAAGAGCACGGTCGTCGCTCATATGAGGAAGCAGCACCCCGAGGTCTGGCTCTCGGTGTCGGCGACGACCCGCCACCCGAGGCCGGGCGAGCAGAACGGGGTCCAGTACCACTTCGTCGACAACGACGAGTTCGACAAGCTGATCGCCAACGGCGAACTGCTGGAGTGGGCCGTCTTCGCCGGCAACCGCTACGGCACCCCGCGCTCGGCGGTGCTGGAGAAGCTGGAGCGCGGCGAGCCCGTCCTGCTGGAGATCGACCTGCAGGGCGCCCGTCAGGTCCGCGAGTCGATGCCCGAGGCGCAGCTGGTCTTCCTGGCCCCGCCGAGCTGGGACGAGCTGGTCCGCCGGCTGACCGGCCGGGGCACCGAGCCGCAGGACGTGATCGAGAAGCGGCTGGAGGCGGCGAAGGTCGAGCTCGCGGCCGAGCCCGAGTTCGACACGACCCTTGTCAACACCTCGGTCGAGCAGGTAGCGGCCGAACTGCTAGCCTTGCTCGGTGTAGCCTGACCTGTCTGTCTTTTCCACCCTTTCGGAAGGTTTTAGCGTGTCCTCTTCCATGACCGCGCCCGAGGGCATCATCAACCCGCCGATCGACGAGCTGCTCGAGGCCACCGACTCCAAGTACAGCCTCGTGATCTACGCCGCCAAGCGCGCGCGCCAGATCAACGCGTACTACTCCCAGCTCGGTGAGGGCCTGCTGGAGTACGTCGGCCCGCTGGTCGACACCCACGTCCACGAGAAGCCGCTGTCGATCGCGCTGCGCGAGATCAACGCGGGCATGCTGACCGCCGAGGCGATCGAGGCCGCCTGAGGCGGGTTCCGGAGCTCTCTGCTCGAAGGGTCCGGCGGAATCGTTTCCGCCGGGCCCTTCGGCGTGTCCGGGGGGCCGTCGGTGCCGTGCCCGCGGGGGCCGGGGCCCGGTGCCGCCGGGGGTGCGGCGGGGTGCCGTGGAGTGTCGTGGGGGTGCCGGCGGGCTGTGCCGGGCACCACAGTGCGCGTCGCAGCTGAGGGGTCGTAGGGTGTGCACGTCCCAGGAGTGGAGGAGAGCGGGAGCATGAGCGCGACTTCGGATCCGGCCGGGGTGGAGGCGCCGCGCGTCGTCCTCGGCGTCAGCGGCGGCATCGCCGCCTACAAGGCGTGCGAGCTGCTCCGCAGGTTCACCGAGTCCGGCCACCAGGTCACCGTGGTGCCCACCGCGGCCGCGCTGCACTTCGTCGGCGAGGCCACCTGGGCCGCGCTGTCCGGCCGCCCGGCCGCCACCGAGACCTGGGAGCGCGTGCACGAGGTGCCGCACGTGCGGATCGGCCAGCAGGCCGACCTGGTCGTCGTCGCCCCCGCCACCGCGGACCTGATCGCCAAGGCCGCCCACGGCCTGGCCGACGACCTCCTCACCAACACCCTGCTCACCGCCCGCTGCCCGGTCGTGGTCGCGCCCGCCATGCACACCGAGATGTGGGAGCACCCGGCCACCCGGGAGAACGTCGCCACGCTGCGGCGCCGCGGCGTGATCGTGCTGGAGCCGGCCGTCGGGCGGCTCACCGGCAAGGACACCGGCAAGGGGCGGCTGCCCGAGCCGTCCGCGATCTTCGACGCCTGCCGGTCGGTGCTGCGCCGCGGCGGCGCGGTGCCGACCGACCTGGCCGGCCGGCACGTGGTGGTCTCGGCCGGTGGCACCCGCGAGCCGCTGGACCCGGTGCGCTTCCTCGGCAACCGCTCCTCCGGCAAGCAGGGGTACGCGCTCGCCGTGACGGCAGCGGCGCGCGGGGCGCGCGTGACGTTGGTCTCGGCCAACGCGGAGCTGCCCGACCCGGCTGGGGTCGACGTGGTGCACGTGTCGACCGCGCTGGAGCTGCGGGAGGCGGCGCTGAAGGCGGCCGGGGACGCGGACGCCGTGGTCATGGCCGCGGCCGTGGCGGACTTCCGGCCCGCCGAGTACGCCACCGGCAAGATCAAGAAGGTCGAGGGGGTCGAGCCGGCGCCCGTCGCCCTCGTCCGCAACCCCGACGTCCTGGCCGAGCTGTCGGCGCACCGCCCCCGTTCGGGCCAACTGGTCGTGGGTTTCGCGGCGGAGACCGACGACGTGCTCGCGAACGGCCGCGCGAAGCTCGCCCGCAAGGGCTGCGACCTCCTCGTCGTCAACGAGGTGGGCAACGGCAAGGCCTTCGGCACGGACGTCAACGAGGCCGTGGTTCTGGGCTCGGACGGCAGCGAGACCCCCGTTCCGGTCGGTCCGAAGGAGGCCCTCGCGGACGTCGTCTGGGACCTCGTCGCGCGGCGGCTGGAAACCGGCGGGAGCCGATTGAGCCCTGCTTGAGAACGGTCTTGATTTGTGGAAGCGGGTGACGTTCCGCAGAACCGGCCCGTTACACTCCAGGAATCAAGTCTTTCCGGAAGTCCCCGGTCACCGGGGGCCTTCAGTCAGCAGCCGCTGCAACCCCAGGGAGCGCTGTGTCTCGCCGCCTGTTCACCTCGGAGTCCGTCACCGAGGGCCACCCCGACAAGATCGCTGACCAGATCAGCGACACCATCCTTGACGCTCTCCTGCGGGAGGACCCGACCTCCCGGGTCGCCGTGGAGACGCTGATCACCACCGGCCAGGTGCACGTGGCCGGCGAGGTGACCACCAAGGCGTACGCGCCGATCGCCCAGCTCGTCCGGGACAAGATCCTGGAGATCGGCTACGACAGCTCCAAGAAGGGCTTCGACGGCGCCTCCTGCGGCGTCTCGGTGTCCATCGGGGCCCAGTCGCCCGACATCGCCCAGGGCGTCGACACGGCGTACGAGGCTCGGGTCGAGGGCGACGAGGACGACCTGGACAAGCAGGGTGCCGGCGACCAGGGCCTGATGTTCGGCTACGCGTCCGACGAGACGCCCGAGCTCATGCCGCTGCCGATCACCCTGGCGCACCGCCTCTCCCGCCGGCTGACCGAGGTCCGCAAGAACGGGACCATCCCGTACCTGCGCCCCGACGGCAAGACCCAGGTCACCATCGAGTACGACGGCGACAAGGCCGTCCGCCTCGACACCGTGGTGGTCTCCACCCAGCACGCCAGTGACATCGACCTGGAGTCGCTGCTCACCCCGGACATCCGCGAGTTCGTGGTCGAGCCGGAGCTGAAGGCGCTGGCCGAGCAGGGCATCAAGCTCGTCACCGAGGGCTACCGCCTGCTGGTCAACCCGACCGGCCGCTTCGAGATCGGCGGCCCGATGGGCGACGCCGGCCTCACCGGCCGCAAGATCATCATCGACACCTACGGCGGCATGGCCCGCCACGGTGGCGGCGCCTTCTCCGGCAAGGACCCGTCCAAGGTCGACCGCTCGGCCGCGTACGCGATGCGCTGGGTGGCGAAGAACATCGTCGCCGCCGGCCTCGCCCGCCGCGCCGAGGTGCAGGTCGCGTACGCGATCGGCAAGGCCGAGCCGGTCGGTCTCTTCGTCGAGACCTTCGGCACCGAGTCCGTGCCCGTGCTGTCCATCCAGAAGGCCGTCAGCGAGGTCTTCGACCTGCGTCCCGCCGCGATCATCCGCGACCTGGACCTGCTGCGCCCGATCTACTCCCAGACCGCCGCGTACGGCCACTTCGGCCGTGAGCTGCCGGACTTCACCTGGGAGCGCACCGACCGGGTCGAGCAGCTGAAGGCCGCCGTCAAGGACTGACCCCGCGCTCCGCGAAAGGCGGCGCCCGCCCCGACCGGGGCGGGCGCCGCCTTTCGTGCGCACTGTCGGTGTGACCTGGTAGTACTTGGGAGCGATGAGCAGCACAGGGGAGAACGGGGCCGCCGAGCCGGAGCAGCTGGCGTTCATCCGGGAGACGGTCAAGCGGGCCAAGCCCCGGACGTGGCGCGGCGCCAAGCGCGCCGAGCACCTGCCGGTGGCCCGGGTCGTGGTGGACAAGGGCGTGCTCACCATCGACAAGTTCTTCGACTACGAGGTGCCGGCCGCGATGGCCGAGGAGGCCCGGCCCGGCGTCCGGGTCCGGGTGCGCTTCGGCGCGCGCGTGGTCAAGGGCCAGCGCGAGGGCGGCGAACTGCACGACGGCTTCATCGTCGCCCGGCTGGAGAAGAGCGACTTCCCCGGCCCGCTCGCGCCGCTCGCCCAGGTCCTCTCGCCCGAGCCCGTGCTCACCCCGCACCTCCTCCGGCTCTGCCGGACCGTCGCCGACCGCTACGCCGGCACCCTCGCCGACGTCCTCCAGCTGGCCGTCCCGCCCCGGCACGCCAAGGCCGAGGCCGAACCCTCGCCGCCCCCGCTGCCGCGCCCACCCGCCCCCGCCCCCGGCGGCTGGCAGCGCTACCCGGCCGGGCCCGACTTCCTCGCCTCGCTCGCCGCCGGCGGCTCGCCGCGCGCCGTCTGGGCGGCGCTGCCCGGCCCCGGCTGGCCGTACGAGATCGCCCGGGCCGTGGCGGCGACGCTCTCCGGCGGGCGCGGCGCGCTCGTCGTGCTGCCCGAGGGGCGGTCCGTCGCCCGGGTCGACCGGGCGCTGACCGAGCTGCTCGGGCCGGGCCGGCACGTCGCGCTGGAGGCCGACCTCGGCCCGCGCGAACGCTACCGGCGCTGGCTCGCGGTGAGCCGCGGCTCGGTGCACGCCGTGATCGGCACCCGCGCCACCATGTTCGCGCCGGTGCGCGACCTCGGCCTGGTCGTCGTCTGGTCCGACGGCGACAACAGCCACAGCGACCCGCGCGCCCCGCACCCGCACGTGCGCGAGGTCGCCCTGCTGCGCGCCGCGGAGGAGGGCGCGGCCGTGCTGCTCGGCGGTCACGCCGTCACGGTGGAGGGCGCGCAGCTGGTCAGCACCGGCTGGGCCCGCCCGCTCGCCGCCGACCGGGAGACCGTGCGGCGGGTCGCACCGAGGGTGCGGACCGTCACGGACCAGGACCAGCACCGCGACGCCGCCGCCCAGGCCGCCCGACTGCCCTCGGTGGCCTGGGAGGCCGCCCGGGAGGCCCTGGCCGCCGGGCACCCGGTGCTCATCCAGGTGCCCCGGCGCGGCTACGTGCCCCGGCTGGCCTGCGGCCGGTGCCGGACCCCGGCCCGCTGCCGGCGCTGCGAGGGCCCGCTGGAGGCGCCCTCCGCCGACGAGGCGCTGAGCTGCGGCTGGTGCGGGCAGGCGGAGACGGACTGGCACTGCCCCGAGTGCGGCTCGTTCCGGCTGCGGGCCCAGGTGATCGGCGCCCGGCGCACCGCGGAGGAGCTCGGCAAGGCCTTCCCACGGGTCCCGGTGCGCACCTCCGGGCGGGACGCGGTCCTGGCCACCGTCCCCGACGAGCCCTCGCTGGTGATCTCCACCCCCGGCGCGGAGCCGGTCGTCGAGGGCGGCACCGGGTACGGCGCCGCGCTGCTGCTGGACGGCTGGGCCCTGCTGAGCCGGCCCGACCTGCGCGCGGGGGAGGAGACGCTGCGGCTCTGGCTGGCGGCCGCCGCACTGGTCCGGCCGGCCGAGGAGGGCGGGACGGTCGTCGTGGTCGCCGAGCCCTCGGCCCGGCCGGTGCAGGCGCTGGTCCGCTGGGACCCGCTCGGGCACGCCGGGCTGGAGCGCGACGAACGGGCACAGCTGCACTTCCCGCCGGTGTCGCGGATGGCCTCGGTGAGCGGGAGCCCGGCGGCGGTGGCCGACCTGCTGGGGCTGATCCGGCTGCCGTCGGAGGCGGACGTCCTCGGGCCGGTGCCGGCGCCGGCGCTGCGGGGGGAGGAACAGGAACGCGCGCTGCTGCGGGTGCCGCCCGGGCAGGGGGCGGCGCTGGCGGCGGCGCTCAAGGCGGCGCAGATCGCGCGGATCGCGCTGCGGACGCCGGAGGCGGTGCGGGTGCGGGTGGACCCGACCGACATCGGGTAGCCGTGGCGGGGCCGGGGTGCCGGCCGGGGGTACGGGGGCCGGGGTGCCGGCCGGGGACGCGGTGGGGTGCGGGCCGTGGCGGGGGCGGGCGCGAGGCGCGGGAGCGAGGGGCGGGGTGAGTGGGCCACCCCGCCCCGGGTGGCCCGGGCCGGAAGGGTCAGCCGCGCAGCGGGATGCCGGTGCGGTCGACCGGGGCGCGGTCCGGCGCGGTGCGGTCCCCGGTGGTGCGCTCCAGCGCGGTGCGCTCGAGAGCGGTGCGCTCGAGAGCGGTGCGCTCGAGAGCGGTGCGCTCCAGGGCGTTGCGTTCGAGGGCGGTGCGGTCCAGCCCGCCCTGGCGGGCCGCCGGGACGGTGACGGCCAGGCCGCCGGACGGCGCCGCCGGCAGCTCCTCGGAACGGTCCGGGCGGCCCGGGCCCGGGACGGCGCCGCTGGCGGCGAGGAGTTCGCTGGTGGGGCGGCGCATCCCGTACCGGCGGTGCACCGCCTGCTTGGTGACCCCGAGGGCCGAGCCCACCGAGTCCCAGGAGAAGCCCAGCGCCCGGTCGAACTCGACCGCCGCCGCCACCAGGGTCTCCACGCTCTCCCGCAGCTCCTGCGCCAGCCGCACCGTCGGCGCGGGCGCCCGCCCGTACACCACGAAGCCGGCCGAGGTGCTCGGGCGGCGCGGCCGGTAGACGTTGCCCAGTTGGGCGGTGAGCGTCCGCAGCGCGTCGACCTGCCGCCTCACCCGCTCGATGTCCCGCACCAGCAGGTGAAGGCTCGCCCGCGCCCGGGCGTCGTGGTTGATCTGCTCGGCCATGGCCTACGTGCCACCTTCCGTACGGTTCGGCTCGGCCGGGGCGCGGTGTCCCGTGCGCCCCGACCCCGGTCAATCTCACTTGACCAACGCCGGAGCGGGGGCCGGGGTAACGCCGCGCGACAGACTCGGGATATGCCAGTAGCCGGTGCCGGGGGTGCGGGAGGGGTGCGTGGCGGGTGCGTCCGCGGGGTCGGGGGCGCGGGCGGAGGCCCCCGCGCGTTGCATAGACTTGGCGGGACCCCAATGCTGCGGATTTCTACGGACAGGAGCCCGTTCCTCGTGGCGATCCAGCCGATCCGTCTCTTCGGAGACCCCGTCCTGCGGGCCACCGCTCAGCCGGTGACCACCTTCGACAAGGAACTGCGCACCCTCGTCCGGGACCTCACCGACACCATGCTCGACGCCCCCGGCGCCGGCCTCGCCGCGCCCCAACTCGGCGTCTCCCTGAGGGTGTTCACCTACCACGTGGACGGCGTCACCGGGCACCTGATCAACCCGGACCTGTCGCTCACCGAGGAGGAGCAGGACGGCCCCGAGGGCTGCCTGTCCCTGCCCGGCCTGCGCTACGACACCAAGCGCGCGTACGGCGTCGTCGCCAAGGGCTTCACCATGTACGGCGACCCGGTCACCCTGGAGGGCACCCGGCTGCTCGCCCGCTGCATCCAGCACGAGACCGACCACCTCGACGGCATCGTCTTCATCGACCGGCTCGACCGCGAGCAGCGCAAGGCCGCCCTGAAGGCGATCCGGGACACCGACTGGGGCGGCGGCCCCGCCCCCGTCGTCAAGGTCTCCCCGCACAGCACCTTCGGCTCCGCGCGCTGACTCCGGCGTCGTCCGCTCCCCCTCTGCAGAAAGGCACTTGATGCGCCTCGTGTTCGCCGGCACCCCCGAGGTCGCCGTTCCCGCCCTGGACGCCCTGCTCGCCTCCGACCGGCACGAGGTCGTCGCGGTGGTCACCCGCCCCGACGCCCCCGCCGGCCGCGGCCGCAAGCTCGTCGCCAGCCCCGTCGCCCAGCGCGCCGAGGAGGCCGGGATCGAGGTCCTCAAGCCGGCGAAGCCGAGCGACCCGGACTTCGTCGCCCGGCTCACCGAACTCGCCCCCGACTGCTGCCCGGTGGTCGCCTACGGCGCACTGCTGCGCCCCGGCACGCTGGAGATCCCCGAGCACGGCTGGGTCAACCTGCACTTCTCGCTGCTGCCCGCCTGGCGCGGCGCGGCGCCCGTCCAGCACTCGGTGCTGGCCGGCGACGAGGTCACCGGCGCGTCCACCTTCCTGATCGAGCAGGGCCTGGACTCCGGCCCGGTCTACGGCGTGATCACCGAGGAGGTCCGCCCCACCGACACCAGCGGCGAACTCCTCACCCGGCTCTCGCTGTCCGGCGCACGGCTGCTCGCGGCCACCATGGACGGCATCGCGGACGGCTCGCTGCACGCCGTCCCGCAGCCGGCCGAGGGGATCACCCTCGCGCCGAAGATCACCGTCGAGGACGCGCGGATCGAGTGGGCCCACCCCGCGCTGCGGATCGACCGGGTGGTGCGCGGCTGCGCCCCCGCGCCGGGCGCCTGGACGGAGTTCCGCGGCGAGCGGCTGAAGGTCACCGGTCCGGTCCGGCTGCTGCCGGAGTCGGCCGACCTGGCGCCCGGCGAGCTGGCCGTGGTCGGCAAGAACAGCGTGCGGGTCGGCACCGGCAGCCACGACGTCGAGCTCGGCGAGGTCCGCCCGCAGGGCAAGAAGGCGATGCGGGCGGCGGACTGGGCGCGCGGCGCGCGGCTGGAGTCCGGCGAGCGCTTCGCAGCCGGGGCCTGATCCGGCCGGGCCGGCGCTTTGGCGTTACTGTTCGTGGACCGGACCGTTCGGTCCACGAGCACCAGGACGGCGGCAGCCCGACAGCAGCACCCCTGAACGACCAGTACCCGATAGCCACCGCAGCACCTTGAGGCACCGATGACCACTCCCAGCGCCAACCGCGCCCCCCGCCCGCACCGCCGCCCGAAGAAGGACCCGGCCCGGATCGTCGCGTTCCGCGCGCTGCGTGCCGTCGACGAGCGCGACGCCTACGCCAACCTGATCCTGCCGTCGCTGCTGCGCGAGGCCGAGCAGAAGGGCATGGACCGGCGCGACGCCGCCCTCGCCACCGAGCTCGTCTACGGCACCCTGCGCCTGCAGGGCACCTACGACGCGGTCATCGCCGCCTGCATCGACCGGCCGCTCAGCAAGGTCGACCCGCCGGTGCTGGACGTCCTCTCGCTCGGCGCCCACCAGCTGCTCACCACCCGCATCCCCAGCCACGCGGCCGTCTCGGCCACCGTCGAGCTGGCCCGGGTGGTGCTCGGTGACGGCAAGGCCAAGTTCGTCAACGCCGTCCTGCGCCGGATCAGCGCCCACGACCTGGACACCTGGATCGAGCAGGTCGCCCCGCCGTACGACCGGGACGCCGAGGACCACCTCGCCGTCGTCCACTCGCACCCGCGCTGGGTCGTCTCGGCCCTCTGGGACTCGCTCGGGCGCTGGCAGCCCGACGCGTCCGGGCGCACCGCGATCGAGGAGCTGCTGCGGGCCGACAACGAGCGGCCCGAGGTGACGCTCGTCGCCCGGCCCGGCCGGGCCACCGTCGGCGAACTGGCCGAGGCGCTGCCCGAGGCGCTGCCCGGCCGGTGGTCCCCGGTCGCGCTGCGGCTCGCCGAGGGCGGTGACCCGGGTGCGCTGACCGCCGTGCAGGAGAACCGGGCCGGCGTCCAGGACGAGGGCAGCCAGCTCGTCGCCCTCGCCCTCGCGAACGCGCCGCTGGACGGCCCCGACCGGCTCTGGCTCGACGGCTGCGCCGGCCCCGGCGGCAAGGCCGCGCTGCTCGGCGCCCTCGCCGCCGAGCGCGGCGCCGGGCTGGTCGCCAGCGAGAAGCAGCCGCACCGGGCGCGCCTGGTGGCGCGGGCCCTCGACGGCAACCCCGGGCCCTACACCGTGATCGCCGCGGACGGCACCCGCCCGGCCTGGCGCTCCGGCGGCTTCGACCGGGTGCTGGTCGACGTGCCCTGCTCCGGCCTGGGCGCGCTGCGCCGCCGGCCGGAGGCGCGCTGGCGGCGCCGGCCGGCCGACGTCGCGGCCTTCGGCCCGCTCCAGCGGGACCTGCTGCGCTCGGCGGTCGAGGCCACCCGGATCGGTGGCGTGGTCGGCTACGCGACCTGCTCGCCGCACCTCGCCGAGACCCGGGCCGTCGTCGACGACGTGCTGCGCGCCGAGGGCGGCCGTGTCGAGTGGATCGACGCCCGCCCGCTGCTGCCCGGTGTCCCGGCGCTCGGGGAGGGGCCGGACGTGCAGCTCTGGCCGCACCTGCACGGGACGGACGCGATGTACCTGGCGCTGCTGCGGCGGACCGCCTGACCCGGTAGCGGCGGCCGACCCCTCCCGGCGGGGAGGGGCGGCGTGCCGTTGCGGTGCGCGTCGGCGGCGGCGGAGCTTCCGGCGCCGCCGTCGGCGGTCGGCGGGTGGCCGACAGGTGCTCAACGGGTTGGCGGCGTCGGGGAGTTCGGCAGTCGCACCGGAGCGGTCGGCGCGGGCCGACGCGCCCGGGGCCGGCCCGGCCGCCGGTGTGTGCCGGTGGCCCTCACGGCCGGCGCGGCGGGTCGTCCCGCAGACCGGCGAGGAAGGCCCGGGCCTGGGCGCGCAGCTGGTCGACCGGCGGGTCCTCGCAGATCACCTCCAGGCCGAGCGCGGCACCGTGACCCCGGTGGTAGTAGGACTGGTAGGCGAGGTACGGGCGGTGGTCGTCGGTGGGGTCGAGCCCGACGGCGAAGGTCGCGTAGTGGGTGTGCTCGCCCTCGGAGCCGTCGGACTCCGAACGGGAGAGGTGCCATTCGCACTCGTACGGCTCGGGGTCGGCGGGCAGGTCCAGCAGGGCCTGGGCGAGCCGGCGGACCTCGTCCCGGTCCGTGAAGGGGAGCGACTCGGACCAGTGCGGTGCGGCGGCGACCAGCTCCCAGCCGTCGTCGTGATGGCTGACGGTCAGTGCCCACTCGCCGTCCTGGTCCTGCCAGAGGCAACTGAGGATCGGATCCACGGCGGTCAACCTCCCTGTGGTGCCCGGCTGTTCGGCTCCCTTCATCGTGGCACACCGGGTCGGCGGAGGGGCCGGGGCCCGGCTGCGGGCGGGCGTGCTGTGCTCGCCCCGGCGCCTGCCGGGAGCCGGCGCGGCGTCAGTCGGCGGCCGGGGCGGTGTGCCAGGGGCGGTCGGCACGGGTGGGGCGGGCGGCGGCCGTGAGGCGCAGGGCGTAGACCTCCCGGTCGGTGGCCGGGTGGGGGACCGGGCCGAGGTAGTCGTGGCCGGTCAGGTGGCACCAGGCGGGCAGGTCGAGCGGGGCGGCGGGGTCCGTGGTGTGGATGTGGACCACCGCGCCGGCCGGCAGGTCCGCGATCCGGGCGCGCAGGCGCAGCAGCAGTTGGACGCAGAGCAGGCCGGTGCCGTCGACGGTCAGGTCGGGGGTGGTGGTGTCGGGCGCCTGGGGCATGGTCCCGTCCTTCCTGGTGGTGGGGCTGCTGGGGCTGCTGGGGGTGGTGCTCGTGGTGCGGGTTCAGCCTAGGTCGGGGGGCGGCCGGGGCGTTGGTCGGGGGCGGTGCCGCCGAGGCGGGTGAGCAGGGTGGAGAGCCGGCCCAGGTCGTCGGCGCCCCACTGGTCGGCCGTGAACAGGTCGTCGGCGGTCCGGCGGGCGGTGTGCAGCATCTCGGCGAGCCGTTCGCGTCCGGTGGGCGTCAGTGCGGCGTAGGCGACCCGGGCGTCGCGCGCCGCCGCCTCCCGGGAGACCAGGCCGATCCGTTCCAGGGGTGCCAGCCCGCGGGTGACGCCGGAGGCGGTGAGGCCGAGGGCCTCGGCGAGGTCGACGCGGCGCATCCGGCCGCCGGGGGCGGCGCCGAGGTGCAGCAGCAGGGTGAAGTCGGAGAGGCTCACGCCGTGCAGGCCGCTGAGGGTGGCGTCGAAGCGCCTGATCACGGCGGCCTGGGCTCGGACGAGGCGCAGGGCGGTGTCGAGCGGGTCCGGCCGGGTGGGCTCGGACGGTACGGGGCCCGGGTCGGGCTGAGCCGGGTCGGGCCGGTCGGCCTGCGGGGTCATCATTGCTACCTCCTTGACTGCTCAAGCATATCGCCGTGCTCGGCCGTCAAGGAGGTAGCGGAGGGGGGAGGGGGTCAGTCGGCCCGGGCGGCGCGGCGCTGCCGCTTGCCGAGCGGAGCCTGGGAGAGGTCCTCCGCCAGCGAGCGCAGGTTCTTGTAGCCGTAGCCGCGCGTGGTCAGCCACTCCTGCGCCGCCAGCTCGGCGCGCTCGGTGGCCGCCAGGACGTCCTCCTCCGCCTCGCCCGAGTCCAGGAAGCGGAAGGTGAAGGCGGTGCGGGCGGCGAGGTCGTAACTGAGGTGGCCCTCGGGGGTGAAGGCGGCGCGCAGCACGTCGTGCTCGGGCGCCCGGGCGAGGAGTTCGGCACGCTGCTCGGCACTGAGGCCGTCGAAGACGCCGCGCACCGTGATGCGGAAGGTTCGAGTGGTCATCCCCCGACCATAGGCGGCCCGGCCGCCCGGCCGCCAACACGATTCCGGCGTGCGGACGTGCGCGGCCGGGCGGGCGCGACGCCCGGCGGGGCGCTGCCCGGCCGGGCGCCCGGTGCCCGGGGCGCGGCTACGAACGGGCCGCCGGGAGACGGGTGCAGACGGTGCCCGGAGCGGGCGGGGCCGGTTCGGCGTCGAGCGCGGCGAGGCTGAAGGAGGTGGTGATGGCGCTGATGTCGGCCGCCTCGCGGATCAGGTAGTGGTTGGCGCCGGGTGCCTCGTACCGGGCGAGGTCCGCGCTGACGGGCCGGGCCCGGAGGGCGTACTCGAGCGACTGGACGGCGTTGGCGGCACTGCGGTCACCGGTGCCGTGGACGATCAGGACGCGGCGGCCGGCGAGCTGTTCGACCGGGTCGCCGCTCGGCAGCCAGGGGGCGATTCCGGCGACTCCGACGACGTTGCGGTGGCCGGCGCACCAGAAGGCGGCGCGTCCGCCGAGGGAGTTGCCGACGAGGACGACGGGGACGTCGCCGTAACGGCGGGCGAGTTCGTCCAGCGCCCAGCGGGTGTCCACGGCGGTGTCGGCGTCGGCGCCGTTCCAGCCGCTGTAGCGGTAGCGCAGGAGGTGGACGGCGATCCCGTGCGGGCGGCCGCGGGCGGTGAGTTCGGCCGCGAGGTCGCGCAGTCCCAGCTCGGCGACCTTCAGGGGGCCGCGCCGGCTGCGCAGGAAGCCGCCGGGCAGGAGCAGGACGACGCCGGTGACCCGGCCGGTCGCGCCGTCGCCTCCTGGTGGCGGGGTCAGCTGGGCGGCGCGCGGCCGTCGTGCTCGGAACACTCGATCCCTCCCTGGTGCGTACCCGCGGATTCTACGGTTCCGCGGGCGGGTCGTGGTGGTCGAGCGGGGACCGCCGGACCCGGCCGGTGACGCGGGTACGGGTGAGCCGTGCGTGCGCCCGGCCGACCGGGCGACTGCCGCCCCGGCGCGGGTGGTCGGCGCGGGTGGTCGGGGCGGCCGCGGTCAGGCCCGGCCGCCCTGCTCCTGCTCGCCGTCGGCCGCCTTCCGGCCGGGGAGCAGCCGGGACAGGTTGCGGCGCTGGGCCCCGGGCGGCGGGGCGATCGCGTGCCGGGGCTCCGGGGAGGGCCCGAGCCCGGCCTTGGCGGCCGCGTCGGCGAGGAAGTCGGAGGCCTGCCGGCGGGCGTTGTCGACGCTGCGGCGCAGGCTGTCGGCGTCGGCGCGCAGCTTGTCGGTCTGACGGCGCAGCAGGTCGGTGCGCTGCTCCGCCTCGGAGAGCTGCTTGAGGCTGGCGGCGGCCCGGGCGGCGGCCTCGCGTTCGATCTCCTCGCCGCGGCGCTGCGCGTCGGCGATGATCTGCCGCGCGGTGGCCTCGCCGCGGGCCCGGACGGCGGCGATGTCCTGCTCCGCCTCGAGGCGCTGCCGGGCGATGCCGGCCTCGAACTGGAGGGCGGCCTGGGCGGCTTGGTCGCGGGTCTGCGCGAACAGCCGGTCGGCCTCCTGGCGGCGGGCCAGGACGTACGGGTCCTCCTGGGCGGCGGGGACGTCCCGGACGGTGGCGTGGTGGCCGGCCGGGGCCCGTCCGGCCTGCTCGGCGATGTGCAGCAGGCGGTCGGCGACCTGTTCGGCGTGCGGGGGGCGTCGTCCGGGGTCCTTGGCGAGCAGCTCCAGGACGAGGGCGTCGACCTCGGCGGGGAGTCCGGGCCGCAGGGTGCCGGGCGCGGGCGGGTGGACCTCGCCGTGCTGGCGGATCAGTTCGTACAGGGTGCCGCGGAAGGGGGTGCGGCCGGTGAGGAGCTCGTACAGCAGGCAGCCGAAGGCGTAGAGGTCGGAGCGGGCGTCGAGGCCGCCGCCGTCGAAGCGCTCGGGGGCCATGTAGGCGGGGGTGCCGACGATGACGTTGGTGCTGGTCAGGCCGTCGTCGGCGGCGCCGACCCGGGCGATGCCGAAGTCGACGACCTTGACCGCCCCGGAGGACTGGATCATCACGTTGGCCGGCTTGACGTCGCGGTGGACGACGCCGGCCCGGTGGGCGGTGGCGAGCGCCTGGGAGATCTCGACGGCCCAGGCGAGCGCCTGGTGCAGCGGCAGTGGCCCCTCGCCGAGGTGGCGGCTGAGCGGGGCGCCGTCGAGCAGTTCCATGACCAGGAAGTACAGCGGCCGGCCCGATCCGTCGTGCTGGCCGAAGTCGTGCACGGTGACGATCGACGGGTGGTTGAGCGCGCCGGCGGTGGCGACCTCGCGGACGAACCGGGCGGCGTCCTTCGGGGTGTTGCCGGTGCCCGGGAGCATCACCTTGACGGCGACGAGTCGTTGGATCCGCGCGTCGCGCGCCTTCCAGACCGCGCCGAACGCGCCCTCGCCGATCTGCTCGACCAGCTCGTACCGTCCGTCCAGTACGTCGCCAGGCTGCATCCCCCGCCCCTTTCACGCCCCGGTGCCGCGCCCCGGCCCCGGTTCAACCTACCGCCCCGCGGGGGCGGGCCGTCACCGGTGCCGGGCCCTCGGGGCGGGGCCGGGGTCCGGTCCGGCGCGGCCCGCGCGGCGGGCGTGGGCGGAGGCCGGCGGGGGTGCCGGCCGGCCCGCCGGGCGGAGCGGGAAGTCGGCCCGGCCGACCTCCCACTCCGGCCGGCCCGGAGCGCTACGCGGCGACCAGGGCGCGAAACTGTGCCGTGTGGGCGGGCAGTTCGACGTCGGCGAGGCCGGTGAGCAGGTCCCGCAGCGGGAGCGGCCGGTCGACCAGGACCGTGCCGTTCGAGAGCAGCAGGGTGGGCACCGGGGTGTCGAGCTCGGCCTCGCTCAGGCCCGGGCCGGCGAGGGCGCAGAGGGCCTCGCCCTGCACCCGGATGCGTTCCCGGAGGCCGGCGGTGCCGCCGCCCGCGAGGGCGATCGTCCGGTCGATCGTCCAGGTGTCCAGGGCGTGGCGGTTGTCGTAGCCGGTGTTCGCACCCGCGGTGACGGCCGAGACGGCGGCCAGCGTGGTGGCGGTGACCAGGGAGACGTGGGCGAGCACCTGGTCGGCCGTCCACTCGCCGTCCGGCGGGGCGGCCGGGGTGCCGGGGGCCGCGGCGGCGTCGAGGAGGGCGCGGTAGGCCGCGCGGAGCCGGGTGGTGTCGAGCATGTCGTCCGCCCCCTCAGGCCTGCGGGCGGGACATCGCCCAGGGGGCCTGCGGGAGCGCCTCGCCGGTTTCGAGCAGGGACTTGAGGTTGGCCAGCACGGCCGCCCAGCCGTGCGAGATGCCCCGGTACATCTCCAGGTTGGGCAGGTTCTCGTGGGTCACGGTGAGCCGGACGATCGACTCGTGCGGCTCGACGAGGAAGGTCACCACGGACGCGTCCTCGGCGGGCCGCGGGTCGTCGCCGCCCTTCGGCGCGTCGTCGAAGGTGAGCACCAGCCGGGTCGGCGGTTCGGCCTCCAGGACGCGGCCCACGACGTCGAGGGTGCCGGAGCCGTCCGTCCGGCGGTGCTCCCAGCGGGAGCCGGGCCGCCAGTCGGAGACGTTGGCGTGCGCCCAGTAGCGGGCGGTGAGGTCGGCGTCCGTCAGGGCCTGCCAGACCTGCTCGGCGGTGGCGCGGATGTAGGTGACGTAGACGTAGCTGGGCACGGGGGTGCTGGTGGCGGTCATGGCGTAGTCCTCTGCCTGGTTCTTGACGGCGCTGATCAATTGCAGGTTGGGCTTCTCGAAGCCGGCGATCCAGCGTTCCTCGATCTCGTGGATCGGGACCGGGTTGAGGTAGTGCAGCCGCTCCCGGCCCCGGCGCACGATGGTGACGAGGTTGGCCCGCTGGAGCACGTCCAGGTGCTGGGTGGCGGACTGGCGGGCCATGGCGAGGTGCTCGCACAGCTCGCGCAGGGTCTGGCCGTTCTGCTCGCGCAGGCGGTCGAGGAGGAGGCGGCGGGTGGGGTCGGCCAGTGCTTTGAAGACCGAGTCCATCGCTGATGCTTCGAGGCTCACGTTTCGATTATGCAGGTGTTTGACTGCCTATTGTCAACCGGGGGACGCGCGGGTGGCGGGTGGCGGGTGGCGGGTGGCGGGTGGCGGGTGGCGGGCCGGGGCTGGGCCGGGGGCCGGGGCTGGGCCGGGTTTTCCACGCTCTTGGTTTTGGATCTTTCCTTGTCCTGAAATCATCCGATGATCGGCGCTCGTGTGGCGGGCGGCGCTTCACGGAGAGGGACCGGCATGGCCGACGTGCCCGGGGACAAGGACGTCCGAACGGGGCGGGCCGGCGCGAGGCGGTTCGGGCCGTCCGGGCCCGCCCTGGACCGGGACACCTGGATGGTGGTCTCCGGGGGCCTGCTCGGCGCCTTCTTCGCGAGCATGGGCCTGGCGGTGCTGCTCGGGCCGTCCCAGGGCTTCGGCGGCGACAGCCTCGGATCCATGGGCATCGTCAGCATCCTCGGCCTGATGCCGTGTGCAGCCGGCCTGCTCTGGGCCCTGCTCCACCCCCGGCGCGGCGTCCCCGCCATCGCGGGCGGCGCGGCGCTGGGCGTCGGCGCGTTCGCGCTGTTCGCCGGGACGGGCCTCAACGACGACTGGAAGGCGCCGCCCGACCGGCCGGCCACCGCCCGCGCCGTCGGCAGCTGGACCAGCGGGAACCTCGTCGTCCGGGTCCGGCCCGACCAGGTGGTGGCCTACCGCAGCGGCACCGGCACCGTCGCCTGGCGGTGGACGCCCCCCGGCGACGACTCCGTGTGCGCCATGAGCCGCGGCACCGGCCGCGGCCTCGGACTGCTCGGCCACTCCCCGCACGACCAGCCCTGCGGATCCGTGACCGCGCTCGACCTCTCCGACGGCACGGCCCGGTGGACGGCCGTGGCCGACGCCCCCGCCCGGTTCGGCGACACCGCCGAACCGGACCTGCTCGCCGTCGCCGACGACGAGGCCGTCCTCCAGGAACGGACCGACTGGCGGGCCCTGCGCCTCGCCGACGGCGCCGCCGCCTGGCGCAGCGACCCGGACACCGGCTGCGCGCCGCTCCAGGTGGCCGGAGGAGCGGCGGCGGTCGTCACCGTCGCCCAGTGCGGGGCGGCCGAACCCGTGCTGCGCTCGCTCTCCCCGGCCGACGGCCGGGAGCAGACGCGGGTCGCGCTCCCCGGCGCGGGCGGACTGCGGAACCTGGCCGTCGTCTCCGTCGAGCCGCTCGCGGTGTGGGTGGACACCCAGGGCGAGCGCGGCACGCACGCCGTCCTCAGCTACGACCGGGCCGGCCGGCAGCGGGCCGCGATACCGGTCACCGGTGACGAGTACGACCTCGACGTGATGCTCGGCGGGGTCCACGCCTTCGACGAGTTCGACGCCCGGCCGCTGTACGGCGGCGTGGTCGTCGGCGACCTGCTGATCGTCCCCGGCAAACGGCCCGACGACGTGCGGATCACCGGTGGCAAGAACCCCAGCCGCACCGCCACCGGGCGGCTGGTCGCCTACTCCCTCGCGGACGGCGCCAAGCGCTGGACGGCCGGGCTGGACGACCAGGTCATCGGCGTGGCGGTCGACGGCCCCTCGGTGTGGGCGCTCACCCGGGACAAGCTCACCAGCGTCGACGCGGCCACCGGGCGGCAGCGCAGCGAACTGGACGTCAACGACACGGTGTCGGTCAACCCCGTCACCCTGTCCGTCACCGGCCGGGAGCGGTTCACCGTGGTGGCGGAGGACGGGACCCGGGACGAGCCCCCGGCGCGCGGTCTCGGCTGAGGGGCGGGGCGGGGGCGGTGACGGAGCGTCGGGGTCAGTCCGGCGGAGCCTGGCCCCGCTCCGCAGCCTGCGCACGGTTGGCCAGGGCCCTGGCCTCGTTGTGGCGGTCGTCGAGCTCTCGGAAGATGGTGGCGGCCCGGGACAACGAATCGAGGGCCTCGTCGAACCTGCCCGCCCGGCTCTGAGCGAGGCCGAGGTTGTTCAGCGCACCGCCCCTGCGGTGGTGGTCGTGGAGTTCGGCGTAGGTCGCGGCGGCCCGGGTGTGGGCATCGATGGCTTCGTCGAACCTGCGGGCCTTCCGCAGCGCGATACCGAGGTTGTTCAGGGTGCTGGCCTGGCTGTGGGGGTCGTGGAGGTCACGGAAGACGGTGCCCGCCCAGGTGAGGAGGTCGATGGCCTCCTCCAACTTGCCCACCTTCACCAGAGCCTCGCTGAGGGTGGCCAGGGTCATGGCCTCCCGGTGGCGGTCGTGGAGTTCGGCGTAGGTCGCGGCGGCCCGGTCGTGGGCGGCGATGGCTTCCTCGAACCTGTGGACCGCCGTGTGTGCGGCACCGAGGTTGTTCAGCAAGGAGGCTTGGCTCTCGAGGTCGTGGAGGTCACGGAACACGGTGCCGATCCGGGAGAGGACCTCGATGGCTTCCTCGAACCTGCGGGCCTCCCTCAGGGCGAGGCTCAGGTTGTTCAGGGCCTTGGCTTCGCCATGACGGTCGTGGAGCTCGGCGAAGATCGCGGCTGCCCGGGTCTGGACGTCGATGGACTGCTCGAACCTGCGGACGTCCCGGAGCGCGACCCCGAGGTTGACCAGCGCCACGGCCTCACCACTGCGGTCTCCCAGTCGGCGGCGTAGGGCGACGACCCGGGTGTGGGCGTCGATGGCCTCCTCGAACCTGCGCTTCTTCCGCAGGGTGACGCCGAGGTTGTTCAGGGCCCCGGCTTCGCCCGCGTGGTCGCCTCGCTCGCGGAACGTCCTCAAGGCGGCGGCGGTGACGTCGAGCAGGTCGTCGAGATGACGACGGCGGCTCAGGAAGTGGGACAGGTTCAGGGCGAGGGAGGTCGTCGCGCGCGGCCGCCCGAGGGGCGGGGCGGCGGTGACGAGGGCGATGAGGTTGGGCCGCTCTGCGTCCAGCCAGGCCAGGGCCGCCGCGAGGTCGGCGAAGCGGGGCGAGGGCGGATCGAGGAGGGCGGCGAGATGGGTGTTGGCGGCCCGGAGGGTGGCGGTGAAGTGCTCGTGCAGCCGGTCCTGGGCGGCGTCGCGGTGGTCGGCGGCGGCGTGGGCGGGCAGGTTCCCCTGCTCTCCCGCGTAGAGGCGGACGAGGTCGTGCATGCGCCAGCGCCCCCACCCGCCGGCCTGCTCGACGAGGTGGGCGCGGGAGAGGTCGCAGAGCAGCTCCTCGGCCTCGACGTCGTCGACCCCGGCCAGTGCGGCGGCGGCCTCGGTGGCCAGGTCGGGGCCCGGGTTGAGGGAGAGCAGACGGAAGAGGCGGGCGTGGGTGGCGTCCAGGCGCCGGTAGGAGAGGTCGAACGCGGCGCGGACGGCGAAGTCCTCGTAGTGGAGCCGCCTCAGCCGGGTGTGGTCCGCCTCCAGGGCCCTCGCCAGGGAGGACAGCGGCCGGCCTGGGCTGTCGGCGAGCAGCGCGCCCGCGATGCGCAGGGCCAGCGGCAGACCGGCGCAGAGCCGGACGACCGTCGCCGCGTCCTCGGGGGCGTCGGACACCCGGGTGTCGCCCCCGCCGCGGGCCTCGCGCAGGGCGTGGTCGAGGAGGTCGACGGAGGCCCGGGGGCCGAGGGCCGTGAGGTCGTGCAACCGGGCGTCGACGGCGAGGCCGTCACGGGAGGTGACGAGGGCGGCGGTGACGCCGTCGCCCGGCAGCAGGGGGCGGACCTGGTCGGAGCCGGCGGCGTTGTCGATGACGAGCAGGACGGGGCGGCCCGCCCGGGCGAGGGCGGCCAGGGCACTGCGGAAGAGCCGGGACCGGTCCTGGACGCCGGGCGGGATGTGCTCGGCCGGGATGCCCAGGGCGCGCAGCCAGCCGTCGAGGGCGTGGTCGGGGGAGAGGTGGTGGTCCGGGTCGTAGCCGAGCAGGTCGACGAAGAGGGCTCCGCCGGGGAACCACGACTCCTCGCGGAGCGCCGCATGGGCCGTCTGGACGGCGAGTTCGGTCTTCCCGATGCCCGCGAGGCCGGCCACCACCTGGACGCGCGGCGACTGCCCGGCGGCCCCGGGGGCGAGCCCCGCGAGGAGGGTCGCCAGCTCGGCGTCGCGGCCGGTGAAGGTGGAGGAGCACGGGGGGAGGCCGGAGAGCGCCCGGTCGATCTCCCGGGGAAGGCGGAGGTTGACGTGCCTGCCCTGGACCACGGTGTTGAGGAACACCCCGTCACGGATCTCGTTGTGCACACCCGGTGCTGCCTCGGCCGACACTCCGGCGCCTCCCCCTCGCGATCTGTTCCGTCACACCCTAGGGAAGGCCGGGCGATCGTGGGCCGGGAACGCCGACGAGCTCTCGGTGGCCCGGGCTACATCACCCTCGGTGACACCGACGCCCCGGCCGGGGCTGTGACCGGCCGCCTCCCCGCCGGGTCGGGCCCGCGCCCCCGGCGGCCGCGTCGGCGACCACCGGTTCCGTCACTGATCTGAGCCTTCCGACCGGTTGTGTCAGGCTGGTGGGGGAGCACCGCCGAGATCGGGAGGCTCGTGATGTCCGAGGTCAGGGTCAACGGGGTGTCGCTGCACTACGAGGTCCGTGGCGAGGGCCCGGGGATCGTCCTGGTGCACGGCTCGTGGAGCGACGCCGACGGCTGGGCGCGGGTGCTGCCGGGCCTGGCCGAGTCCACCACCGCCGTCGCCTACGACCGCCGGGGGCACAGCCGCAGCGAGGACCCGCTGACCCAGGGGTCGGTCCACGAGGACGCCGCCGACCTGGCCGGCCTGATCCAGGCCCTCGGCTTCGCCCCCGCCTTCGTCTACGGCGACTCCTACGGCGCCCTGGTGGCCCTCCGGCTGGCGGCCGCCCGTCCCGACCTGATGCGGGGCATCGCCGTCCACGAGCCGCCCGGCACCGGCATCCTGCTCGCCGACCCGGACCTGCGCCCGATCGGCACCGCCTTCGCCGACCGGATCGCCGCCGTCCGGGCGCTGCTGGAGCAGGCGGAGTCGGCGGCCGCCGCCGAGCTGTACGTGGAGACCCTGGCCTTCGGCCCCGGCGCGTGGGAGCAGCTGCCCGCGCCGATACGGCACACGTACATCCGCAACGCGCCGACCTACCTGGACGAGCTGCGGGACCCGGACGCGCTGGACCTCGACCTGGCCGGCCTGGCGCACTTCACCGATCCCGTGCTGCTGACGCAGAGCGACGACAGCGCCCCGATGTTCGGCGAGGTGCTGGACCTGATCGACCTCACGCTGCCGAAGGCCGAACGGCACCTGTACGCCGGCGCCGGTCACGCTCCGCACCTGTCGCAGCCGGAGGAATGGGTGCAGGCGGTCCTGCCGCGCGCGTTGGTGTGACGCGTACCCAGGGGGCGTGGGACGGGCGTACGCGCCGGTTCACGAGCCGCCCTCGCCGCCGTCCTCCTGGGCCTCCACCAGTTCCTCGCCGCGCGGCGTCCGCCGGTACAAGACCTCGCGCCCGCTGCGCACCCGGCTCACCAGGCCCGCGCGGTGCAGAACCCCGAGGTGGTACGAGACCGTGCCCGCGCTGAGGAAGTGCCGGGCGGCCAGGGCCGCCGTGGTGGCCGGACCTACCAGTGCGGACAGCAGGTCCGCCCGGGTCGGCCCGAGCAGCTGGGCCAGCGAGGGAGCGGGGGCGTGCGGCACGGTCGACGGCACCCGCGGGACCGGGTACATCACCGTCGGCGCGCGGTGCACGCCGTCGACCGGGTCCAGGATGAGGTGGATCTCGTGGCTCACCAGCGTCGGCACCAGCAGGACCATCCGGGCTGGCAGCGCCACCTCGAAGCGGCTCTCCAACTCGATCCGCCCCTCGGCCCAGCACATCTGCGGGGCCAGCGAGTTGAACAGCGCGCCCGAGCCGTGCCGGGCCAGGAACCGGCCCCGCTGGTCGATCTCGGCGTCCAGCACGGCCCGGGCGTCCGCCCAGTACGGGGCGAGCGCCACGTCCCAGTAGCGGCCCAGCTCGTCCGCGACCCGCTCGGCGAAGTAGCGGGGCCCGCGCGCCAGCGTGCGCAGCACGACGTCGGGCACCGGACGGCCGTTCAGCCGGGCCGCGGGCACGCCGTGCTGCACCGTGTCCAGCTCCGCCCGCACCCGCTCCGGCGGCGTCCGGCGGACGGCCTCCAGCTGCTCCGCGACGGTCGGGGCCGGGCCGGTCGGGTGGGGGGAGAGGAAGTCGGGCAGGTAGCCGCCGGCCTGGTCCAGCGCCAGTCCGGACAGCAGCTCCAGCCGCTCCCGCCGCAGCACCCGGCGGGTCCGGCCCACCCAGGCGTACGGGCCGGTGCGGGTGTTCAGCCCGGACGCCATCAGGGTGTTCACCGCCTCGTGCAGCGGTGACACCGCGAAACGGGTGCGGGCGAGCCCGGTCGAGTCGATGGTGAGCCGGATCACGGCCGCCGTCCTTCCCCCTGCGTCCTGCCCTGCGTGCGCCGCCGGACCGGGGCGCACCGCCCGTGTCACCGACGCCGTCCGATGGGCCGTTCGGGTCCTCGACCCTTCGAAGCTGGTCGAATCCTGGCCCTAATCCTCGCGTCCGGAGCGGCCCAGGGCACAGGCTTTTCCGTGACCGCGTCAGTACGGCACGCGGTCCGACCGGAAGGACGAACATGACGAGCACGCGCGGCCGCATCGCCGCCCTGCTGGGCGCCGTCGCGGTGGTCGCCGGCACCACGCTGGCCACTCCCGCCGCCGCGGCCCCGGCGGGCCCCGACCGGCCCGCCCCCGGCAGCGGACTCACCGGACAGGCCCCCTGCCCGGACCTGCCGGACTTCACCTGCGCGACCCTCACCGTCCCGCTCGACCACAGCGGCTCCGACCCCGGCGCCCTCGGGCTGAAGGTCGCCGTCGGCGGCAACACCCACGCCCCCAAGGGCGATCTGCTCTTCCTCACCGGTGGGCCGGGCCAGCCCGGCGTGCCGCTGGTGAAGCGGGTCGCGGACGGTCTGGCGCCCGTCCTCAAGGACTACCGCCTGGTCATGTTCGACCAGCGGGGCACCGGCGGCGGCGCGCTGCAGTGCCCCGCCCTCCAGGAGCAGATGGGCGCCTCCGACCTCACCCCGCCCACCCCGCAGGCCGTCCGGGACTGCGCGGCCGCGCTCGGCCCCGACCGGCGCCACTACGCCACCGCGGACACCGTCGACGACATCGACCTGCTGCGCCGCGCCCTCGGCGCCCACCGCCTCACGCTGGACGGCGTCTCCTACGGCACCTTCGTCGCCGAGCGGTACGCGCTCGCCCACCCCGGCCACGTGAACCGGCTGGTGCTCGACTCCGTGGTCCCGCAACAGGGTTACGACCCCTTGGACCTCGCCGCCCTGCCCGCCGGTGCCCGGGTGCTGCGGGCCGCCTGCCAGGCCACCGGCTGCACCACCGACCCGGGCGCCGACCTCGCCGAGACCGTCCGCCGCTACCACGACGGGCCGGCCGTGCTGGACACGCTCACCAGCTACGAGTTCGTCGACCCGAACTACGGCGGGATCCCGGAGGCCCTGCACGAGGCCGCCGCCGGACACCCCGAGAAGCTCCAGGGCTTCATCGAGGGAGCGCACGAGGGCGACGCGGTGCCGGCCGAATTCCTCAGCCAGGGCCTGCACGCCAGCACCCTGTGCGCCGACGGCCACTACCCGTGGGGCACCTCGGACACCCCGGTGGAGGGCCGGGCGGCGGCGCTGGAGCGCACCCGGCAGCGGCTCACCGCCGAGCAGACCTGGCCGTTCGACCCGGCCACCGCCACCGGGCTCGGCAGCCTGCTGACCTGCCTGGACTGGCCGCGCGAGAAGGTCCCGCCGACCCCGCCCGCGCACCGGAAGCTGCCCGACGTGCCGGTGCTGCTGCTCGGCGGGGACCGTGACCTCTCCACCCCGCTGGAGTGGCTGCACCAGGAGGCCGCCATGGCGCACGACCCGCAGGTCGTGATCGTGCCGGGTGCGGCGCACTCGGTGCAGTCCCGGGACCGCAGCGGCGTCGGGCGCAAGGCGGTGTTCGACTTCCTGCTCGCGTAGCAGGGAAACCCCGCCCGTGCGGCGGGAGGGGACGGACCGTTCGGGACGGGGGTCTGAACGGTCCGTCCGCACGTCGTACGGGGGACGGGATCCTGCCGGTGGGGACGGGGCCCGCGGTGGGCGGGCGGGCGTCAGTCCTTCGCCAGGCCCCAGCCGTCGTCCGGGACGGAGCGGTCCGGCTCGGGGCAGTCGGTGTGCTCGTAGCCCCAGAGCAGGGCCTTGTGCAGCAGCCAGTCGTCGAGCGGGGGCGCGTCGCGCTCCTCGCGGTCGACGAGGACGAACACCGCCCGGACCTCCCCGGCCACCGGCACCTCCAGGGTGCGCTGGTCGGGGAGGTTCTCGTACGTCACCGTGTTCCAGGAGCAGCCGGCGGCGGTCAGCGCGGCGACCAGGGACGACTCCGTGACCCGGGTGTCGAGGGTCTGCAACGCGCCCCCGGGAAGCGGCAGTTCGAGGTCTCCGTGCCAGACCGGAAGCGAGAGCGACTGGAGCCGGCGGCAGTGGCAGAACACCGTCACCACGTCGCCCCAGCCGAAGCCGTGCGGCCAGCGGGACGCGCGGTGGATCCGCCCGCCGTCCCAGGGATCCCCGTAGCGGGCGGCGAGTGCGGGCAGCGAGGCGTTGTAACGGAAGTCGCCGAGGCCGCCGGTGGCGGCCATCGCGGTCAGCCGGGCCAGGAAGTCCGTCACGCCAGGCACCCGCGCAGCGCCTCGATCAGCCTGGTCGCCCGGGCGTCGCCGTGGCCGATCATCCGGTTCGCGACGTACCCGAAGCCGACGCCGAACTCGTCGTCCCCGAAGGCGAACTGGCCGCCGGCGCCGTCGTTGCCGAAGCTGCGGGCGCCGAGCAGTCCGCGGAAGCCGGGGGAGTCGAGCAGCACGCCCGAGCCCCAGCGGGCGCCCATGTCGAAGCCCAGGAAGCCCTGGCCGGAAGAGAGTTCGCGCACCACGTCGGTGACGGTCGCCGCCGCCAGCAGTCGCTCGCCGCCGTCCAGGCCGGTCACGGCCGCCGCGTACAGGCCCGCCAGGCCGGTCGCGGAGGCGACGGCGCCCGCCCCGGGCAGCTCGATCGCGTGCAGGGCCGGGTCGTTCCAGCCGTGCGGGGCATCCAGCCCGGGGAAGACCAGGGCGCCGTTCATGGTGACGATCCGGGTGAGCAGGTGCTCCGGGCCGGGCATCGGGCGGCGGCCCTCCGACTCCACCAGCCTTGCCAGATCGCCGAGTTCGCTCTCCGGGAGGCCGATCCGGACCGGCAGGCCGAGCGGATCCGCGATCTCCTCGCGGAGGAACGCGCCCGGGGTCAGCCCGGTGATCCGGCGGATCACCTCGCCCACGGCGAAGCCGAACACGTGCCCGTGGTACTCGTGGCCGGTGCCGGGCTCCCAGAGCGGCGGCTGCTCCTCGATCGCCCGCACGACGGGCTCCCAGGCGGCGATCTCCTCGAAGGAGAGCACCGCGTCCAGCGCCGGGATGCCGGCGCGGTGGCCGAGCACCATCCGGGTGGTGACGTCCTGCTTGCCGTGCCGGGCGAACTCGGGCCAGTAGCGGGCGATCGGCGCGTCGAGGTCCAGGCGGCCCCGCTGGGCGAGGAGGTGGGCGAGGATGCTCACCGGGCCCTTGGCGCAGGAGAAGACCGGGACGACGGTCCGCGGCGTCCACGGCCGGCCGGTGCGCTCGTCGGCCGTCCCGCCGTACAGTTCGACGACCTTGCGGCCGCCGACGAACACCGTGGCGGCGGCACCGAGTTCGGGGAACTCCTCGAAGTTGCGGGCGAAGGCGTCCGCGACCGCTCCGTAGCGTTCGTCGGCCCACCCCTGGTACTGCTGCATGGCTCTGCCCGTCCTTCCGGCCCCAAGATCATCGACCGGACCACGCTACGGGAGCGGTGCGACCGGTACGAGGGGTTTTCGCAGGCCGGGGTCGACGGGACGGGCGGAGCCCGCGCGGTGGGCCGCACCGGTGTGACGGACGGGGCCGGTGCGACGGACGGGGGGCGGTGACGAACGGGGGCGACGGGCTCCCGGCGGGGAGGGCGGCACCGCCGACTGCATCGGCCCAGGGGTGTACATCCGTGGGCCGACCCCCGGGCGGACGATCGACCGGCGGTCTGATGCCGCCCGCAGGAGGCGCGTGACAGCGTTCCCCTTGCCCACGGACCCTCCGGGGCACCCCGATTGACGACCCGCCACCACAGGAGGCACCGTGACCGCCACAACGTCCACCGGCCCGAGGGACGTGACGCGCCGCCGCGTGCTCGGAGCCGCGCTGGCCGCCGGAGCCGCCGTGCCGCTCGCCGCCGTCGCCGGCCCCGCCCGGGCGGACCAGGGCGCACCGGGAGCCCCGGCCGGCCCGGGTCCGTCCGCGCCCGCCCCGACCCGGCTCACGCTGCCCGCCCCGACCGGACCGCACCCGGTGGGCACCGTCCAGCTGCACCTCGTCGACCGGTCACGCCCGGACGACATCGCGGGCCCCGGGCACTTCCGCGAGCTGATGGTCACCGTCTGGTACCCCGCCCGGGACGTCGAACGGTTCCCGGTGGCGCCCTGGATGCAGCCCGCCCCGTTGAAGGCGTACCTCGACGCCGTGGGGTTCGGCGCGCTGGCCGACCTGGCGCCGGTCACCTCCGGCCACGTCGGCGCCCCGGTGCTGCGGTCGGGCCGGCGGCTGCCCGTCCTCCTGTACTCGCACGGCGCGCACAGCCACCAGGGCGACCACACGACCATCGTCCAGCAGCTCGCCAGCCACGGCTACGCCGTCGTGACGGTGGCCCACACCTACGACACCTTCGCGGAGTTCCCCGACGGGCGGCTCGTCGCCCCGCTCGACCACCCGACCGACGCCAGCCTCCCCAGGGGCTTCGCCGCCGACCTGCGCTCCGTCCTCGACGCCGTCGAGCAGCTCGCCGCCGGGTGCAACCCGGACGCCGAGCGGCGCGCGCTCCCGGCCGGACTGCTCGGCGGCCTCGACCCCCACCGCATCGGCGCGTTCGGCTGGTCGAAGGGCGGGTCCGCCACCGCCTGCGCGATGCTCGACGACCGGCGGATCAGGGCCGGGCTCAGCCTCGACGCCCCGATGCTGATGAACCCGCCGCTCACCGGCGACCTGGACCGTCCGTTCATGCTGATGACCGCCGAGAAGACCCCGACGCAGGAACCGGCCGTCGCCCGGTTCTGGACGCTCCTGCGGGGCTGGCGGCTGGCCGTCCAGGCCCAGGGCGCCGCCCACGTGTCGTACGGCGACGACGAGGCGCTGTTCCCGCAGGTGGCGAAGCTGGTCGGGTGGAGCGGGCAACAGCTCCAGGACGTGATCGGCACCCTCGACCCCGACCAGGGCGTGCGGATCCAGCAGGCGTACCCGCTCGCGTTCTTCGACCAGCACCTGCGCGAGCGCCGGGACCACCTGCTCGACGGGCCCTCCCCGGCCTTCCCGGCGGTGACCTTCCTCGGGTGAACCCGGGGCCGTGGGGCCTGGCCGCGGGGGGCGTGACCCTGGGGGGGGCGGCCGCGGGGGCGCACCGGCGGGGGCGCGGCCGCAGCCAGGAGTCCGGGCCTGCGCGACCGGGAGGCCGGGGACGCGGTGGAGCGGGGGCCGATCCGCCGGCCCGCCGCTCCACCGCGGGCGGGCTACTGCTCGCGGCCGGTGACGTAGAACGGCTTCATGTCGACGACCGCCGCGGTGGCCGTGTGCCCGAGGCCCTCGCGGGCGGCGTTGGTGAGCAGGCCGGGGTCGGCGGCGGCGTGCTCGGCGAACAGGCCGCCCAGACCGCGGGCCCGCACGTACTCCGCCTTGGCGCGCACCGAGCGCGGGGTGTCGAGGGAGAGGAACACGCCGCTGGCGGGGCTGTACAGGAAGTCGGCGTTGGCGGCGGTGTCGGTGTACAGCTCGAAGCCGTTGCGGCCCCGGCCGTTCTCCAGGTCCAGGTGGTGGCGCAGCACGTCGGCGTAGGTGCTCACCCCCGGACGGAACGAACCGAGCGTCCCGCCCGCGTCCCCCTGGTAGCCGCCGCGCAGCGGCGAGACCGCGTCGACCCGGGCCCGGCGCGCGTTGCGGGTGGTGGTGGCGTAGCCGACGTGGATGCGGCGCGGGTCCACGCCGAGCCCGTCGGTCAGCCGGGTGACGGCGGTGTCGACGTCGCGCAGCGAGGAGTGGTGGCCGAGCCCGGCCGACCAGGGGCTGCCGAAGAGGTCGAAGGACATCAGGTCGAGCCGGTCGGCGCCCGAGTGCAGCAGCAGCGGGACGTTCATCGCGGCCAGCTGGGCCGGGACGGCCGGGACGGCGACGGCGATGGTGGCGCGGACTCCGGCGGCGGTCAGCGCGGCCCTGGTCTCGCGGACCAGCGCCGCGTACTGCTCCGCACCGTCCGGCCAGCGCCAGTCCAGGTGGAGCGTGGAGAACATCGGGAAACGGCCGAGGAGTCGTGCGACCGAGTCCGCGAACCGGCGGCGCGCGGCGGCGTCCCGGGCGACGGCACCGAAGGCCTCGCCCAGCTCCCAGCCGCCCACGTGCAGCCCGACGGCCAGGCCGGGGCTGCGCTCCTGGAGGCGGCGCGCGGCACCGAGCAGGCCCTGCGCCCGCTGCTGGTCGAACAGGGCGCGGTAGTCGTTGGAGACCCAGCCGTCGAAGCCGTAGCCGAAGTAGGCGGCGACGGCGCTCCACGCGTCCGTGAAGACGACCGCGCCGTGGTCGGTGGCCGGGACGCCGAAGTCCTGCGCGGCCTGGGCGGTGGCGGCGGCCAGCGCGCCGCGGTCGCCGACGATGCCGACCAGGCCGAGGACGAGCTCGTCGAAGGCGCCGTCCGCGGCGACGATCCCGGTGAGGTCCGCACCCGGCCCGCCCTCGGCCCCGCCGTCCTGGGTCAGCCGGCTGTCGTAGGCCCAGGAGGTGTCCAGGAAACCGGAGACCGTCTGGTGGCCGCTGCGCCGGTAGGTGTTGAAGACGGGCTTGGCGACCCGGCAGGGCGTGTAGGAGAGGCGGCGGTCCTCCGTCGCCGGGTCGAAGCCGTTCTCGGCGTAGGTCCGTTCGGCGGCGTCGACGGCCAGCCCGTCGAGTCCGGGGTCGGACGGGTGCACCAGTTCGCTCATGGCGGCTCTCCCTCGGCGTTTTCGATCACGGAAAGTGCCCGGACGGGTGCCGGGCGTGGTCGCGCGGGCAGCGTAGCGGCCGGGCCGGTCGGTGCGGGCGGGTTCGGGAGAACGGGTTGACGGGCGGTCGGGTGCGTGCGAGCGTGACCGGCCTCCGGGCGTGGTGTCCGGCTCCCGTCGGGCGCGGGCTTCCGCGGTTTCTGTGATTGCCTTCCGGCTCCCTTCCGGCTCCCTTCCGGCTCCCTTCCGGCTCCCTTCCGGCTCCCTTCCGGCTCCCTTCCGGCTCCCTTCCGGTTCCCGTGCGGTTCCGTGCGGTTCCGTGCGGCGAGTTCGCGCCGTCGCGGCTACCGGACCCCGCGGTCGGGCAGGCTCGGTCGGACACCGAGCGAAGGAGCCCGCCATGGCGGCAGTGCACGAATCCGTTCTCGACGCGATCGGCGGGACGCCCCTGTTCCGCCTCGCCCGCCTGGGCGCCGGGCTCGCCACGCCGGTCTACGCCAAGGCGGAGTTCCTCAACGTCGGAGGCAGCGTCAAGGACCGCGCCGCGCTCTCGATGGTGCTCGCCGCCGAACGGGACGGGCTGCTCCGACCCGGCGGGACGATCATCGAGGCGACCTCCGGCAACACCGGGATCGGCCTCACCATCGTCGGCCGGCAGCGCGGCTACCGGGTCATCGCCGGAGTGTCCGACCGCTCCAGCGCCGAGAAGTCGGACATCCTGCGGGCATACGGCGCGGAGGTGGTGACCGCGCCCACCACGGTGCCCGCGGAGGACCCGGCGCACCTGTTCAACGTCGTCGAGCGGCTCGCCCGGGAGATCCCCGGCGCCTGGCTCGCCAACCAGTACGACAACCCGGCCAACCCGGACGCCCACGTGCGCGGCACCGGCCCCGAGATCTGGGAGCAGACCGGGGGCCGTATCACCCACTTCGTCGCGGGCGTCGGCACCGGCGGGACCATCTCCGGCACCGGCGGCCACCTCAAGCGGGTGTCCGGCGGCGAGGTGACGGTGATCGGCGCCGACCCGGAGGCCTCGCTCTACGGCGGCGGGGACGGCAGCCCCTACTTCGTCGAGAGCATCGGCCACTTCCTCCACCCCGACACCGTCGAGGACCGCTGGCCGCAGGCCTACCGGCGGGACGTGGCGGACGCCTTCGAGCGCGTGCCGGACCGCGAGTCCCTGCTGACGGTCCGCCGGCTCGCCCGGGAGGAGGGCATCCTGGCCGGCCCCTCCTCGGGCACCGCCGTCGCCGCGGCCCTGCGGGTGGCGCGCCGGCTCGGGCCGGGCGACCTGGTCGTGGTCCTGCTGCCGGACTCCGGGCGCTCCTACCTGTCCAAGGTGCACAGCGACGACTGGATGCGGCGGTGGGGCTTCCTGGAGGAGCCGGGGGAGGGGGCGCTGCGGTCCTTCCTGGACACCGCCGGCCCGCTCGCGACGGTGACCGCGGACGCGACCGTCGGCGGGGCGCTGGAGGCGCTGCGCACCGCGCCGGGCGGTGTCGCGCCGGCCGTCCTGGCGCGGGCCGCACGCCCGTACGGGGTGAGCGCGACGGAGGTGGTCGGCTCGGTGTCGCACGCGGTGCTGGCCGCCGCGCTCGCGGACGGCACGGCGAAGCCCGGCGACCCGGTGGCCGGGCTGCTGGGCCCGGCGCTGCCGACGGTCGGGGTCGGGCAGTCGGCGGCCGAGGTGCGGGAGGCGCTCGGCGGGACGTACCCGGCCGCGCTGGTGCTGGTGGACGGGCGGGCGGTCGCGGTGCTCCCGGCGGGGGCGGTCCGCTAGGCGCCGCGCCGCGCCGCGGGCGGGCCGGGGGCAGGGGGCGGTCAGGGGGTGGGTCTGCCAGGAGCTCTTCGGCAACCCCTCCGCCGCCGGCGACGCCTGGCCCGTGCAGCACGCCGTCGCGGCCTCGCTGCTGTGGAGCGCCGTGCTGCTCACGCTCTGCGTGCCGCTCGCCGTAAGGAAGTTCGCCACGCACGGGCGGTGAACGCCACCGGGGCGGCGGGGTCGGCGGGGTGGTGAACGCCGTCGGGGTGGTCAGGGGCCCCGGGGCCGTCCCGGAGGGCGGGATGTGCTGGACACCGGTGCCGGTGCGGCCGAAGGTGGAGCCCATGGAGTTCACCCACCTCGGCCGCACCGGCCTGACCGTCTCCCGACTCTGCCTGGGCACCATGAACTTCGGCCCCTACACCGAGGAGTCCGACGCCCACCGCATCATGGACACCGCCCACGAACGGGGCATCAACTTCTTCGACACCGCCAACGCCTACGGACGCGACGGCGAGGGCAACCTCAAGGGCCGCACCGAGGAGATCATCGGCCGCTGGTTCGCCCAGGGCGGCGGCCGCCGCGAGCGCACCGTGCTCGCCACCAAGGCCTACGCCCCGATGGGCGACTGGCCCAACGAGGGGCGGCTCTCCGCCCTCGCGATCCGCCGGGCCGTCGAGGCCAGTCTGCGCAGACTCCGGACCGACCACATCGACCTGTACCAGATGCACCACATCGACCGGGACACGCCCTGGGAGGAGATCTGGCAGGCGATGGAGCTCCTGGTCGCCCAGGGCAAGGTCATCTACGTCGGCTCCAGCAACTTCGCCGGCTGGCACATCGCCCAGGCCCAGGAGGCCGCCCGCGCCCGGCACTTCCTCGGCCTGGTCAGCGAGCAGTCCCTCTACAACCTGCTCGACCGCACCGTCGAACTGGAGGTCGTCCCCGCCCTCCAGCACTACGGCCTCGGCCTGCTGCCGTGGTCCCCGCTGCGCAGCGGCGTCCTCGGCGGCATCCTGCGCAAGGAACGCGAGGGCACCCGCGTCCGCGGTGCGCTGGAGCACGCCGGCGCGCTCCTGGAGACCCACCGCGAGCGCCTCCAGGCCTACGAGGACCTCGCCGACGAGCTCGGCACCGACCCCGCCGACCTCGCCCTCGCCTGGCTACTCTCCCGCCCGGCCGTCACCGCCCCCATCATCGGACCCCGCACCCCGGCCCACCTCGACGCGGCCGTCGCCGCCGTCGACCTGAAGCTCGACCAGAAGACCCTCGACCGCCTCGACGAGATCTTCCCCGGCCACCGGCCGGCCCCGGAGGACTACGCCTGGTAGCCCGCGCCCGCCGCCGCCACCGACCGGGTCCTGCTGGCGGTGGCGGTGGCGGTGGCGGTGGTGCGCGGTGCGCCGGTGCCGATGGTGCGTGGTGGTGGTGGCGGCCGGTCGTTGTGGTAGCAAGGCGGGTATGACGGAACGGCCTGACGGGCGCAGCTCGTACCATCACGGGTCCCTGCCGGAGGCGTTGGTCGGGGCGGCGTTCGAGCTGCTCGACGAGTGCGGGCAGGACAAGGTGAGCATGCGGGAGGTGGCGCGCCGGGCGGGGGTGTCGGCGGGGGCGCCGTTCCGCCACTTCGCGGACCGGCAGGCGTTGTTGACGGCGCTGGCGGACCGGGTGCTGGCGGACTTCGCGCGCTGGCAGGAGGCCGAGGCGGCGTCGGTGGAGGCGGCCGGCGGCTCGGTGATGCGGGCGATCGGGCTCGGGTTCGTCCGGTACGCGCTGCGTCATCCGCGCCGCTTCGAGCTGGTGCGGTCGCGGGTGTTCACGGCCTCGCGGGAGCCGGAGCTGCGGGAGCAGCTGGACGGCATCGACCGGGCGCTGACCGGGATGATCGTGGCGGACCAGGAGGCCGGCCGGCTGCGCCCCGGGGACCCGTTGCTGGTGGGCCTGGCCGGGCAGGCGCTGGTGTACGGGCTGGCGCAGATGATCGTGGACGGGTACCTGCCGGCCGAGAAGGCGGAGGAGCTGGTCGTGCAGGTGCTGGACACCTTCGGTCAGGGGATCGCCAACCGCCCTCCGCAGTAACCGACTTGTGCCCGCGGGGAGCCTTGACCGGGTTACCGGGCCCTGATGTAATCACCGCTTACATGGGGTGCGGAACGGGTACGGGGAGGTCGGGATGTCCACGGGAACGACGTTCGTCCGCTCGATGTTCGCCAAGGCGGCACCGGGCTACACCACCGCGGCCGCCACCGGCGACACCGTGGTGCTGCTCATCGGCATGCGGATCAACCGCTTCTGGGCCGTCCACCACTGGGGCCCGGTCATGTTCGCGATGTTCCGGATGCTGCACGAACTCGCCCGCAGCCCGGAACGGGGCCTGCGCGGGCGCATCCTGCTCACCGCCTCGCCGCGCACCTACTACGTCGTGCAGTACTGGGAGTCCAAGGAGAAGCTGTACCGGTACGCCACCGCGCCGGACGGCTTCCACCACACCGTGTGGGGCATCGCCAACCGCAAGCTGCGGGAGGGGAAGGCCCGGCAGCACGTCGGGCTCTGGCACGAGACGTACATCGTGCCGGAGGGCGGATACGAGTCGATCTACTTCGACATGCCGCCGTTCGGCCTCGCCGGCGCCACCGGCTCGTTGCCGGTGGAGGAGCGCGGGCGGCACGCGGCGGCGCGGCTGGCGTTCCGGTCCGGGACGGAGGGCGGGGCCGGGGCGGCCGGGGCGGCGGGAGGGACCGGGGCGGCCGGGGAGGGCGGCGTGGGTGAGACGAGCGGCGCGTCGGCCGCCGGGAAAGCCGCCGGGAAGGCTGCTGGGAAGGCCGCCGCGGAGGGCGGCGCCGCCTGACCGGGGGCCTGCAGGGAGTGTCGCGGGTCGGTCCGTCGGCGCGGTGTGGGAGCGTCGGGGGATGGCGGACGAGGCTGTGGTGCACCAGGTGCCGTACCACTCCCAGTGGGAGTCGGCGGAGCTGGTGCGGGCGATCATCGACGGGCAGGTCGACGCGGCCGAGGACCCGCGCTGGGGGCAGTCCGGCGCGGGCACCCCGGAGGAGTACGCGTGGTGGTCGTGGCGGCTCTGCGGGGTCGCCTGCCTGCGGATGGCGCTCGACCACTGGTGGGGCCTGGCGCCGCCGGCGCTGACCCTGGCCGAGGAGTGCGTGGCGGCGGGTGCCTACGTCCGGGACGGCGAGAGCCTGCGCGGACTGATCCACACCCCGTTCGCCGCCTACGCCCGGGAGCGCTGGGGACTGGCCGCGCGGGCCGCGGAGTTGACGCCCGAGGAGGTCTCCGCCGCGGTGGCCGACGGGGGGCTGGTGATGGTGTCGGTGCATCCGGCGATCCGCGAGCCGGCCGGTCCGGAGCCGGTCCGGCGGGGCGGGCACCTGGTGCTGGCGGTCGGCACCACGGAGACGGCGGTGGTCCTCCACAACCCGTCCGGGTTTCCGGGGGAGTCGCAGTCCTTCGCACACGTTCCGTGGCGGGCCTTCGCGCGGTTCTACTCCGGGCGGGGCATCGTCCTCGGGCCGCCGGGGACGTGACGGCCGGCTGGGTGCGACGACGGTCGTCGTGCCTCCCGGTGCCCGGTCTCATGGCACCCGGCCTCTCGGCGCCCGGCCCTGACCGGCCGGGCGCCACGGGGCCGAGGGCTACGGCTTGTCCGGCAGTCCGGCCGGATTGACCGGGAGGCTGCCCCGACAGAGCGCCGAGATCGGCTTCAACGCGGACGCCAGGGCGTCCAGTTCGGCCCGCGGGTAGTTCTCCCACACCCGTGCCGCGGCCAGGTCGGTGGCGGCCTCCAGGGACTGGTGCCGGATCCGGCCGAGCTCGGTGACGGTGCCCTCGGGGGTCAGCCAGCCCCGCTCGACCAGCCGGGCCGCGGCCGCCTCCCACTCCTGGTCCGTCCACCCGCGCAGCGGCTGGATCATCTCCCGCCGCATGTCCATCGCGCAGCGGACCACCAGTGCCTCGCAGCCGTCCAGCCCGGCCGTCACCAGGGCGGCCACGTGGCCGTCCCCGCGGTGCTCGCGCATCACGGTGGCGGCCTGCCAGAGCCGCTCGTACAGCCCGGTGGGCCGGGGGAGCGCGGCGTTGGCGGCGGCGAGCACCCGGCCGACGCAGTCCAGCCGGCCCGCGGCCCGCTCCAGCGCCTCCGCCACCAGCTCGACCTGCTCCTGCGGCACGTGCTCCAGCAGCCGGGCCAGCGCGTCCGCCGAACCCTTCAGCCGGGCGGCCAGCGCCTCCTCCGGGCCGGCGTGCGTCCACACCTCGGGCAGCGCCCGCTCGACCAGCGCCGGGGCGAAGTTGAAGAAGGCGGCCGTCACCGGTGCCGCGTCCACCGCGCCCAGCGGTGCCGAACGGCTGGCGAAGTAGCCGCGCCAGGCGCCGTGCAGCCCGACCGCCTCGAAGGCGTCCCGGCCCTCGGGCACGAAGTAGGTGACGGCGTGCACCGGCTCGAAGAGCCACCACAGGGCTCGGGCGGGGTGGACGACATCGGCCATGGCGGGGACCTTCCTCACGGGGACACGGGAACGCGCGGTGGTGCGGCGAAGCGGGAGGGCCCGCGTCCGGCGGGCGCCGGCGGCCCGGGCGTGCGGGTCGTCCCCCTGCTGATGGCCCCGGCCGCCGCCGGGGTAACCCCGCGCGCGGTGTGATGACGGTCACGCGGGGGAGGGGGCGGGCGCCCGGTGCACCGGTGGCGCGAGATGATGGGGGTGAGGTGTCCGTTCCCGGGGCGCCTCGGCCACGCGTGGACGCCGGGGCGGATACCCGTGCGGACGCCCGTCGGCGCTCTCGTGTGAACCCTCGTGTGAAGGTAGTCGGTAATGGCGCAGATCAACCCCAGCATCCTGTCCGCGGACTTCGCCCGGCTCGCCGAGGAGGCCGAGGCCGTCAGGGGCTCCGACTGGCTGCACGTGGACGTGATGGACAACCACTTCGTGCCCAACCTGACCCTGGGCGTGCCGATCGTCGAGTCCCTCGCCCGCGCCACCGACATCCCGCTCGACTGCCACCTGATGATCGAGGACCCGGACCGCTGGGCCCCCCAGTACGTCGAGGCCGGCGCCGGCTCCGTCACCTTCCACGTGGAGGCCGCCGCCGCGCCCGTCCGGCTCGCCCGGGAGATCCGCGCCAAGGGCGCCCGCGCCTCGATGGCGCTCAAGCCGGCCACGCCGATTGAGCCGTACGAGGACCTGCTGCCCGAGCTCGACATGCTGCTGATCATGACCGTCGAGCCCGGCTTCGGCGGCCAGGCCTTCCTGGACATCATGCTGCCGAAGATCCGCCGCACCCGGCAGCTGATCGACAAGCACGGCCTGGAACTGTGGCTGCAGGTCGACGGCGGCGTCTCGGCGAGCACCATCGAGCGCTGCGCCGAGGCCGGCGCCGACGTGTTCGTGGCCGGCTCGGCCGTCTACGGAGCCGAGGACCCGGCCGCCGCCGTCGGCAAGCTGCGGGACCTCGCGGCCGCGGCCACCGCCGACGCCTGGTGGGCCTGCTCGCACTGAGCCCCGTGGGCAGGGACCCGGCAGTGGCGGGTCCCAGCGGGTCCGGGCGGGTCCGAGCGGGTCGAACCGCGCGGACCCGCCCGGCGTGTGGTGGAGGAACCGCCGGCCGTCCTGGAGGATCGGTGCCGAACGCCCCTCGCCCGGCCCCTCTCCGCACGGTGGTGCAGTGCACATGAGCAACCTCGACCGCAAGCCCGCCCCGACCGCCTGCGGCCGCGAGGCCGACACCGGCCCGGTGCGGGACCTGCTCACCGGCCGTCAGGTCCCGCTCGGCGAGAGCACGGTGGTCCGCCGCCTGCTCCCCAACCTGGGCCGCCGGATGGTCGGCGCCTGGTGCTTCGTCGACCACTACGGCCCCGACGACATCGCCGACGAGCCCGGCATGCAGGTCCCGCCGCACCCCCACACGGGCCTCCAGACCGTCAGCTGGCTCCACCAGGGCGAGGTGCTGCACCGCGACAGCCTCGGCAGCCTGCAGACCGTCCGCCCCCGCGAACTGGGCCTGATGACCTCCGGCCGGGCGATCTCGCACTCCGAGGAGTCCCCGCGCCCGCACGCCCGGTTCCTGCACGGCGCCCAGCTCTGGGTCGCCCTCCCGGACGCCCACCGGCACACCGCCCCCGCCTTCGAACACCACGCGGACCTGCCCGTGGTCACGGCCCGCGGCCTGCACGGCACCGTCATCCTCGGCACCCTCGACACCGCGACGTCCCCCGGCACCGCCTACACGCCGCTGGTCGGCGCCGACCTCACCCTCATCGAGGGTGCCGACCTCCGGCTCCCCCTCGTCCCCGACTTCGAGTACGCCGTCCTCGCCATGTCCGGCGGCGTCGACGTCGACGGCGTCCCCGTCGAGCCCGGCTCCCTGCTCTACCTCGGCTGCGGCCGCCGCGAACTCCCCCTCCTCGCCCGCACGGACGCCGCCGTCCTCCTCCTCGGCGGCGAGCCCTTCGAGGAGCGGATCGTCATGTGGTGGAACTTCATCGGCCGCTCCACCGAGGAGATCGCCCGGGCCCGCACCGACTGGGAGACGGGGTCGCGCTTCGGTACCGTCCACGGCTACGCCGGCGCCCGCCTCCCGGCCCCGGAGCTGCCCGCCACCCCGCTGAAGCCCCGCGGCCGCGAGCGCTGACGCGCGGCACGCGGACGGGTCCGCGCACCGGGGGTGGGCGGACCCGTTCGGGGGTCGTTCGGGGCGGTTCAGGGGGCCGCCCGGGGGGTGGTCAGTTGGTGCGCGGCTGGCTGAAGCGGACCATGTTGCCCGCGGGGTCGCGGAAGGCGCAGTCGCGGACGCCGTACGGCTGGTTGATCGGCTCCTGGATGACCTCGGCGCCGGCGGCGCGGATCCGCTCGAAGGTGGCGTCGCAGTCCTCGGTGCGGAAGATCACCGCGCGCAGCAGGCCCTTGGCCATCAGGTCGGCCACGGCCTTGCGGTCGGCGTCGTCGGCGTTGGGGTCGGCGAGCGGGGGCTCCAGGACGATGTCCACCTCCGGCTGCGCGGACGAGCCGATGGTCACCCAGCGGAGGTCCCCGAAGGCGACGTCGTTGCGCACCTCGAGGCCCAGCGCGTCACGGTAGAAGCCGAGCGCCTTGTCGTGGTCGTCGACGGTGATGAAGGTCTGTCCAACTTTGATGTCCATGTCCTTCACGCTACTTAGCTCCCGGACCTCCTGCTTCTCCGTTCCTGACCGGCCGGGTGTAGACCTTCGCGACGCAGGCCGGGACGGCGGCGTCCTCGTAGTGGTCCCGGGCCCGGTAGGCGCTCGGGCTCTCGCCGACCAACTGGGTGAACCGGGTGCTGAACGAGCCCAGCGAGGTACAGCCCACCGCCATGCAGACGTCGGTCACCGAGAGGTCGCCGCGCCGCAGCAGCGCCATGGCGCGCTCGATCCGGCGGGTCATGAGGTAGCCGTACGGCGTCTCGCCGAAGGCGGTGCGGAAGCTGCGGGAGAAGTGGCCGGGGGACATCAGGGCGGTCTGGGCGAGCGCGGGGACGTCCAGCGGCTGCGCGTACTCGCGGTCCATGCGATCACGGGCCTGGCGCAGCCGGACGAGGTCGGGGAGTGGCACACGGGACGCACGGGACATGCCGGCCAGCCTAGCGGGCCGACCGGGCCGGGTCGCGCCGTTGCCGGGGCGGGGTGCGGACAGTGCCGGACGGGAACCGGGAGTCCGGCCAATTGTGCTGTGGAGGTGGTGGGTTGAACGTGTGTGCGGGTGTGTCAGGAGGGGTGTCCGGCGGGCCGCCGGGGCGGGTCGGCCCGCCCCGGCGGCGCGTGGTCACCAGGCCGCCGGGAGGCGGGCCGGGCTGCGGGTGGTGGTGCCGAGCTGCCAGGCGATCCGGTGGACGGGCGTGGTGAGGTGCAGGCCGGGGAGGGCGGTGGCGAGGCGGCGGAGGGACTCCCGCATCTCGAGCCGCATCCGCCAGGCGCCGAGGCAGTAGTGGGGGCCGGCGCTGAAGGCGAGGGTGGGGGCGGGGAGGGCGGTGTCGAGGTCGGCGTCGAGGCCGTCGGGGAAGACGGCGCGGTCGCGGTTGGCGCTGCCCAGGTTGACGGCGAGGACGGCGCCGGCGGGGATGTCGACGCCGCCGATGCCGACCGGCTCGGTGGCGCGGCGGGTGGTGGCCTCGTCGTCGCCGAGGGGGATGAAGTGGAGCAGGCGTTCGGTGGTGCGCTCGGTGGTGTCCGGGTCGGCGAGGCGGGGCCAGTGCTCGGGGCGTTCGCCGAGCAGGTAGACCAGGGCGTTGCCGAGGGCGCCGGTGACGCTCTCGTTGCCGCTGGCGGTGAGCCCGCAGACGAGGTGGACGAGCGACTCCTCGGGGACTCTGCCGTCCTGGTCGGCGGCGTGCACCAGGCGGCTGACGAGGTCGTCGCCGGGTGTGCGCCGCCGGCGGGCGATCAGTTCGGCGGTGAAGGCGGCGTACTCGGCGAGGGCGCTCTCCGGGTTCTGGGCGGGGTCCTTGGCGGGGTCCTGGGCGGCGGGGTCCTCGGCGGACCGGTCCTGGGTGGCGGGGGTGTCCGCCCCGCCGTCGGCGAGGACGGCGCGGGTCCAGCGGCGCAGGCGTTCCGCGTCGAGGTGGTCCGGTCCGTCGCCGTCGAGGCCCATCAGGCGGGTGGTGACGGCGAAGGGCACCGGGCGGGTGAAGGCGGTGACGAGGTCGGCCGGGGGGCCGGCGGCCGCGAGCGCGTCGACGGCCTGCTGGACGGCCTCGGCGACCCAGGGCTGCCAGTCGGCGATGGCGCGGGCGGTGAAGGCGCGCTGGACGGTGCTGCGCAGCCGGCGGTGGGCGGGGCCGTCCTGGTTGAACAGGGAGGCGGGGTTGCTGGCCACGTCGGCGCCGCCGCCGGGGGTGCCGACGGTGTGCAGGTCGCCGCGGGTGAAGCGCGGGTCGGTGAGGACCTGTCGGACGTCGTGGTAGCGGGTGACCAGCCAGGCCGGGGTGCCGTCGGGCAGGGTGGTGGGGTGGGGCGCCCGGGCGGGGGTGACGGGGAGCCGGTGGAGCGGGGGGAGGTCGGTCCCGGTGTCGGGTGCGGCGGAGGACATGGGTCCCTTCGGGGGTCGGGGTCCAGCGCTGAGGTGAGGATCCAACTGTGTTATTTTCATGGGAAATTGGTGCCTTTGGGCGTGTTTCCCCTTGGATCCCGATGGTAGCGATTCCGCCCCTGCCGAACGGGGTTCCCGCCGGTGGTCGGGGGTTCTTCTCAGTGGCTCGGGTCAGCGGTCGGGTCGGCACTCGGTCCGGCGGCCGCGTCGGCGGGCAGCAGCGGGCGCAGGGCGCCGAGCACCGCGCCGATGCAGGCGTCGCGCAGCTCCTCGCGGGTGCAGCTCTCCTCGGTGAGCCAGTCGACGACCAGGACCCGGACGAACACCAGCCAGCTGCCGAGGACCTGTGAGACCGCCCGCCGGGCCGTCTCGTCCGTGAGGGGGAGGACGCCGAGCAGGCGGCCGCGCAGGGTGTCGAGTTCGCCGGTGATGATCGTCTGGATCACCGGGTCGCCGGCCAGGACGCGGTTGGCGGCGAGCACGGCGTGCCGGTTGGCGACGAAGTAGTCCAGATGGGCGTCCATGCCCTCGACGAGCTGTTCGAGCAGGGTGTCGGCGGAGTCGAAGCGGGACTTGGCGAGCAGCTCGTCGGCGGCCTGCCGGTAGACGGCGGCGAACAGGTCGTGCTTGCCCGGGAAGTGACGGTAGAGCAGGGCGCGCGAGACGCCGGCCTGTTCGGCGACCTCCTCCATCAGCACCTCCTCGTACGGGCGGGCGGCGAAGAGCCGGGCGCCGACGGAGAGCAGCTGGGCGCGTCGGTCGGCGGGGGACAGGCGGCGGCGCCGTTGGTGGACTGGCATGCGGCGAAGGCTACTTGACACGTGTCCACTAGCGCGCGCTAGCTTAGTGGACACGTGTCAACTAACCGTCCGACGGGTGGTGGGTTCATGGCCAGGGTTCTGCGGGTGCTCGGGTGGACGATGGGGGTCGCCTGCGTGGCGATCGGCTTCTACCACCTGCTGGCGGGGAACGCGGCGATCCCGGGCGAGGAGGACGCCGGTGCGACGGTCGACAGCTTCGGCCGGTTCATGGGCGCGATCTTCGCCGGTTACGGCGCGGCCTGGCTGTGGGCCGTCCGGCAGTCGCCGATGCCGGCCCACGCGGTGCGGTGGCTGACGGCGGTGTTCCTGCTGGGCGGGCTCGGCCGGGTGTTGTCGACCGCGGTGGCCGGGTGGCCGGACGGGTTCCAGGTGGTGCTGATGGTGGTCGAACTGGGCCTGTCCCCGGTGTACTTCCTGCTCGCGGACGCGGACGAGCGGGCTGCCGCCGCCCGCGCCCGATCGGCGGGCTGACCGGCGGGCCGAGGGACCCGGCCCGCCGGTCGGCCGGAGCACCGGCCCGCCGGTCAGGCGCTCAGCTGCTCAGGCCGAAGCCCTGCAGGTGGGCGGTGAGCGCGGCCCGGTCCGGCCGCCCCGCCGTCAGCGAGACGTAGCCGTCCGGCCGGACCAGGGCGACGGCCGTGCCGCTCAGTCCGTAGGCGCGGCCGACGTGGCCGCCCGGGTCGGTGACGACGGCCCGGCGCAGGCGACCGGCCCGTTCGAGCCCGTCGAGCCACTCCCGTCCGTCGAGCCCTTCGAGCCCGTCGAGCCCGTCGGGCCGCCCGGGCGGTGCGGTCGGGCCGGTCGGCGCGGGCCGTCCGGCGAGGGTCAGCAGGGTGAAGTGGGTGCCGCGGAAGAGGTCGAACAGCCGGGTGGGCGTGCCGTCGGCGGTGGCGCAGGGGGCGTCCGGGGCGCGGTCCCCGGCACGGATGCCGGTGCCGTCGTCCAGGTCGAGGCCGAGCGGGCCGCCCCGGTAGCCGACCGAGAGCCCGGTGAGGTCGGCGCCCGCGGTGCCCGCCAGGCTGGCGAACTGCGCGGACAGGGCGCGGGCGCCGTCGGCGGAGAACAGCGCCTTGTGCTGGGCGGAGGTGGCGGCGAGGACGGTGGCGGCGACGGGCAGCCGTTCCGCCTGGTAGCTGTCGAGCAGGGCGTCGGGTGCGCCGCGCAGTACCGCGGCGAGCTTCCAGCTCAGGTTGTGCGCGTCCTGGATACCGGTGTTCATGCCCTGGCCGCCGGCCGCGGAGTGGCAGTGCGCGGCGTCACCGGCGAGCAGGACCCGGCCCTGGCGGTAGCGCTCGACCATGCGGACGGTCGGCCGCCACACCGTGGACCAGGACGGTTCGTGCAGTCGGACCCCGGGCAGGCCGGCGCGTTCGGCGAACAGCCGGCGGAAGGTGTCCAGGGTGGGGGCGGGCGGCTCGCCGGCCGCGCTCGGCGGGACGGAGGCGTGGATGGCCCAGTTGTCGTCCTCGCGCATCGGCACCAGCACCATGGCGCCCGCGCCGAGGTCGGGGTGGTTCCAGACGTGCATGAGGTCGGGGTCGAGCCCGTCCACGGCGAGCGAGGCCATCAGGAAGCGTTCCTGGTCCCAGGTCTCGCCGAGGAACGGGATGCCGGCCAGCTTGCGGACGGTGCTGCGGCCGCCGTCGCAGCCGACCAGGTAGCGGGCGCGGAGGTGTTCCGTCGCGGCGCCGCGACGGACGGTGGCCAGGACGCCCTCGGGGTCCTGCCGGTGGTCGAGCAGCTCGGTGTCGAGTTCGACGGTGACGCCGTACCCGGCGAGCCGGTCACGCAGGACGGCCTCGGTGTGGTGCTGGCCGAGCAGCAGCATGCCGGGGTGGGGCCGGTCCGGGGTCGCGGCGCCGGCGGGCCGAGGGGCGACCTCGTGGACGATCCGGACGCCCTGGTAGCTGCGGACCCCGAGGTCCGACCGGCCGCGGGCGAGGATGCCGTCGACGACGCCGAGGTCGTCGAACACCTCCAGCGTCCGGGAGTTGACGCCCTTGCCGCGGACGCCGCGGTCGCGGAACCGCGGCTCGCGTTCGAGGACGCGGCAGTCGATCCCGGCGCGGGCCAGTCCGAGGGCGAGGGCGAGGCCCACCGGGCCTGCGCCGACCACCAGGACGTCGGTCGTTCGGAGAGTGCGCATGACGGGTTCCCCCCAGGTCATCCGGACATAAGATACGGAGCGTTTCTTAGTCACGACTGTAGACTCATCCGGATAAGAAACGCAACGTATCTACGAATCGACGAAGGTCGGGTGCGGCACTCGATGGCGGACGGATCGGCGGCAGGCGGATCGGCAGCGGGCAGATCGGCGGCAGGCGGAGCGGCGAGGGGCGGAGCGGCGCCCGGCGAACCGGTGACGTCCGGCGTGCCGGTGGGCGAGGAGGTCCGCGGCAGGCCCTCGCGGCGCCGCGGCGACGAGCTGGAACGGGCGATCCTCGACGCCGTCTGGGCCGAACTCGCCGACCACGGCTACGACCGGCTCACCATGGACGGCGTCGCCGCCCGGGCCCGGACCAGCAAGCCGGTGCTGTACCGCCGCTGGCCGAACCGCGCGGCGCTCGTCGTCGCCGCCCTCGGCCGCAACGCCCCCGACTACCGGGAGCCGCCGGACACCGGCGACCTGAAGGCGGACCTGGCGCTCTTCCTGCGCGGCCTGCTGCACCGCTTCGACGACCTGCCGACCGACGCCGTGCACGGGTTCCTGGTCGACCTGATGCGCGACCCCGAGCTCCGCGGGATCTTCCGCGGCGGCCTGACCGCGCAGGGGCCGGTGAGCAGCCTGGAGGTGATGATGCGCCGGGCCGTCGACCGGGGCGAGATCGACCCCGCGCGGCTCACCCCGCGGGTCCTCTCCCTCCCGCTCGACCTGCTGCGCGACGCCTTCCTGATCGGCGGGACGGTGCCGCCCGACCGGGTCGTCGACGAGATCCTCGACGAGGTCGTCCTCCCCCTGTTGCGGGCGCCGTCCGACGCGCGGTGACCGGCCGGGCCGCCGGGGGTGCCCCGTTCCGGGGTGCCCGCGCCCTGCGGGGCCGCTCCTTGCGCACCCCCACCTGACGCACCCCCGCCCGGCATACCCCCGCCCGGTAACGCGGAGCGGCCCCCGACGACCAGGTCGTCGGGGGCCGCTCCGCGTCGTGCCGCGGTCCGTCAGCCGTCCAGGCGGCCGACCAGCTCGTAGCCGGCCTCGTCGATGGCGGCGGCGACGGCCTCGTCGGAGAGCGGGGCGGTGCTGTCGACGGTGACCCGGCCGGTGGCGAGGTCCACGGCGACGGCGCCCACGCCGTCGATCCGCTGGAGCTCGGCGGTCACCGCGGTGACGCAGTGCCCGCAGGTCATGCCCTTGACCTGGAAGACGGCCGGGCCGGCCGTCGCGGCGGCGGGGGCGTCGGTGGCGCCGGTGCCGCACGAGCCGCAGCAGGAGGCGGTCTCGGTGGACTCGACGGTGACGGCGATCTCGGTCATGGCTGTGCTCCTGTCATCGTGCCGGGCGCCGGCCGCGCGATCCGGTCGGCTGCTTCACCACTGAAGCTAGCATACCCCCAGGGGGTAATTGAAGAGGGGTGTGGAGCGGCCGGGAGCGGGCGGGTGGACCGCCTCCAGCGATCGTCAAGTCATCCTTGTGGCGGTCCTGTTGCGCCCTCCGGGGCAGGGTGGAACGCCCGCCGGCATCCCGGGCCGGCCGGCCCCTCGGCAGGCCGCCGACCCCACCACACGAGGTGAGCACCCCATGGACCACACCACCCGCCCCGGCCCGCGCGGCCTGCGCGAGATCCTGGCGGCCGGCGAGCGGACCTACTCCTTCGAGTTCTTCCCCGCCAAGGACGAGGCCGGCGAACGCGCCCTGTGGGCCGCCATCCGGCGGGTGGAGGCGGTGGCGCCGACCTTCGTGTCCGTCACCTACGGCGCCGGCGGCTCCTCGCGCGACCGCACCATCGGGACCACCGAACGGATCGCCGCCCAGACCACGCTGCGCCCCGTCGCGCACCTCACCGCCGTCGGCCACTCCACCGCCGAGCTGCAGGCCGTCCTGCGGCGCTACGCGGACGTCGGGATCCGGGACGTGCTGGCCCTGCGCGGCGACCCGCCGGGGGACCCGAACGGTGTCTGGCGGCCGCATCCGCAGGGCCTGCGGCACGCCGCCGAACTGGTCGAACTCGTCCGGGGCTGCGGTGCGTTCACGGTCGGCGTGGCGGCCTTCCCGGAGCGCCACCCGCGTTCGGCGGACTGGTCCGAGGACATCCGGCACTTCGTCGCCAAGTGCCGGGCGGGGGCGGACTACGCCGTCACCCAGATGTTCTTCGAGGTCGAGCACTACCTGCGGCTGCGCGACCGGCTGGCGGCGGCCGGCTGCGACACCCCGGTCATCCCGGAGATCATGCCGGCCACCGACGTTCGCCAGATCGCCCGCTTCGCCGAGCTGAGCGGTGCCTCCTTCCCGCCCGCGCTCGCCGCCGCGCTGGAGGCCGCCCGCGGCGACCGGGCGGCGTCCCACCGCATCGGGGTGGACCACGCGACCCGGATGGCCGAGCGCCTGCTCGGGGAGGGGGTGCCCGGGCTGCACTTCATCACGTTGAACCGCTCGACGGCGGCCCTGGAGATCCACCGGAACCTGGGACTGGACCGCCCGGCGCCACTGGGCTCCGCGGCGCCGTCGTGCTCCCCGGCGCCACAGGACCGGCCGCTGACCGGCGCCCGGGCCTGAAACCCGGCCCGATCCCGATCCCGGACCCGATCCCGGACCCGATCCCGGGCCGGGCGCCGCCCCGCCGCCGAATCCGCCGAAGCCGCCGTGCCGGGCGGTCCGTGGTGGACCGCCCGGCACGGCGCGCAGGTGGGCCTCAGTGCTGGTGGTCCACGGTCTCCCCGGTGGTCGGGGCGGCCGCCGGGCCGGGGGCGGCGGCGCCCTCGGTGGTGACGGTGAAGGCGGCGGTGTGCACGGCGTCCTGGTGCTTGAAGTCCAGGAAGAGCCGGTAGCTCCCGGCGCTCGGCGCGGTGGTGGTGAAGCCGATCTCCGGACCCGGGGCGGTGGTGTCCGGGTGGACGTGGAGGTAGGCGAGGTCCCCGGCCCGGAGGGCGACCAGGTGGCCGGAGGCGCCGAGGTAGGGCTGGAGGTCGGTGACCGGTCGGCCGTCCCGGGTGACGGTCAGGGTGAGCCGCCCGCTGCGCCCGGGGGTGAGCTCGCCGCCGAGGGCGACGGTGTAGCCGTCGACGGTGACGGTCCGTCCGGTCTCGGGCAATGGCGCGGGCCGCAGGTCGCCGGCGGCGTGCAGGTCGGCGCCCAGGGTGAGGCCCTCGGTGGCGCCGGCGGGGGTGAAGTCCGCGAAGACCCGGTAGGTGCCGGCGGCCGGCAGCGCGGCGGTGGCGCTCCAGGTGCCGTCGGCGGCGCGGGTGGGGTGCAGGTGCTGGTACCCGGAGAGGTCGCGCGGGGCGACGATCAGGTGCAGTTCCTTCTCGTGCGAGGGCTGGAAGGCGGTGACGGCCCGGCCGTCGGCGCCGAGGATCCGGAAGCGCAGGTCGGTGGGGGTGCCGGCGGTGACGAAGGGGTCGTCGAGGCTGAGGGTGTAGCCGCGCTCGGAGACCTGCAGCCCGCCGGGCAGGTGGTCGGCCGGGGTCGCGGCCTCGGTGTGTCCGGCGTGTCCGCCGTGCCCGGTGGTGCCGGCGGGCGCGGGGGCGGGACCGCGTCCGGTGGCGTGGCCGACGCCGAGGGCGAGGCCGAAGGCGGCGGTGAGCCCGGCGGTGAAGGCGGTGATCTTCAGGGCGGTGTTCATGGCGGGTCTCCTCGGTGGTGGGCGGCGGGCGCGGGCGGATGCGGCGCGGGTGGAGGGGTCAGGCGCGCAGGAGGCGGGCGATGGCGCGGGAGGCCTCGGCGACCTTGGTGTCGGCGGCCGCGGTGCCGCCGTCGGCGACGGCGTCCTGGACGCAGTGCGCGAGGTGGCCGTCGAGCAGGAGCAGGGCGACGGACTGGAGGGCCTTGGTGGCGGCCGAGACCTGGGTGAGCACGTCGATGCAGTAGGTGTCGTCGGCGACCATCCGCTGGAGGCCGCGGACCTGGCCCTCGATCCGGCGCAGTCGGCGCCGCAGGCGGTCCTGGTCGTGCCGGTAGCCGGTCATGCGGGCCTCCTCGGGAGCTCCGGCGGGGCGCTGCCGGCCCCGGTCCGATGCCCCGAGTGAATACCCCGTGGGGGTATCAAGTCAAGCGGTTCGGTCGGTCCGGAAAATACGGGAGGGGGGTATCGGTGAAGCCTTGCCCTGGATACCCCTCAGGGGTATAAATGAACTCGGCGCCGCCCGATACCCCCCATGGGTACCAGTCCGGTGGGTCCGGATCCGGCGGTGCCACCCGGCACGTCGCACGCGCCCTGTCCGACGACAGTCACGAGGAGCAACGATGACCACCCAGGCACCCGCCTCCACGGAGGTGGAACTCTCGATCGGCGGCATGACCTGCGCCTCGTGCGCGGCCCGCATCGAGAAGAAGCTGAACCGGATGGACGGCGTCTCGGCGAGCGTCAACTACGCCACCGAGAAGGCGAAGGTCTCCTACGAGGGCGACGTCGTGGTCGCCGACCTGATCGCCACCGTCGAGGCCACCGGCTACACCGCGGCGCTTCCCGCGCCGCCGGCCGCCGAGGGTGCGGGCGGGCCCGCGGAGCCGGCCGACGAGCTGGCCCCGCTGCGGCAGCGGCTGTCCACCGCGGTGGCCCTGGCGGTGCCGGTGATCGCGATGGCGATGGTGCCGGCCCTGCAGTTCGACAACTGGCAGTGGCTCTCGCTGACCCTGGCCGCCCCCGTGGTCACCTACGCCGCCTGGCCGTTCCACCGCGCCGCCTGGACCAACCTCAAGCACGGCGCGGCGACGATGGACACCCTGGTCTCGCTCGGCACCGGCGCCGCGTTCCTCTGGTCGCTGTGGGCGCTGTTCCTCGGCGACGCGGGCATGCCGGGCATGCGGCACGGCTTCGAACTGACCATCGCCCGCAGCGACGGCTCGTCGAACATCTACCTGGAGGCCGCCGCCGGCGTCACCGCCTTCATCCTGGCCGGCCGCTACTTCGAGGCCCGCTCCAAGCGCACCGCCGGGGCCGCCCTCAAGGCCCTGCTGGAGCTGGGGGCCAAGGACGTGGCCGTCCTGCGGGCCGGGCAGGAGGTGCGGATCCCGGTCGCGGAGCTCGCGGTGGGCGACCGGTTCGTGGTGCGCCCCGGGGAGAAGGTCGCCACCGACGGCACGGTGGTCGAGGGCGCCTCGGCCGTCGACGCCTCGATGCTGACCGGTGAGTCGGTGCCCGTGGAGGTCTCCGTCGGCGACGCGGTCACCGGTGCGACCGTCAACGCGGGCGGCCGACTGGTCGTCGAGGCCACCAGGGTCGGCGCCGACACCCAGCTCGCCCGGATGGCCCGGCTGGTCGAGGACGCGCAGAACGGCAAGGCCGCCGCCCAGCGCCTCGCCGACCGCATCTCCGCCGTCTTCGTCCCGATCGTGATCACCCTCGCGGTGGCCACCCTCGGCTACTGGCTGGGCACCGGCGAGGGCTGGACCGCGGCCTTCACCGCGGCCGTCGCGGTGCTGATCATCGCCTGCCCGTGCGCCCTCGGCCTGGCCACCCCGACCGCGCTCATGGTCGGCACCGGCCGCGGCGCCCAGCTCGGCATCCTGATCAAGGGCCCCGAGGTGCTGGAGAACACCCGCAAGGTCGACACCGTCGTCCTGGACAAGACCGGCACCGTCACCACCGGACGGATGACCCTGCTCGCCGTGCACACCGCCGAGGGCGTCACCGAGGCCGAGGCCCTGCGCCTGGCCGGCGCCCTGGAACACGCCTCCGAACACCCCATCGCCCGGGCCATCGCCACCGCCGCGGCCAGGGCCGGTGCGCTGCCCGCCGTCGAGGGCTTCGAGAACGTGCCGGGACTGGGCGTCCAGGGCGTGGTGGACGGCCACGCGGTGGTCGCCGGCCGGGAGGCGCTGCTGAACGACTGGTCGCAGTACCTGCCCGGGCACCTGGCCGAGGCCAAGCGCACCGCCGAGGCGGCCGGCCGCACCGCGATCGCGGTCGGCTGGGACGGCGCGGCGCGGGCCGTGCTGGAGGTCGCCGACGCCGTCAAGCCGACCAGTGCCGAGGCGATCGCCCGGCTGCGCGCCCTGGGCCTGACGCCGGTGCTGCTGACCGGGGACAACCGCGCGGCCGCCGAGGCCGTCGCCGCCGAGGTCGGCATCGCCCCGGAGCACGTCATCGCCGAGGTCATGCCGCAGGACAAGGTGGACACCGTCCGCCGGCTGCAGGCCGAGGGCCGGGTCGTGGCCATGGTCGGCGACGGGGTCAACGACGCGGCCGCGCTCGCCCAGGCCGACCTCGGCCTGGCCATGGGCACCGGCACCGACGCCGCCATCGAGGCCGGCGACCTCACCCTCGTCCGCGGGGACCTGCGGGCCGCCGCCGACGCGATCCGGCTCTCCCGCCGGACCCTGGCCACCATCAAGAGCAACCTGTTCTGGGCGTTCGGCTACAACGTGGCCGCCCTGCCGCTGGCCGCGGCCGGACTGCTCAACCCGATGATCGCGGGCGGGGCGATGGCCTTCTCCTCGGTCTTCGTGGTCGGCAACAGCCTGCGGCTGCGCCGCTTCCGCTGAGCGGCACCGCCGACGGGTACGACCGGGAGCACCACCGAGGGCCAGCACCGAGGGTCAGCACCGAGGGTCAGCACCGAGCAGGACCGCTGAGAGCACCGCGCCGCGGCCCCGGAACCCACCAGGTTCCGGGGCCTCGGCGCGTTCCGGCCGAGCGCCCACGGCGAGGCCGGGCCCGGGCCCGGGGGCCCCTCCGGTCCTGTCCGGTCCGGGAGAGGCGCCGGCCCCGGGCCCGGCACCGGCGTCAGCCCTGTTCCGGCAGGGCCACCGGCAGCCAGCGGTACGCCGCGTCCTCCTGCCAGCACTGCAACTCGCCCTCCACCACCGCGGCCAGGCACAGCCGCCAGTCGTCGCCGACCGCGAGCGCGACCCGGGTGGCCGGGCGCAGCGTGGGCCGCCACCAGCGCGGGCGGCGGGCGGCGCCGCCGGCCGGCAGCCGCAGCCGGACCCCGCCCGCGCCGGCCAGCGCGACGGTCGGGCCGCCCCGGTGCCCGGCCACCGCGACGCCCAGGGCGGGTTCGCCGTCGCCGATCTCGGAGCCCGGCCCGGCGCCCGCCCCGAGCGGGTGCAGCCGGACGGAGCCGTCCGTTCGCAGCGTGACGGCCTGCGGCCCGGCGGAGGTGAGGGCCAGGGCCCCGGCGCGCGGTGCGCCGGGCGGTCCGACCGGGGCCGGGTGCTCCGCCGAGCCGGGCCGCCAGCTCAGCACCTGTTCCCGGTGTTCGACCAGGACCAGCCAGGATCCGGGGCGTTCCTCCAGGGCGGCGAGCACCCGGTCGGCCGGGCAGCCGGGCAGCTCCCGGCCGGTGAGGGTGAGCCCGGGCGCCCAGCGGTAGGAGCGCAGTGCGCCGCCGACCGCCGTCCAGACCGTCATCTCCCCGGCCGGGTCGACGCCCCCGGCGAGCCCGCTGACGCCGCGCGCGGCCTCCCACCAGCCGGCCGCGGTGCCGACCCAGAGCGATCCGCCGCGGTCCTCGGCGCAGACCACCAGCTCGCCCTGCCGGCCTGCCCAGCCGGCCGTCAACTCGCGGACGGGGCCGGGCCCCTGGCCGGTCGGCAGCCGGTGGCCGGGGTGTCCGGGGCCGGTCAGGGCGGTGCCGTCCGGGCCGCCGGTGACCAGCAGCGGCCGGCCGGCCCGGTCGGGCAGTACGGCCAGGCCCGCGGTGCGTGCCACCGGCCGGTGGGCGCGCAGCAGTTCGCGTCCGCGGCCGACCCAGGGGCCGAGCGGGGCGGGGCGGCGCTGCGGGTCGCGGGCCAGCGGCTCGCAGGCCCACCGGACCAGCTCCTCGCCGTAGCCGGCGGCGAGCAGTTCGGCGCGGGCCTGTTCGGCGGCGAGCCGGTGGTCGAGGCGGCCGTGGTCGGGCAGCAGCAGGGTGCGCGCGAGGGTGCCGACGGCGAACAGGTCCTTGGCCGTGGTGGGGAAGCCGCCGACCTGCTCGGCCTCCGGCGGGACGTGGCCGGGGGTGAACACGGCGACGGTCAGGGTGTGGTCGAGCGGGGCCAGGAAGGTCAGGTCGATCAGCTTGACCTGGCCGTGGGCGTCCACCAGGACGTTGGCGGGGGAGATGTCGCGGTGCACCCAGCGCTTGCGGTGCAGCTCGTCGACGATCCGGCAGAGCCGGGACAGGACCTCGGCCGCCGCGGCCGGCCCGCCGCGCTGGGTGCGGGCCCAGGTGTGCAGCGGGACCCCTTCGACCCAGGGGGAGATCTGGTAGCCGAGCAGACCGCCGGCGGGCAGGGCGCCGGGCCGGTGCGGGGAGGGGCCGAGCAGGAAGCTGGGCACCACCAGGTCGGTGACGCCCAGGCGGTGGGCGTTGTGCGAGACGTCGTCCCAGCGGCCGAGCCAGCGGCGGACCTCGGAGGGGTCGCGCTCCAGCATGATCTTCGCGGCGACGAGCTCCTTGAGCCCGCTGTGGCCGGTGCGCACCGCCCGCCACACCTCGGCCTCGCCGCCCCGGTGGTGGAACTCCAGGAGCTCGTACTGCTCGGGGTCGAACTCCGGCCCGAACCGGAGCCCGGGTACCCAACGCGACTCGGACACTCGACCCCCGACTCGATGCCTCGGCTTTTCAGCTGATCCCAGGATAGTGCTCTCCGCTGTTCGGACGTCCCACGAAGGGCCTATCCTGCATTCGATCGGACAACATCATGACAGTACGTCAACTCATGATCATCACCAGCATGTTGATCATGAAATCGGTGGATCTGACCAGCAGGGGGACGGTGCATGGTGCAGCTCGCGGTGCTGCTGATCGTGGTGGCACTGGTCGGTGCGGCCGCCGTCGTACTGGCCCGGCGCCACCGCGCCCTGGACGCCGGGACGGTGGCCGCGGCCCTCGCCACGGCCGCCGAACGGCTCGCCGCCGGCAAGGCCCCGCAGGCCCGGCGCCGCTACGCCCGGCTCGCCCGCCGGCTCGCCGAGGGCCCCGCCGAACTGCTCCCGCAACGCGGCCTCGCCCTCCTCGGCCAAGCCGAGGCCACCATCCCCACCGGAGACCAGCAGGCCACCCTCGCCCTGCACCGCGAGGCCTTCCCGCTGCTCGCCGACCCGGCCCGGCAACTGCCCCGGTGGAGCCTGCGGCGCCTCGCCGCGGAACGCACCGCCGCCGCCGACGGCGACCTCGGGCCGGTCCTCGCCCTGCTGCAGGCCACCGCCGACGGCGCCGAACCCGGGGAGGAGGCCGAGGCCGTCGCCCGCACCCGGGACTGGCTGCAACGCCTCTGCCGCGAAGGCAGCCCCGCACAGCGCGAGCACGCCACCGCCGCCGCCCTCGCGGCCCTGCCCGGCCGTGACTGGCCCGTCCTCGCCCGCGCCGCCCAGCTGCGCGGCACCGACCGGGCCGCCGAGGCCGAGACCCTGCTCGCCGCGGCCGCCCCCGGCGGCAGCGGCGAACTCTGGTTCCGCTGGGGCGCCCAGCTGTTCAGCCTGCACCGCGACGAACCCGCCGTCGTCGCCTTCGACGAGGCGCTGCGCCGCGGCGCCGGCGACCCCTCCCCGTGGGGGCGCGGACCGGCGCTGCGCACCGAGACCCTGCTCTTCCGCGGCCTCGCCCGCCAGCGGCTCGGCGCCACCGACGCCGCCTGGGCCGACCTCGCGGCCGCCGCCACCGAGGCCCCCGGCGACCCCCGCCCCCGCTACGCCCTCGGCCGGCTCGCCCTGCTGCTCGGCGCCGACGAACGGGCCCGGGAGCAGTTCGCCGCCGCCCTCGCCGTCCAACCCGGCTTCGCCCCGGCCGGGTTCGGCCTCGCCCTGGTCAACGAGCGGGCCGACCGCCCCGCCGAGGCCGCCGCCGACTACCGCGCCGCCCTCGACCGGGCCCCCGACTGGCGCCCCGCCCGGGTCCGGCTCGGCGCCGCCCTGCTCGCCGCCGGCCGCGCCGCCGAGGCCGAACCGCTGCTCCGCGCCGAGGCCGACCGCGAACCGGACTCCCGCTGGGCCCGGATCGCCGCCTTCCACCACGGCCTCGCGCTGTCCCGCACCGACGACCCGGCCGGGGCGCTCACCCGCTGGGAACCGCTGCAGGACGAGGAGCTGCACGACCGCCTCGCCCTCGCCCGCGACCGGCTCGCCCGCACCCGACTGGCCGCCGACCCGGCCGCCGCCCGGGAGCTCTGGCAGCAGGCCGCCGCCGAGCACCCGGCCGCCCCCGGCTACCGGGCCGCGCTGCGCGAAGCCGCGCTGCGCGAGGCCGCCCACCTGCTGGTCACCGGCCGCGACCGGGCCGAGGAGCGCGAACGGGCCGCCGCCGCCCTCGCCCTCGCCGACACCCTGCCCGGCGCGATCACCCACCGGCAGGCCCGGCTGCGCGCCGCCCTGGCCCTGGCCGAGGGCCGGACCGAGCCCCTGGCCGGTCTGCTCGACCCCGCCGCCGGACCGCGCGAGCGCTACCACCTGGCCGCCGCCGCCCTGCTGGCCGGCCGCCCGGTGCAGACCATCGCGCTGCTCGCCCCGCTCGCACCCGACCCGGCCGGCGACCCGGCGCTCGCCCGGCTGCGCGCCCTGCTGGCCGAACGCGCCGGCAACTGGGCCGCCGCACTGGACTGGTACCGCCACTTCCTCACCGTCGGCCCGGCCCCCGCGCCGCAGGCCGCCCCGGCCGACTGCGCCGTCTGCGCCGGCCCGGCCACCGGCGCCTGCGGCGGCTGCGGCCGCGAGGCCTGCGACGCCCATCTGCACCGGGCCGCCGAGGGCGCCCCGCCGCGCTGCGTCCGCTGCGCCGGGCCCGCGCTGCGCGCCGTCCTGGACTGCGCCCGCCGGGCCGGCACGCCCGAGCAGGCCGAACCCGTCCTCGCCGCCTGGGCCCGGGCCTTCGGAGACAGCCCCGCGGCCGCGCCCGTCCGGCTCGACCTGGCCCTGCTCCGCGCCGAACTCGGCCGACTGGACGAGGCGCTGGCCGAGCTGCCCGCGCAGGCCGGGGCCGCCCGCAGCGCCGTCCTGCTCCGCCGGGCCGCCGCCGCGCTCGACACGGGGGAGCCCGGACGGGCCGCCGGCGACCTGCGCCAGGCCCTCGGCCACACCCCGGACCACCCGCAGGCCGGCCCCGCCCTCGTCCTGCTCGCCGAGCACGAGGCCCACCAGCACGCCGTCGAGGGCCGCCACCGGGAGGCCTGGGACGGCTACCACGCGCTGCTGCTCCGGGACCCGGCCCAGCCGCGGCTGCTGCACGCCCTCGGACTCGCCGGCTACCGGCTCGCCGCCGCGGCTCCCGAGGGCGCCGAACCCGACGAGCGGACCTGGGCGTGGACGCTCGGCTGCCTGGTCGCCGCCCTGCACCAGCCCGAGCTGTGGGCGGAGTCCGCCCGGATCACCGGCCGCCCGCTCGAACCCCAGCGGATCGCCACCGCCCGCACCGCGCTCACCGACCGCCTCCGGGACGACCTGCGGGCACTGGACCGCGCCGCCGGCCGCGGCGGCGACGAGGTCACCGCCTGGACCCTGCGGCTGGGCATGGAGACCCACAGCGCCGACGCCTTCGCCCGGGAGGACGTCCGCCTGGCGCTGCCCGGCCGCCCCGCCCGCCGCCTGGCGCTCGGCCCCACGCTCGACCGGCTGCTCCGGCAGGAGCCCGGACTCGCCGCCTGGGCGGCCGCCTTCGACCGGGCCGTAGAGCCCTGGCGGCGGCCCGGGGAGCCCGACGGACACCCGCTGGCCCGGGCGCTCGACCTGTTCGGCGGGCTCGGACCGCAGCACTACCTCCTCCTCCAGGGCCGTCAGGCCGCCGCGGTCGGCGCCCTGGACGCCGTGCCCGAGGCCGAACGCGGCGCCGACTGGCAGGCCCTGCTCGCCGAGAGCCTGGTCGGCCAGGCCCGCGAGCACCACCGCAACCAGGACTGGCGCGAGGCCCTCGACTGCCTCACCCGCGCCGGCACCGTACCCGGCGCCGTGCTGCCCGCCGACGCCCCGGCGATCGCCGCCGAGTCCGGCCTGCGGGCGGCCCGCGCCCTGCTCAAGACCAGCGACGACGACCAGGCGGGAGCGACCGAACTCCTGGAGAAGGCGCTGGCCCTGGCCCCCGACCACGCCGAGGTGCGCGGCGACCTCGGCGCCACCTACGCCCAGTGGGCCCGGAAGATCAACAACGAGACGAAGGACTACCCGCGCGCCCTGGGCCTGCTCCGCAAGAGCCTCGCACTCACCCCCGGCGACCCGACCGCCCGGCACTTCCTGGAGGCCGCCCTCGGCAACCGGGCCAGCCAGCTCAGCCGGCCCGACGCCCCGGACGCGGAGCTGGAGGAGGCCGCCGAGGCCTGGCGGGAGCTGATCGCGCTCAACCCGGACCCGGACCACCGGCACGGCCTCGCCTTCGTGCTGCGCCACCTCGCCCGCTCCGCCGCCTTCGCCGACCAGCGCACCCTCGCCGTCGGCCGGATGGCCGACGCGCTGCGCGCCGACCCGGACTGGGACGGCGACCCGGAGCGCGAGGCGCCGCGCCGGGTCGGCGTGATGCTCGCCAACCACGTGCTGGACAACCTGCAGGACAGCCCGTTCACCACGCAGGCCGCCATGCTCCGCAAGGCCAGCTCCTACGACGACTCGCCCGACATCCGGCGGCTGATGGTCAGCGTCTGGCGCGGCGAGGCCGTCGGCCACTACGAGGCCCGCCGCTACCCCGACGCGATCCGTCTCCTGGAAGAGGCGCTCGAGCTGTCCGGAACCCCCGAGGACGTCGCCAAGCTGCACACCGAACTCGGCGTGGTGTTCAGCTCCTACGCCGTCGCCCGGGCCAACGCCCGCGGGTTCCGGGAGGCCCGCGCACTGATCCGCCAGGCCGTCGAGCACAACCCGGACGACCGGGAGCTGCGGGCCCTCCAGCGGAGGATCAACGCGCTCCGCTGACGGCAACCGCCGTGCCGCCGGTGCCGTCCTGATGTGGTGGGGCGTCAGATTCCCCATCCCGAGGCCGAGTCGGGAGCCACCGGACGTCTGCGGCAGGCCGCACGCCACCGGACGTGAGCCGCACGTCAAAAGCTGCAAGCCGCAAGCCGCTAGCCGTGATTCGTGAGTCGTGAGGAGAGAAACCGCCCGCCATGCCACTGCACGAACCGTCGCCGTACGAGGTCCTGGGCGTTGCGCTCACGGCCGGCGTGCGCGAGATCAACCTGGCCGTCGGACCGGCGATGAAGGCCGGCCGCTTCACCCGTCAGCAGATCCAGGACGCCGCCGCGCTGCTGCGCCACCCCGACCGGCGGCTGGAGGCGGACCTCCAGCGCCCGCTGCCGCCGGAGCCCGTCGACCAGGCCGCGGGGCTGCTGGCGCCCGCCCTCGCCGAGCCGCTGCTGGTCGTCGAGCGCCCGGCGCTGCCGCCCGCCGCCTCCCTGCTGGCGCTGCACCGGGCCGAGCTGGCCGCCGACTTCACCGAACCCGCCCCCGGCGGCGCCGACCCCGAACCGCCCGTCCCCGCCCGCTACGCCGCCGACCTGTCGGTGCTGCCGCAGATCGAGGTACCCGAGTGACCGACGCACCGACCGACGTACCGACCGCCGGGCCGGCCGACGGCCTCCGGCCGCTGGACGTCCCGCAGCGCGCGCTGGAGGTCGACCTCGACCAGGCGTTCAGCCAACTCCTCTTCCGGGCCTCGCTGTTGCAGCGGCTCCGGGCGGAGGAGGCGCAGGCCGCCCGGGCCACCCAGCGTGACCTGCTGGGCATCCTGGTCGAGGTCGACGACGCGCTGGCCTCGCTCGGCCTGGACCAGGAACTGGTGCTGCTCGGGCGCGGCGCCGGGATCGAGGCCACCCGACGCCGGCTGCTCGGCCGCCTGGCCAAGGCCGGCGTGCGCCCGATGCGGCTGGAGGGCCTGGCGGCGGACCCGGCGCTGACCGAGATCGTCGGCGTGGAACCGCGGACCGGGGTGGCGCCGGAGACGGTCCTGCGGACGGTCATCACCGGGTTCTTCTGGGGTGAGGAGGTGCTGCGCCGGGCGCAGGTGGTCGTCGCCGCGCCGCCGGGGCCGGACCCGGCGCCGGAGCCGGTCCACGCGGCGGACACCGGGGGCCCCGAGGGCCCCGGGGGCTTCGAGGGGTTCGGGGACGCGGGCGCCACCGAGGACCCCGGGCCGGCGGACCCCGCGACGCCGGACGTCGCCGGGGAGCCGGCACCGGAGCCCGGGCCCGAACCGGAGCCGGCACCGGAACCGGAGCAGACCGCGGGACCCGGGGGGCCCGGGCGGCCCGCCGTCCGGCCCCCGGCCCGCCGGAAGGGCGCGGCCGCCGGTGCCCGGCGCAGGCGCAAGAAGTAGCCAGGACCACGAGGGGCAAGAGGGGAACGACATGTACCGCACACTCGGCATCGACCTGGGCACCACCAACTCCGTGGTGGCCCACCTGCGCCGGGGCGAGCCGGAGATCATCTTCAACCGGCAGAACCAGGAGGCCACGCCCTCCGTGGTCGGCAGCGGTCGCAAGGGCGAGCTGCTGGTCGGCTCCACCGCACGCAGCCGGACCGCCGTCGACGGCGCCAACGTGATCCGCTCGGTGAAGCGCTTCATGGGCCGCAAGTTCAAGGACCCGCAGGTCCAGGCGGCCCTGAAGGAGGTCGACTACAAGGTCACCGCGGGCACCGACGGCGACGTCAACGTCTGGTTCAACGGCCGTTCCTACACCCCGATCGAGATCTCCGCGATCATCCTGCACCGCCTCAAGGAGGACGCCGAGCAGCGCCTCGGCGAGCCCTTCCACCGGGCCGTGATCACCGTGCCCGCGTACTTCGGCGAGCGGCAGGTCGCGGCCACCCAGGAGGCGGGCCGGATGGCCGGCCTGCACGTGCTGCGGATCATCAACGAGCCGACCGCCGCCGCGCTCGCCTACGGGATCACCACCGAGGCGGGCGACGAGGGCCGGACCGTCCTGGTCTACGACCTCGGCGGCGGCACCTTCGACATCTCGATCCTGCTGCTGGTGCCGGGCTCGGTCTCGGTGCTCGGCATCGAGGGCGACAACCTGCTCGGCGGCGACGACTTCGACCGCGCCATCACCACCGCGCTGCTGGAGGACATCCGCGAGGAGTACGGCGCCGACTACCAGCCGGACCTGCGGGACCGCCCCAAGATCGCCTCCACCGCAGAGACCATCAAGATCGAGCTCTCCCACCAGGAGGCCTCCGAGGTCATCCTGCCCGGCCTCGGCGCCGGCCAGCTGGTGCTGGAGACCGAGTTCGAGCGGGCCCGTTTCGAGGAGCTGATCGAGGCCCGGATCGAGCGCACCATCGAACTGACCCACAAGGCCATCATGCAGGCCAACCTCACCGTGGGGGACGTCGACGAGGTGGTGCTGGTCGGCGGCTCCACCGCCATCCCGCTGGTGGCCCGGCGGCTCGGCGAGGTGTTCGGCCCCCGGCGGATCCGGCGCGGCGTCAACCCGATGCAGTGCGTGGCGCTCGGCGCGGCCGTGCAGTCCGCGCTGGTCGGCGAGGTGGAGTGCCCCGAGTGCCGGGCCCCCGGCGACCTCTCCGCCTCCAACTGCGCCAACTGCGCGACCTCGCTGCTCGGCGGCCCCCGGATCTCCTGCACCGGCTGCCACATCCCGTTCGACGCCGAGGCCGCGGCCTGCCCCAAGTGCGGTCTGGGGGCGAGCGGTTCGCCCGCCCCCCGGTCGGCCGCGCCGGTGCGGTCGCCGGCCCCGACCGTCGCCCACGGGGAGAACTGCCCGCGCTGCGGCACCCCCGCCGCGCCCGGCGTCACCGCCTGCGGGCTGTGCGGCGAGGCCCTCAACTCGGCGGCGCCCGGCGGCACCAGGGTGGCCTCCACGGCCGCCGAGGACGTCGGTCTGCGCTGTGCGGCCTGCGGCGTGGTCAACCCGCCCGGCAGCGAGGTCTGCCAGGGCTGCGGCGAGCTGATGCAGGTCACCAACCCGTTCGACATCACGCCGAAGAACCTCGGCATCGAGCTCAACGACGGCCGGCTGGCCGTGATCATCCCCAAGAACACCAGCTACCCGACCGGTTCGCCGGTCAGCCGGGAGTTCGTGGTCGCCGGCAGCGGCCGCCAGCGGCTGGAGGTCGCGGTCTACGAGGGCGAGCACGAGATCGCCCAGCAGAACGAGCTGATCGGCCACCTGACCCTGCGGCTGCCGGCCGGGCTCGGCGGCCGCACGCCGGTGGAGGTCTCCTTCGGTCTGGACCGGGACCGCACGATCACCCTCTCGGTGCGGATCCAGGGGGGCGGCGAGAAGACCGTCAAGCTGGAGCGGGTCACCCTGGACCCGGAGCTCAAGGTCCAGGTCGAGGAGCAGCAGCGGCAGATCGAGTCCTTCACCGACCGCTGGGGCGGCGAGCTGACCGAGGCCGAGCTGCGCGAGGCGCAGCAGCTCATGGACCGGCTGGACGACCTGGCCGCCGGCCAGACCCGCGGCCAGTCGGTGGACGAGGCGCTGGAGCGGGCCCAGCGCCAGCTCCGCGCCCAGCGCTGGGTGCGCGGCTCGGAGGCGTACCTGAGCCTGTTCCTCCACTACTGCGAGAAGCACCTCGACCCGAGCGACCTGGACCGGCTGCGGTCGGTGGCCGCCGAGCTGCGGCTGCGCCGCGAGGCCGCCGACTGGGAGGGCGCGATGGTCGCGGCCCAGCGGGCGGACGAGCTGTGCGACTCGCTCGGGCACACCTTCCGGATGCTCACCATGTGCAACGTCTACGTGAACCAGAACATGGTCTCGCCGGCGCTGTCCCAGCTGATCATGGCGGAGCTGCGGGGGCTGGACGAGGGCGTGGAGGCGCCGAACATGGAGAAGGTCAACCGGCACATGTCGAACCTGCTGGCCCTGTACGCGCAGGCGCAGCGGGAGCTGGGCAGCGAGCCGCCGGCGGAGTCGCTGGGCCCGGTGCGGCCCGAGGAGGCGGGGCCGCGATGAGCTCTCCCGAGACCACCCGGACGACCCCGGCGGACGGGGTTCCCCCGCACGACGCTCCCGGGCACGACAACCCCGCGCCCGGAGGCCCCGGGTCGCAGGTGCCCGCCCCGAGGGCGGCCGGGCCCGCGGTGCCCCCGCTGGAGGTGCCCTGTCCGCAGTGCGCCGTCCCGGCGGATCCGGAGGGCCTGCGCTGCCCCTCCTGCCGGGAGGACCTCGCGGCGCTGGTCCGGCTGCGGCACGCGGGCCGGATCGACTACAACGAGGCGCTGGCGGCCCTGCGGACCGGGGACGACGCGGCCGCCCGGGTGCTGTTGCGGCGGTCGCTGGCGGCCGAGCCCGGGCTGCGGCCGGCCCGGGACCTGCTGGACGCGCTGGTGACCCGGACGGGTGACTGACCGGTGGCGGCCGCGGTAGGCCCGTCGGGGGCGGGCCCACCGCCGCCGCCCACGGGGTGCGGGGCGCCGACACGCCCTCCAAGCGAGCAATCCGGGCGTTCCCCGGGTGGCGTCGCGTCTGATCGGAGGTGAGTGTGATCGTCACACGGATGTTCGCCACCCTCACAAGGAGTGACGCAATGCGTATTCGCACCACCCTCGCCGCCACCGCGCTCGCCGCCGTCGCCGTCCTCGCCGGTGCCGGCACCGCCGCCGCCGGCGACGCCACCGCCAACGGTGTCGCGTTCGGCTCGCCGGGCGTCCTGTCCGGCAACCAGATCCAGATCCCGATCAACCTCGAGGCCAATGTCTGCGGCAACACGATCGGTGTCATCTCGATCCTGAACCCGGCCATCGGGAACACCTGCATCAACGGCTGACCCCCGGCACCGGGGCCGCCCGTCGCACCTGACGGGCGGCCCCGGTGGCGTGTCCGCACCCCCGTTCGGGGGTGGCGGCGCGGCGCCCGGGCCGGGAGCATGGTGCCCGTCCCGCCCCGCCGTACCCAGGAGCCGTACGTGCCGATCCAGCCGACCCCGCGCAGCTACTCCTCCGGCACCGCGGACGTCCCGCTGCTCGGCGACACCATCGGGGAGAACCTCGACCGCGCGGTGCGCGCCTTCCCCGGGCGGGACGCCCTCGTCGACCGGGCCACCGCCCGCCGCTGGACCTACGCCGAACTCGCCGCCGACGTCGACGCGCTCGCGCTCGGTCTGCTCGACCTCGGGATCGCCAAGGGCGACCGGGTCGGCATCTGGGCCCCCAACTGCGCCGAGTGGACGCTCACCCAGTACGCCACCGCCAAGCTCGGCGCGATCCTGGTGACCGTCAACCCCGCCTACCGCCCGCACGAGCTGGAGTACGTGCTGAACCAGTCGGGCATCCGGCTGCTGGTCGCCGCCGAGCGCTTCAAGACCTCGGACTACGCCGGGATGATCGAGGAGGTGCGGCCCCGCTGCCCGGAGCTGGAGCGCGTGGTGCTGATCGGCGGCCCCGGCTGGGACGCGCTGCTGGCCGCCGGACGCCGCGGGGACCCCGGCCGACTGGCCGAACGCGGAGCCGAGCTGGCCCCCGACGACCCGATCAACATCCAGTACACCTCGGGCACCACCGGCTTCCCCAAGGGCGCCACCCTCTCGCACCACAACATCCTCAACAACGGGTACTTCGTGGGCGAGTTGCTCGACTACACCGAGCAGGACCGGATCTGCGTCCCGGTGCCCTTCTACCACTGCTTCGGCATGGTGATGGGCAACCTCGCCGCCACCTCGCACGGCGCCTGCACCGTCATCCCCGCCCCGTCCTTCGACCCCGGGGCCACCCTGGCCGCCGTGGCCGCCGAGCGCTGCACCTCGCTGTACGGCGTGCCGACCATGTTCATCGCCGAGCTCGCCGACCCGGACTTCGACCGGCACGACCTCTCCAGCCTGCGCACCGGCATCATGGCCGGTTCGCCCTGCCCGACCGAGGTGATGAAGGAGGTCATCGAGCGGATGGGCATGGCGGAGGTGTCCATCTGCTACGGCATGACCGAGACCTCGCCGGTCTCCACCCAGACCCGCACCGACGACCCGGTCGAGCGCCGGGTCTCCACCGTCGGCCGGGTCGGCCCCCACCTGGAGGTCAAGGTCGTCGACCCGGTCACCGGCCGCACCGTCCCGCGCGGCGAGCCCGGCGAACTCTGCACCCGCGGCTACTCCGTGATGCTCGGCTACTGGGGCGAGCCGGAGCGCACCGCCGAGGCCGTCGACGCCGCCCGCTGGATGCACACCGGGGACCTCGCCGTGATGGACGGGGACGGCTACCTCGCCATCACCGGCCGGATCAAGGACATGGTGATCCGGGGCGGGGAGAACCTCTACCCGCGCGAGATCGAGGAGTTCCTGCACGGCCACCCCGACATCCTCGACGTCCAGGTCATCGGGGTGCCCGACCCGAAGTACGGCGAGGAGCTGATGGCGTGGATCCGGATGCGCGGGGGCGCCGAGCCGCTCACGGCCGAGGCCGTCCGCGCCTACTGCACCGGCCGGCTGGCCCACGTGAAGATCCCGCGCTACGTGCACGTGGTCGAGGAGTTCCCGATGACCGTCACCGGCAAGATCCGCAAGGTCGAGATGCGGGAGATGGCGGTGCGCCTCCTCAACCCGTGAGCCGTCCGCCCGGGTGAGCCGTCCGCGCGTGCGCCGCGCACGGGCCGGCGGCCCGGGGTGCCCCCGCCTGCGGGCACCCCGGGGTGCCTCACCAGCGGTGGTGGACCAGCGCGCGGATGCGGCGGTCGTAGAGCTCGGCCGCCCCGGCCAGCACGCGTTCCGGGAGCGGCGGCAGGGCGGCGGCCGCGGAGTTGGCCGCCGCCTGGGCGGGGGTGCGGGCGCCCGGGATGACGCTGGTGACGCCGGGCTGCTGGACGATCCAGCGCAGCGCGGTCTGGGCGGGGGTGGCGCCCTCGGGCGCCAGCGCGGAGAACTCGGCGGCCGCCTCCACCCCGGTCGCGTAGTCGACGCCGGAGAAGGTCTCGCCGACGTCGAAGGAGTCGCCGTGCCGGTTGTAGGTGCGGTGGTCCTCGGCGGGGAACACCGTGTCGTGCCGGTAGGCCCCGGAGAGCAGCCCGGAGGCCAGCGGGACGCGGGCGATGACCGCCACGCCGGCCTCCCGGGCGGCCGGCAGCACCTCGGCGAGGGGCTTGCGGCGGAACGGGTTGAGGATGATCTGGACGCTGGCCACGTTCGGGCGGGCGATCGCGGCGAGGGCCTCCGCGCAGGTCTCGACGCTGACCCCGTAGGCGGCGGTCCGCTTCTCGGCGACGAGCGTGTCGAGCGCCTCGTAGACGGCGGGGGTGGCGAGGACCGCGGTCGGCGGGCAGTGCAGCTGGACCAGGTCGAGGGTGTCCACGCCCAGGTTCTCCCGTGAACGGTCGGTCCAGCTGCGGAAGGCGTCCAGGGTGAAGGCCTCCGGCTGCTGGGGGCCGCGGCGGCCCAGCTTGGTCGCGACGGTGATCGCGGCGGCCCGGTCCGGGGCGAGCCCGCGCAGGTACCCGCCGATCAGGCGCTCGCTGCGGCCGTCGCCGTAGACGTCGGCGGTGTCCAGGAAGGTCACGCCGGAGCCGACCGCGGCGTCCAGGACGGCGTGGGCGTCCGGTTCGGAGACGTGCCCCCAGTCCGCGCCGAGCTGCCAGGTGCCCAGGCCGATCACCGACAGCTGCCGGTGGCCGAGCCTGCTCGTCGTCCGCTTCTCCATGAGGGCCGTCCTCGGGTCGTGGGGGTGGGGTTTCCGGACACCATCCTGGCACAGGAATTGCCAGACTAGACAAATGTTTGCCAAGTTCCTATCGTCCAGAGCAGATATCCGGAGGAAGACCGATGAACCGGGAGGTTCCGACCATGCGGTTGAACAAGGCGACCGTGTTGCTCACCGGTGCGGCCGGAGGCATCGGCCGCACCCTGGCCCGCCGGCTCGCCGGGGCGGGCGCCACCCTGATCGTCACCGGCCGGCGCCGGGAGCCGCTGCGGTCGCTGGCGGCCGAACTCGGCGCCCGGCCGGTGGTCGCCGACCTCGCCGACCCGGAGCAGGTCCGCCGGCTCGCCGAGGACTGCCCGAACGTCGACGTGCTGGTGGCCAACGCCGCCCTGCCCGCCAGCGGCGAGCTGCTCGACTACACGCCCGAGCAGATCGACCGGGCGCTGGCCGTCAACCTGAGCGCACCGGTGATGCTCAGCCGGCTGCTGACGCCCCGGATGGTGGCGGCCGGCCGCGGGCAGCTCGCCTTCGTCGGCTCGATGTCGGGGAAGGCCGCGACGCCCTACTCGTCGCTGTACACCGCGGGCAAGTTCGGGCTGCGCGGCTTCGCGCTGAGCCTGCGCCAGGACCTGCGCGGCACCGGGGTCGGGGTCTCGCTCGTCCAGCCCGGGTTCGTGGGCGGGGCCGGGATGTTCGCGGACACCGGGGCCGAGGTGCCGAGCGGCGTGCGCACGGTGTCGCCGGAGCAGGTCGCGACCGCAGTCCTCCGGGCGATCGAGGAGGACCGGGCCGAGACCAACGTGGCACCGCTCACCCTGCGGCTGCGCTGCGCGGTGGCCGGGCAGTTCCCCGGCTACGCGGAGCGCGGCGGGCGCGGGGACGAGACGGCGGCCCGACGCATCGTCGCGGCGCAGCGCGCGCTGCGCTGAGGCCGGCCGGCCCGTGCTCCGGGGCGTCACGGGGCGCCCCGGAGCACGCGTCGGCCGCAGGCTCACACCCCGGCCCCGGCCCCGGCGCGGCGCCCGGGGCGGGCGGCCCGGGTCACCAGCGGCCCGGTCAGGGTGCCGACGGCGAGCAGCAGCGCGGCCAGCAGCAGCCATCCCGGCCGGCCCCACGAGAGCACGAAGACCCCGAGGACGGCGGGGCCGAGCGCGTCGCCCAGGCCGGCGCCGAAGCCGAACACCCCGGAGTACTGGCCCTGGGCCCCGGGCTCGGCGAAGCCGAAGGAGTACTCCATCGACGCCGCGGCGTGCCAGAGCTCGCCCGCCGTGTACACCGCCGTCGCGACGGTGAGGAGCAGCGCGGCCGCCCACCACGGCGGCCCCTCGGCGGCCGCCGTCAGCAGCAGGGCGGCGGCCAGCGCCCCGCCCGCCCAGCGCAGCCGCCGGCCGGCCGCGTCGACGCCGGTCACGTCGCGCGCCGCCCGGACCTGGAACGCCGCGATCAGGCCGGTGTTGAGCAGCAGGACGGCGGAGGTCGTCCAGCGGGGGGCCGAGGTGTGCCCGACGATCCACAGCGGGAGCGCGAACGCGGGCACCGAGTAGTGCAGCTCCAGCAGCCCGTTGGCCGCCGTCGCGACCAGGAAGGGGCGGTTGCGCAGGGCCGTCCAGCCGGACCGCGGCCGGTCCGCCCCGGCCGCCCGCGGGGCCGGCCGGGGCAGCCGGGCCAGCACCAGCGCGCAGGCCAGGAAGGCCAGCACCCGGCCGACCAGCAGGGCGGTGTAGGCGCCGCGGGTGTCGGCCTGGACGGCCAGCCCGGCCAGCACCGCGCCCAGCGACAGGGCGAGGTTGGTCACCGCCTGCAGGTAGGCGCGGAACGCGGCCGGCCGGGTGCCGCCGAACGCGCGGACCAGCGGGTCGCGGCTGGCCGGGTTGGCCGCGTGCACGGCCGCGGTCAGGCAGGCGACGGCCAGGAACGGCCAGAACCCGCGGACGAACAGGTAGCCGGTCGTGAAGGCGGCGCCGAGCAGCATGACGCCGATCTGGGTCCGGCGGGCGCCCCAGCGGTCGGCGATCCGGCCGCCGGCGAGCCCGGCGAACAGCCCGGTGACGCCGCCCGCGGTGAGGCCGAGCGCGACCTGGCCGGTCGGCAGGCCGACCACCCGGGTGAAGTAGAGGGCGCTGCTCGCGACGAACAGGCCGCTGCCGAAGGTGTTCACCACCGTCGCGGCGGCGAGGACCCGCTGCGGCCCCGGCTCGGGGAGCAGCCGGGCCCACGGCGCCGGGCGGTGGGCAGCGGCGGGTGCGGCCGGTGTCCCGGGTGCCGCGGGTGCGGTGGGGGTCGGGGCGGTGAGCGTCATGCCGGGACCCCGACCGGCGCCGCGGACCCGTTCGGCACGGTGACCAGCCGGTCGTCGAACCAGCGGCGCAGCTCGTCGAAGCGGCGCAGCAGCGCGGCCTCGGACTCCGCGGCCACCAGGACCTGGGCGGCCCGCTGGTCGGTGCTCGCGAGCGAGTCGGACCAGCTGGTGCCCGGGGCGGCCTCCACCCGGGCGTACTCGACGCCGGGCAGGGCCTCCAGCTCCCCGGCGGAGGGGCAGGCGACCACGGTGCCCGGCCGGCCCGGCAGGAAGCTGCTGCCGATCACCCGGGGGTCGGTGCGCACCTCCCGGTCCGGCAGGCGGCCCAGCCCGCAGAGCAGCATGGCCTCGCCGAGGTCGATCCCGAACTTGGCCAGCGTCTCCTCGTGGATCAGCCCGCCGCCGCGGCGGGCCGCGCACTCGCTGAAGACCAGCCGGCCGTCGGCGGGGTCGTGGAAGAGCTCCATGTGGAACACCCCGTCGGTCAAGCCGAGGGCGGTGAGGGAGCGGCGCACGAGCGGCTCGGCCAGGGCGTACCGCCAGGCTTCGCGCTGCGGGTCGATCCGGCGCATCCAGAGCGGGCGGTCCTGGTCGACCACGCTCAGGCAGGGGCTGCCGTAGGCGCCGAGGGCCAGGAAGCGGACCTCGCCGTCGAGCACGAAGCCGTCCGCGATCCACTCCTCCCCGCTGACGAACTCCTCCAGCAGGAACGTCCGTTCGGTGGAGCGCCCGGCCCGCAGGCGGTCGCCGAAGGCGCGCAGTCCGGCGAGGTCGGTGACGGTGGCGGTCAGCCGGGTCGAGGCGCCGGCGACGGGCTTGACCACCGCGCGCGGGTAGGGGAGCGCGGTCAGCCCGGTCAGGTCGTGGACGTCCTCGATCACCGTGGTGCGGGCGGTCGGGACGCCGGCCGCGCGGACGGTGCGCTTCTGGACCTCCTTGTCGCGGAAGCGCACCGCGGTGTCCGGGTCGATGGCCCGGCAGCCCAGGTGGCGGGCCAGCAGTCCGGCCGTCACCAGGGCGAACTCGTCGGTGGTGACCACCGCGTCGTAGCGCAGACCGGCGAGGCCGGCCCGGTGCAGGGCGGCCAGTACGGACTCGGCGTCGCTCTGGCTGTCGGCGTGGACGGCGGTCAGCTGCGCCGGGACGGGCACCGCGCCGGCGTCCCGTTCCGGGGCGCCGGTGACCACGACGGCGTCGACGCCGAGGCGTACGCACGCGTCGAGGGTGTACCTGGCCGCGCCCAGGAGCAGGACGAGCGGCCGGGGGTCGTTCTCTGTCACGTTCCCTCCCTGTTCTCCGGCCGAGCATATACAGATGTTGCCAGTGAGAGGCAAGTTATTGCCAAGAGTTGCCAGGCCTTCTAGAGTCGACCCCGACAACCGGCGCCCAGCGCAGCCGCCCACTCAGACAAGGAGGGCATCCGGACCCATGTGCCGCCTGATCCTGGCCTCCGGGACGTTCGACCCGGCGGACATCGTGGCCGCCGCCGTACAGATGAGCCGTGGCCTGACCGCCGACCACGACAACGCCACCACCGTGCACGCACACGGCTGGGGCGCGGTCTGGCGCGACCCCGGGAGCGGAGCGCTGCGGGCGCACCGGGACGAGCGCCCGGCGGCCGAGAGCGCCCCCGACTCCCCGGTGGCCACCGCCCGCACCGACTTCCTGGCCATCCACGTCCGTAACGCCACACTGCCCGAGAACCGCGGCCCCGCCTTCACCCACCCGCTCGAACGCCCCGGCGACCCCTGGTACTTCATGCACAACGGGTACCTGCCGACGGCCTACCGCGGGCTCGGGCTGGCCGCCTCCGCCTTCGACTCCGCGGAGTACTTCGACTACCTGATCCCGCCCGGCACCGACCGGCTGGACGAACGGACGGCGCTCGCCCGGCTCCGGGCCCTGGAGCCCGGCGGCACCTCCGGCAACGCCGTCGCCGTGCACCCCGACCGGGCCCACCTCGTGCACTGGAGCCCGCCGGACACCCGCACCCCGCGCTTCTTCGCGATGCGGCGCACCACCACCGCGACGGCGCAGATCGTCGCCTCCGAGACCGTCCCGGCCCTGGCCCCGCCCGCCGCCTGGCGGCCGGTGGCCCCCGGCGCCGTGCTGACCTTCCCGTTCACCGCCCCCACCACCGAGAGGACCCCGACATGCCCGAGCTCTGGGGCCGCGTCGTCCACCACCTCGACCAGCCCGGCGAGCCCGCTCCGGACGGTCCCGGCCTCCTCAAGGGCCTGATCTCCGGCGACCACGCCGTCGTCGTCCTGCGCGGGCTGCTGTCGGAGGAGGAGTTCACCGCCAACCGGGAACGCGTCGTGCCGCTGTTCGGCCGGGCCGACACCACCGAGTACAGCAACGGCAGCCTGACCACCCTCGGGCCCTACCTGGCCAAGCACCTGGCCGCCCCGGACACGTACTTCGAGCAGGCGGCCGCCGCCGAACGGCTCACCGCCGGCGTCGGCTTCGACCTCGCCGACCGGGTGCGCGCCCGGCTCGCCGAGGTGCTCGGGCTGGACGCCTTCGACGTGGCCGCCGAACCGGACGGCCGCGAGTACGCCCGGAAGAACGTCCGGATCTACTCCGACGGCGTCCGCACCCCGCTGCACAACGACAACATGATGCGCGACGCCGCCGGGACCGGCCTGGTGCTGGCCGGGCTGCTGCACCACCTGAGCGTCGTGGTCTGCATCCAGGAGTGCGACGGCGGCGGCGAGTTGGAGATCCACCGCAAGCAGTGGGAGCCCCTGGACGAGGAGTTCAAGGTGGTCGGCGGCCTCGGCTACGACCAGGCCGTCACCCGCGGCGCCCCCGCCCACCGCTTCAAGCCGCAGACCGGCGACGTCTACCTGCTCAACCCGACCCACTACCACTCGATCGAGAAGCCGACCGGGACGGACCGGGTCACCATGGGCTTCTTCTTCGGGTTCTTCGACCCCGCCCTGACCCGCGCCGTGGCCTGGGTCTGACCCCCACCGCCCCCGGCCGCGCGGCGCCGTCCCCCGCCCCCGCCCCCGCGGGCGGCGGACGGGCCGGCGCCGCGCCCGAACCCCGGCCGCACCGGCGGCCCGGACCCCGGCCGTACCAGCGACCCGAACCCCGGCCGCACCAGTGGGCCCGAGCCCCCGGCCCGAACCCCGAGAGAGAGCCGAACCGACGATGGCGAGCCCTGACAGCAACGGCGGCGTGCCCGCCGCCGAATCCCGCGCGAGGATCCAGCGGATCGTCGAGCAGGAGGACATCGAACTGATCCGCTTCCTGTGGGTCGACCACAACTCCGTCACCCGCGGCAAGGCGGTCTCCCGCCAGGCCCTGCCCGGCCGGATGGACTCCGGCATCGGCCTGGCCCGGAGCCGGCAGGCGTCCAGTCTGCTCGACCTCGGCCAGCCCGTCCCCGGGTTCGACGCCGTCGGCGAGGTCCGGCTCGTCCCCGACCCCGACTCCTTCGTCCGCCTGCCGCACGCCCCCGGTTCGGCCGCGATGCTCTGCGACCTGCTCACCGTGGACGGCGACCCCTGGGACGCCTGCCCGCGCACCTTCCTCAAGGAGGCCCTGGCCGCCGCCGGCGAGTACCAGGTGGTCGCGGCCTTCGAGCCGGAGTTCACGCTCTGCTCCACCCAGCCGTCGCCGGGCGTGCTTGACCTGTTCGACGACAGCCTCTGCTTCGACAACGAGGGCTTCGACGCCGCCGACTCCTACACCGTGGACCTGCTGCGCGCGCTGCGCTTCCAGGGCCTGACCGTGGAGACGTACCACCCCGAGTTCGGAGCCGGCCAGCACGAGATGACGCTGCGGCACGCGCCGGCCCTGCGCGCCGCGGACAACTACGTCTGGCAGCGCGCCACCACCCGGGGCACGGCCCGACGCAAGGGCCTGTGGGCGACCTTCGCACCGGTACCGGCCCCCGGCATGCGCGGCAACGGCAACCACGCCCACCTCTCGCTCTGGCAGCCCGGCCAGGACGGCCGCCCCCCGGTGAACCTGTTCGCCGACCCCTCCGACGAGCTCGGACTCTCCACCCTGGCCCGGCACTTCATCGGCGGACTGCTGGCGCACCTGCCCGGGCTCACCGCGCTCACCAACGCCAGCGTCAACAGCTACCACCGCCTGCGGCCCGGCATGTGGGCGGGCGCCTTCGGCGCGTACGGACTGGACAACCGCGAGGCCGCGATCCGCATCCCCACCCGGCTGCGCGGTGACGAGGCGGGCTCCACCAACGTCGAGGTCAAGATCTGCGACTCCACCGCCAACCCCTACCTGGCGCTGGGCGCCCTGGTCCACGCCGGGATGGACGGCGTCCGCCGAGGCCTGGACCCGGGCGAGCCGCTGCACGCCGACCCCAACCGGCTCTCCGCCGACGAGCTGCGCCGGCTCGGCGTCACGGCGCTGCCGCGGACGCTGGAGGAGGCCGTGGACGCGCTGGAGCGGGACGAGTTCCTGATGTCCGTGCTCGGCCCGGCCCGCGCCGCCCTCTACCCGGCGATCAAGCGGGCGGACGTCCGGGACATGAAGGAACTGGGTTCCGACTCCGAGTACTTCACCCACGCCGTGCGGTTCTGAACCGGCACGGTCCGCACCGCCACCCGGCGGTCCGGACGGTCCCGTCCCGGACAGCCCCGTGGACTCCCGTCCTGAGCGCCGCCCCGGACCCCCGTCCCGGACCCCTGTCCCGGGCCGCCGGACGGCAACGATCGGAGGCGCCGGCCATCGCGGCCGGCGCCTCCGATCGTGTGCGTGCGGGCCCCGCTCAGCGCCGGGCCGCCCGGGCCGCCAGCGGCGGTGCCAGCACGGCGGCGGCCGCGTAGCCCAGTCCGAGCACCACCCACCCGGCGCCGCCGAGCCCGGACAGCGCCAGCGTGATGACGAACGGCCCGCAGGAACGGCCCAGTTGGGTCCCCACGCTCCAGGCGCCCTGGTACTCGCCGAGCCGGCCGTCGACCGCGAGCTCGTAGGACAGGCCCCAGGCGCCGGCCGACTGCAGCAGCTCGGCGGCGGTCAGCAGGGCCACCGCGAGGAGCAGCACCGCCACCGCGGGCAGCGGCGGCAGCGACCCGGTGGTGGCGAAGACCAGCGAGCAGGCGAGCACGGCCAGCCCGCCCCGGCGCATCGCCCGGGCCGCGCTGCCGGTGTCGGTGACGCCCCGCCCCGCCCGCATCTGGAAGCCGATGGCCAGGAACACGTTGGCCAGCAGCAGCGCCGAGGCCGTCCAGGACGGCGCCGCGGTGTGCTGGGTTACCCACAGCGGCACGGCGATCTCCAGCAGCTCGCCGTGCAGGATCAGCAGCCCGTTCAGCAGGGCGAGGCCCAGGTACCAGCGGTCGCGCAGCACCGCGGCCCCGCCGCCGGTGCCGGCCGGGCGGCCGCGCGGCGTCTCCGGCAGGCGCAGCGCGACGAGCCCGACCAGCAGGACGCACACCGCGCCGCCGGCGATCAGCAGCCGGAAGGCGAACGGGGTGCCGACGACCAGCGCGGCGCCGAGCGCGGGCGTGCCCAGGGTGGCGCCGACGTTGTGCACCACCCGGTTGTAGGCCAGCGTGTCCACCCGGTTCTCCGGGGTGGTCAGCGCCCCGAGGTAGGCCTGCCGCACCGGGTCGACGGCGCTCTCGGCGAGCCCCGCCAGGCAGACCACCAGGAGGAACTCCGCGAAGGAGTCGACCAGCAGGTAGCTGCCGAGCAGCAGGCCGCGGACGACGCCGAGCCCGACCAGCAGCCGCCGGTGGCCGATCCGGTCGCCGAGCAGCCCGGCCGGCAGCGCGGCCGAGAGCCCGATGAGCGTCGCCATCGAGAGCCCGGTGCCGACCTGCACGGCGCCGAGCCCGGCGACCCGGGTGAAGAACAGCACGCCGCCCGCGAGCATCACCCCGCGGGCGAGCGAGTCGAAGAACGACAGGGCGGCGTAGACCCGCAGCGGCCCCCGCGGGGGCACCGCCCGGGCCCACCGGTCGGCGGCCGGGCCCGGCTCCGCGGCCGGCGGGGCGGCGGTGCCGCCCTCGGCGGTCCCCGGGGCGGTCCGGTCCGCGGCCGACGTGGTGGCGGCCGACGTGGTGGCGGCCAACCCGGAGGTGGCCGTCGTCGCGGTGGCCGCCGGGCCGACGGCGGTCGTGGTGGTGCTGGTGGCCGTCCCGTCGCCCGACGGGTTGTCACCGGCCATGGTCTCTCCTCTCCCGGTGTGCGGCGGCGGGGCCGGTGCGCACTGCCCCCGGCCCCGCCCTGGTCCCCGTGCGCTCAGCGCAGGCGGTACACCCGGTCCTTGAGGGTGTCGACCACCTCGCGGTCCCGGCGCAGCTCCTCCTGGTCCGCGCCGGCCATGAACAGCCGCAGCGGGCTGGACAGCAGGTCCACCGTCGGCCGGATGCGCCGGCCGGGCGCGGATCGGACCACCACCGAGTGCACGGTGGGCAGTGCCGCGATCCGGTCCACGACGGACTCGTCGACCGAGTCGACGACCCCGTCCAGCGCGGTCGGGCTCTCGTAGACCGCCGCGGCCAGCCGCGGCCGGTAGACCCGCCCGCCGAGGCGGCGGGCGAAGTCCTCGGGCTCCAGCAGCGCGCGGGCGACCAGGGCCGCCGGGTTGGTGCCGAGCACGTGGTCGTAGAAGTCGGGCTGCATGGCGCCGTTGAACCGGGCGCCGATCTCCACCAGCGCCGGCCCCTGCGGGGTCATGATGACCTCGGCGTGCGAGGCGCCGTGCCGGATGCCGAGCGCGTCCAGCACCCGGCGCACGTACGCGACGAGGGCGGGCACCGGCTCCGCGTCCGGGTCGCGCAGGACGTCCCGGTCGTAGATCTTCCGGCCGCCGTCCACGACGTTCTTCTCGTACTCCCACACGGCCGCGACGAAGCTGTGGCCGTCGGCGCTGACCGAGTCCACGCAGTACTCGGTGCCCGGCAGGAAGGACTGCACCAGCACCTCGGTGTTGCGCTCGGCGAACATCGAGGTGCCGGCCAGCACCCGGTGGGCCGCGGACTCCACCTCGGCCTCGTCGTGGCAGATGTAGACGTTGTCCGAGGAGGCGGAGGACAGCGGCTTGACGACCACCGGGTAGTCGGCGCGCGCCCGGGCCCAGCCGACCACCGCCTCCGCGGTGTCGGCCTTGAACTGCTCGGCGCAGCGGATGCCCGCGGCCCGCAGCGCCTCGATCATCCGGAACTTGTCACGCCGGGCCGCCGACAGCGCGGTGCCGTTGCCGGGCAGGCCGAGCCGCTCGGCGAGTGCGTCGGCCAGCGGGACGCCCGGCTCCTGCCCGGCGACGACGGCGACCGGCGCGAGCGCGGCCAGCCGGGCGACGGTCGCCTCGAAGGCGGAGGCGTCCGGGCAGACCAGGCTCTCCCGGTAGTCCTCGGCGCGGGGCGGGATCATGGCGGGCCTGGGCTCGGCAGTGCTGAGGACGTGGACGGCCGGGTGGCCCGCGGCGGCGAAGGCGCTCACCAGGGCCGAGGCGTTGGAGTAGCCGTCCACGATCACGACGGGCCGGTCGGAGGGCACGGGGTGGGCGGCGCGCGGCGCCGGCGCGGTAGACGTGGTCAACGTGGGGTCGCTTTCTGGGAGTTCTGCCGGGAGGTGGCGCCGTGGTGCGGCACGTTCCCCGAACGGTCGAGGGCGGGGCTGGGCGGTCGAGGGCGGGGTGGGGCGGTCGACGGCGGGGCGGTCGAGGGCGGGGCGGGCGGGGAACAGGTCGGGCGGAGGGCGGGGCCGGTCAGCGGGCCAGCGCGGCGCGCCCGGCGAGCACCTTGCGGAAGGCCGCGGCGAGGTCGCGCACGTCGGACTCGTCGCCCAGCAGCGCGGCGTGGTGGAAGGTCAGGAAGCCGGCCGCCACCCGGCGGCTGACCGGCAGGTCGTAGCGGCCCGGGTCGAGCCGCTTCAGGTGGTCCGGGCCGAGGTCGAAGCGGCGCCTGGTGGCCGGGGCGTACAGCGGGCTCTCGTACAGCGGCCGGTACACCGGCCTGACGTGCAGGCCGAGTTCGGCGGTCAGGGCCTCGGCGACCAGGCCCGCGGGCAGGCCCCGGAACTCCTGCTCGGGCAGGCCGACCGCGTAGCCGAAGTACGTCCGGTCGGTGGTGCCGGGCGCGCTCGTCTGGGGGCGGAAGCCGTCCGCCGCGAGCAGCGCGTCGAGCCGCTCGGCGTTGGCCCGGCGGGCGGCGTTCTGGGCGTCCAGCTCCCGCAACTGCGCCACCAGCAGGGCGGACTGGAACTCGGACAGGCAGCGGTTGCTGCCCATCAGCTCGCCCGTCTCCACCAGCTCCGGCAGACCGACCGGTGGCGGTGCGGCGGCCCGGGTCCGGCCGTCGGCCCGCAGGTGCGCGATCCGGCGGGCGAGGGCCGGGTCGTCGGTGACGGCGGCCCCGCCCTCGCCGCTGGTGAGCACCTTGGTGTGGTGCATGCTGAACGTCCCGACGTCGCCCAGCGTGCCGGCCCGGCGGCCGCGGTAGACCGCGCCGTGGGCCTGGGCGGCGTCCTCGATCAGCGCCAGCCCGTGCCGGTCCGCGACCGCCCGCAGGCCGTCCAGGTCCGCCACCGCCGAGTACAGGTGCACCACGACGACGGCCCGGGTCGCGGGGGTGACGGCCGCCTCGACGGCCGCCGGGTCCAGGCACAGCGTGTCCGGGTCGACGTCGGCGAAGACCGGCACGGCGTTGACGCCGGCCACCGTCGAGGCCGAGGCGGCCCAGGACACGGCAGGGACGATCACCTCGTCGCCCGCGCCGACCCCGCAGGCCTCCAGGGCCGTCATCAGGGCCGCCGTGCCGCTGGCGGTGGGGACGCAGTGGGCCGCGCCCAGGTATCCGGCGAACGCGGCGGCGAAGCGCTCCTCCTGGGTCGGGGCCCCCAGGTACGGGCTGGCGATCGACCAGCGGCCGGAGTCCAGCACCTCGTTCAGCGCGGCCCGCGCGCCGGCCGCCGGGCGGGGCCAGCGCGGCCAGGCCCGGCCGGTCCGGACGGGTGCGCCGCCGTGGACGGCCAGTGCCGTGCTCATGCGCGCACCTCGCCGGGCCCGGCGGGGGCCGCCGCCCCGGCGCACCTCGCGGTGCCGAACTGGTCTCGCTCGCGCATGGGACGTCCTCCTGAGGGGGGTGCGGGGTGGGTGCCGCCGGGGCCGGCGGCACCGGACGGGCCGGGCCGGTGGGCGCCGACCCGGGCCGGAGCCGGCCGGCGCCGGTTCAGAGCAGGCCGCGGACGGTCCCGCCGTCCACGCCCCAGACGGAGCCGGTGACGAAGGACGCGGCCTCGGAGGCCAGGAAGGCGATCACCCGGGCCACCTCCTCCGGCGTGCCCATCCGGCCGAGCGGCAGCTGGCGCTTGCTCAGCTCGTGTTCGACGGCGGCCTTGGCGTCGCGGCCGTGGACGCTGCCGAGGGTGTCGGCGAAGCCGCCGGGGCGGGTCCACAGCGGGGTCCAGACCGGGCCCGGCGCGACGGCGTTGACCCGGACGGCCGGGCCCTCGGACAGGGCCAGGCTCTTGGTCAGGCTGAGCAACGCGACCTTGGAGACCTGGTAGTCGGCGGGCCCGGCCTCCGGCTGGCGGGCCAGGTCGGAGGCGTTGGTGACGATGCTGCCCCGGCCGCGCCGGCGCATCCCGGGCAGCACCAGCCGGGCGGCCCGGACGGCGCTCAGGAAGTTGAGCTCGAAGGTGTCCAGCCAGTCCTGGTCCGAGAGCTCGTCGAAGGTCCGGGCGTAGCACTGGCCGACGTTGTTGACCAGGACGTCCACCCGGCCGCCGAGGCCGTCCAGGGCCGCGCCGACGGCGTCGGCCACGCCGCCGGCGGTGGCGAGGTCCCCGGTCACCGTCAGGACGGCGGGTACGCCGTCCGCCCCGCCCAGCTCGGCCGCGAGCTGCTTCAGCCGGTCCTCGTCGCGGTCGACCAGGGCGAGCCGGGCGCCCTCGGCGGCGAACAGCCGGGCCGTCTCGGCGCCGATGCCGCTCGCGGCGCCGGTGATCAGGGCGTGCTGCCCGTCGAGTCCGAGCCTCATCCGACCCCCACCTCCGTGCTGATCAGCCGGAGGCGGTCCGAGACACCGGTGTTGGCCACGGTGACGGCGTACCCGGGGGGTACGGCCACCGACAGCCCGGCCGAGCCGACGGTGGGCACGCCGTCCACCGAGATCACGGCGCTGCCCTCCAGGACGTGCAGCACGATGCTGCGCCCGGCCGGCACCCGCTCCTCCAGCCGGCCCGAGGCCGGCACCTCCAGCAGCCGGAACCGGTGCCAGTCCCCGGTGAAGTACGGGGTGAGGTCGACCTCGGCGGCCAGGCCGGTGCCGGCCGGGGCGAGCAGGTCGGGGACGTGGATCCGGCCGGGGGCGGCGGCGGGGCCCTCGCCGGGGAAGACCTCGGTCACGAAGAAGTGCATGTCCTCGGTGCCGCGGTTGGCGATCGAGTGGGCGGAGCCGATCGGGGTGGTGACGAGGTCGCCGGCGGCCACCTCGATCTCGACCCCGTCCATGGTGACCACGGCCCGGCCGGAGACGATGTAGTAGATCTCCTCGGTGCGCAGGTGCACGTGCTCGCCGACCGAGCCGCCCGGCTCGATCACCACGTACTCGACGCAGTTCCACTCGCCTTCCAGGTGCATGCCGTTCATCAGCATCTTCCAGCGGCACACCCCCTCGCCGCCGACCTGCGCCCGGGTGACGGCGGGTCCGGAGACGTCGTTGGTGATGGGGCCGAAGGGGCGGCGCTCGCCGCGGACGACGGTGGCCATCAGGCGCTCACCAGCTCGGCGCGGCGGGCCAGCACGGAGTCGATGCCGATCCGGACCACGGCCTCCTCGACCTGGGTGATCTGGGCGCCGCCGGGGCGGTGCGGGCGGCCCAGGCCCTCCAGGAGGATCAGGTCGCAGCTGCCGTCGCGGTGCGGCAGGTAGCCGCGCTTGTTGTCGAGCCGCACGACGCCCAGCAGCGCGTCGGTCTCCAGCCCCGCGGGCAGCGCGGTGGGCGCGCCGTTGAGTTCCAGCAGGCGGCGGTGGGCCGCCTCGTCGGCGCGGTCGAGCAGCCCCAGCTCGCGGGAGACGCGGGCGGCGGCGAGCATGCCGACGCCGATGGCGAAGCCGTGCCGCAGCCGGCCGTCCGTCAGCAGCTCGGCCGCGTGGCCGACGGTGTGCCCGTACTCCAGGGCCAGGGCCCCGTGCTTCTCGGTCGGGTCGTCGTGCATCACCGAGGTCTTGGCGTCCACGCACAGGTCGATGAACGAGGTGATCACGTCGGGGGAGTAGCGGCCGTCCGGGCGCAGCAGCGCGGCGACCTCGTCGTACCGCTCCGGCACGATGGCCAGCACGTTCTTGATCATCTCGCAGAGCGCGGACTGGGTCTCCGCGGCCGGCAGCGACTCCAGGAAGTCCAGGTGGTTCCAGACCAGCACGGGGGCGTGGAAGGTGCCCAGGTGGTTCTTGCCGCAGCGGGAGTTGACCGCCTGCTTCAGCGAGAGCACCGAGTCGGACATGCCCAGCAGGGTGGTCGGCATGTGCACCAGCCGGATCCCGCGGAAGATCAGCGCCGCCAGCAGGCCGGCGATGTTCCCGACCACGCCGCCGCCGAGGGCCACCACGACCGAGCGCCGGGTGATGCCGCTGCGCAGCGCCTGCTCGGCGAGGCGGTCCAGGGTGGTGAGGCTCTTCTCGGTCTCGTCGGCGGCGGCGCTCAGGACGACGGTGGGGGCGAGCAGGGACAGCTGCCGCTCGGTCTCGGCGACGACGTGGGCGGGCAGGCCGGCGTCCGCGACGACCACGAAGCGGTCGGCGTCCAGCCGGGCGAAGCGGGTGCGCAGGTCGAGCCAGGCGGTGCGTCCGTGCCGGACGTGGAAGTCGTAGCGGACGTCGCCGAAGCGCACCTCGCGGTCGAGGCCGGCGGTCGGGGCGGTCGGGGCGGTCATGACGCTCATGGGTTCTCCCTCACGGAGACGGGGCGGTGGGTGTCGGTCGGGTGCGGGGCCGGGTGCGGCCCGCGCGGGAAGAGGGCGTCGACGAAGCCGTTGCGGAACTTGCCGTCGGGGTCGAGCCGGTGGGCCAGCGCCGCGAAGTCGGCGGCCCGCCGGTAGCCGGCGGCGGTCGCGGCCGGGGCGGCGGCGGTGAGCTTGCCCCAGTGCGGCCGGGCGCCCAGCGGCATCAGCCGCCGCTCCACGGCCTCCAGGACGGGCCGGACGACGGGCAGGTCCCGCACCCAGGTGAAGTGGAAGGTCGCCGAGTCGCGCCGGTAGGCGGGGCTCAGCCACAGGTCGTCCGCGCGGACCGTCCGCAGTTCGGCGACGTGCAGCACCGGGGCGACCAGCTCGCCGAGTTCGCGCACCGCGGCGATCGCGGCCGGGGCGGCCTCCCGCGGCAGGTAGTACTCGGACTGCAGTTCGGCGCCGGCGCCCGGGGTCAGGTCCGGCCGGAAGTGCGGCAGGCGTTCGTGCCAGGGCCCGGCGACGCCCAGCTGCGGCGTGCTGGAGCCGGCCGGCATGCCGGGGACGGGGTGCATCGGGCGGTCCGCCGGGCGGCCGCCGCTCCAGGTGCCGGCGGGGCGGTCGACGCGGTGCTTGAGCCAGACGTCGGCCCGGCCGCTGCGCCAGTCGGTGAATGCGCTGACGCTGTAGGCGGCGCCGAACACCTCGTCGTAGCGGTCGGCGACCTCCTCCAGCGGCACGTCGACCCGCACCCGCTGGGCGACCCGGTAGGCCGGTTCGACGGCCAGGGTCAGCCGGGTGACGACGCCGAGCGCGCCGAGCGCGACCACCGCGCCGGGGAAGACCTCCGGGTCGTCGGCCCGGCTGAGCCGGACGGTCCCGCCGTCGGGGCCGACCAGTTCCAGTGCGGTGACGGCGCCGGACAGGCACTGCTGCCCGTCGCCGGAGCCGTGCGTGCCGGTGGCGACGGAGCCCGCCACCGAGATGTGCGGCAGCGAGGCCAGGTTCGCCAGGGCCAGGCCGGAGCGGTGCAGGGCGGCCGCGACGTCGCCGTAGCGCAGGCCGGCCGCCACGGTCGCCGTCGACCGGTCGGGGGCGACGACGACCTCGGGCGGGAGGCCGTCCAGCACCACCTGGTCGTCGACGGTGTCGGCGACCAGGCTGAAGGAGTGGCCGCTGCCCAGGGCGCGGATCCGGGCGGTCCGTGCCACCAGACGGCGCAACTCCTCGACGCTGCAGGGGCGGTGGAGCCGCTTGCGGGCGTAGACGACGTTCCCGGCCCAGTTCGCGGCCGGTTCCCGGGCGCTCACCGGGCACGCTCCGCGCGGCCCGCGCCCGCCGGGGACGCGCCGCTGAGGCCCGCGCCCACCGGGGGCGCCTGGGTGGGCGGCGCCAGCTCGTCGACGGTGACGAAGCGGTAGCCGCGCCCGTGCAGCCCCTCGATGATGGCGGGCAGCGCGTCCACGGTCTGGGTGCGGTCGCCGCCGCCGTCGTGCAGCAGCACGATGGAGCCCGGCCGGGCCTGCTCCAGCACCAGGGCGGAGATCGCCTCGGCGCCCGGCATGGTCCAGTCGTCGGGGGCGACGTCCCAGAGCGCGATCCGCGCGAAGGTCTCCTCCAGCCAGCCCAGCACCTCGGGCGTCCGCGCCCCGTACGGGGGGCGGAACAGGGTGGGGGCCGGGCCGCCGGAGGCCGTGGCGATGGCCTCGTCGGTGCGCTCCAGCTGCTCGACGAGCTGCGCGCGGGTCAGCTCGGGCAGGAACGGGTGCGACCAGGTGTGGTTGCCGATCCGGTGGCCCTGCTCGCGCATCCGGACCAGCAGGTCGGGGTGCGCGCCCGCGTTCATGCCGACGCAGAAGAACGTCGCGGGGACGCGGTAGCGCTCCAGCACGTCGAGGATCCGGTCGGTGTAGGGCGGCAGCGGGCCGTCGTCGAAGGTCAGCGCGACCTCGCGGCGTCCGGCCCCGCCGTGGCTGATCAGGCGTCCGGCCCGGGTGAGGGCGGCCACCTCGGCGGTGGTGGAGGCGATCCAGGCCTCCAGCTCGCCCTCCCGGCCGGTCTGGGTGCCGCGCCGGCGCTCCAGCGGGACGAGTGCGGAGGGCCGCAGCCGTGCGGTGCGGGCCAGTTCCTCGGCGCCGACCGAGCTGAACGGCGGGCGCGCGGGCAGGGCGTGGGCGTCGATCCGGTGCACGGTGATCCCGGCGGCCATCAGGCGGCCGTCGAGGATCCCGTTGGTGCTCTCCACCACGGTGACCAGCGGCCCGTCGAGGCCGCGCAGGTGGCGGATCAGTTCCTCGGTGCGCGCCGGTGCGAAGTGCAGCGGCGCCGCTGCGAGGCCGGCCTGGTCGACGGTGTGGACGTGGTACCCCTCGGCGCTCCAGGAGACTCCCGAGTAGAACATCCGAGTTCCTTCCTTGGGTGGTCCGGTGGTCCGGTCACGCGGGCTTGCGGTACTCCGTGAAGTGCCGCTCGGCGAAGAGCTCCGGCCGCGTCCCGCGGTCGAGCTCCAACTCGCGTGCCCGGCGCAGCATGTGGCGCCAGTACGGCTTCACCGGCGGCCACAGGGCGCCGGTCTGGCAGTACGACGCGTCGACGAAGTAGCGCTCCTTGCCGGGGTGGTGCGGGTTCGGCCGGCGGGCGTGGAACAGCGCCGAGTGCAGCACCACCGTGGAGCCGGGCGGGAGTTCGTCGACGACGACCTCGCCGGGCAGCACCCCGGTGTCCAGGTGGGCGAGGGCGGTCTTGGGCGCGGCCCGGTGGTGCGAGCCGGGCAGCACGACCAGGGCCGAGGTCTCGCGGTCGAGCCCGTCGAGGTAGTGCAGGGTGTGCACCATGCCGTACGCGCGGTCCGAGGCGAGCGCCTGCTCGTAGTCGTGGTGCCACTGCTTGCCGGCCAGGCCGGGGGCCTGGCGGTCGCTGTGCAGGTGGTGGAAGACGAAGGACGGGCCGAGCAGCCGGTCGAGCACGGCCAGCAGTGGCGGGTGACCGATCAGTTCGCCGTGGGCGGGCAGTTCGAGTTCCAGCACGGGCGGGTCGCCGTGCACCGCGGGTTGGAGGCAGCAGGCGATGGAGCGGGCCCGCAGGCCCTCGTCGACCCAGCGGTCGACCTCCGGTCTGAGCCGGTCCACCAGGTCTGCGGGGAGGAACGAGGGGAGGATCAGGTAGCCCTGTTCCGCGAACCGGTCGAGCTGTTCGGGGCTCAGCGGCGCCGTGGCGTCGAGTGGGGTCGCGGTGGCGTCGAGGCGGGTCGGGTAGTGGAGCGACACGTGCGTTGACTCCGTTCGGCTGGTTCGGACGAGCGGGCGTGGGGGCCGCTTACGGCCAGTCGATGCCGTTGCCCGGGGTGTTGATCCCGGGGCCGTGGGTGCCGCCGGTGGCGGTGGGCGTCGGGGTGGCGGTGGGAGTGGCGCCGGACGGCCCGGTGGGCCAGTCGATGCCGTTGTCCGGGCCGCTGGCGGCGCTGGTGCGGGTCGGCGGGGTCGGCCAGTCGATGCCGTTGCCGGGCCCGTTCAGGCCGGCCACGGCGGCGAGGCCGAGGACGGCGAACAGGGCGGCGGCGGTCAGCCGGGTGCGAGCACGCATGGGTCACTCCAGGACATGGGTGTGTGTGGGGGGTGTTGCTGGGGGCAACTCGTGGTGTCTGCCGTTGCCAACGAGGCCAACTTAGTCAGGCCGTCCGAGCCTTGGCAATAGGTTGCCTCAAGTTGGCAAGTCTAGACCAACTGACGTAGCCTAGGTTTGCCCATCTGTCCCGATTTCCACTACGCTGCGGTGCTGTCATCAGCTCTCGCCCGCCATCGGATGCTGAATTCAGGCGGCTTCGCACTCGCTGAGCAGCACCTGAATGCGGGCCTCCGGACATCAGGGACTCACATTGATGGAACAGCCTCTTTTCGGGCGCCGACTGAAGGAATTGCGCGCCAAGCGCGGCCTCTCCCAGGCGGCACTGGCCGGCGAGGAGATCTCCACCGGATACCTCTCGAGACTGGAGTCGGGGCTGCGGCAGCCGACCGACCGGGTGGTGGGTTACCTCGCCGGGAAACTCGACGTGGACCGGTCCGCCTTCGACCTGCCGCCGTCGGGCAACTCGCTTGCCCAGGCGCTGAGCATCGCCACCTCGATGGAGGGCGACGAGGCCGTCGAGGGGCTCATCACCGCCCTCGAGTCCGGCGACGAGCAGGACCCGCTGCAGCGCTGGCAGGCGCTCTGGCTGGTCGCCCGGCACTGGCGCACCCTCGGCGACCGCCCCCGGGAGCTGGCCTGCCTGCAGGAGCTCGCCGCGATCGGCGGCGAGCTGGCGCTCCCCGAGCTGCAGTGCCGGGCGTGGACCCAGCTGGCCCGCTTCGAGCGCTCCGCCGGCGAGATCGACGAGGCCATCGGGCACGCGGCCGGCGCGCACCGCCTGGCCAAGGAGTCCGGGCTGTCCGTGCTCACCGTGGCCGGGGCCCTGCTGGCCCTGGTCTCCGCGGAGGCCGAGGCGGGCCGGCTGCCGGACGCGCGGGCGCACGTGGACGAGCTGCTCGGCCTGGTCGGGGACCGCACCGACGCGCTGCGCGCCGAGGCGCTCTGGGCGGCCGCCACCGTGCGCTACCGCCAGGGCGACCACGAGGGCGCGATCGAGCACCTGGAACGGGCCATCGAATGGCTGGACAGCCGGGTGGACCTCACCCTCTGGATGCGGCTGCGCCTGGCCGGCGCGTCCCTCGCGCTGCAGCTGACGCCGCCGCGCACCGAGCTGGCCCGGGCCAGGATGGCGGAGGCCGAGTCGGCGCTCGCGCTGGTCGGCACCCCGATGCTGCGCCAGGAGTTCCGCACGCTGCAGGCCTACCTCGCCTTCGAGGAGGGCCGCTACGCCGACGCGCGGGCCGCCCACGACGAGCTGTTCCGGGGCGACCTGCGGCTGACCTACCGGGACCAGATCCGGCTGAGCATCATGAACAGCCGGCTGCTGATCATCGAGGGCCGGCGGAGCGAGGGCATCAAGCAGCTGAAGGAGCTGGCCGAACAGGCCCGGCAGGCCTCCAACATCGATCTCGCGGCCGAGGTCTGGCGCATTCTGGCGGAGATCCTGGAGGAGGGTCCGGCCTGAGACACTTTTCTTGTCACGTCGTTGCCTGAGAGTTGCCTACTCTGGCACAGTTGCTTCATGGCCCGCGGTCGCGACCCTCACTGCCCGCGGGCCTGACCCCGGCAACTGAAAGGAGACCCAGGCCGTGACAAGACGTGCCAACGGGCACCACCAGGCAGCAGCGCACCGGCCCGCCCCCCGGTCGGAGCGGACATGAGCGCCACCACCGCCGAACTGCGCCGTCGCACCGCCCGCTGGCTCTCGGTGGCCCGGCTGCTGCGCCACGTCCCACCCGGGACCCTCGCGGCGACCCTGCTGCTGAACGTGCTGCTCGGGATCCTGCCCGTCGGCTTCGTCGTGGCCATGAGCGTCCTGCTCCAGCGGGTGCCCGCCGCCGTCACCGGCGCCGCCCCGCACGCCTGGACCGCCGTCCTGACCGCCCTCGGGGTGGCCGCCCTCGCACTCGCCCTGCAACAGGCCCTCGCCCCCTTCCAGGCCGCCGCGGGCGAACTGGTGATGCGTCACGTCGACCAGCGCTGCCGCGGCCTGCTGATGCACGCGGCCCTCACCGACGCCCCCGCGATGGCCCTCGACGACCCGCGCCTGCTCGACCGGCTCGACGCCGCCAGGACCGCCTTCGACCGTGAGTCCGCCTCCCCCGGCGACGCCGCCGCCGGCGCCCTCGCCCTGGTCGCCCGCTACACCCAGCTCACCGGCTCGGTGCTCCTCGTGGGCTTCGCGCTGTCCCCCGCCGCGGCCGTGGTGATCGGCCTGACCGCCCTGGTGATCCGCTTCGGCCAGCGCGGCTCGCTCGGCGCCTTCGGCGACTTCTACGACGGCATCACCGGCCACAAGCGCCGCGTCGGCTACCTGCGCACCCTCGCCTCGGACACGCACGCCGCCAAGGAGATCCGGCTGCTCGGCCTGATCGGCTGGCTGCGCGACCGGTACGCGCGCGAGAACCTCGGCTACCTGACCACCATGTGGCAGGGCCGGCGGCGCATCCTCGGCCGCCCCTTCGTCCTGCTGTCGGCCGTCGGCGTGGCCGGATCGGCCGCCACCGTCGCCATGCTCGCCGTCGCCGCGGTGGACCACGGCCTCGGCCTGCTGGAACTCGGCATCGCCCTGCAGGCCGTCCTCACCCTGATGCGCTTCGGCGTCTACTTCCCCGAGTGCGACGTCCAGACCCAGTACGGCGCCATCGCGCACCAGGCCCTGCTGGACTTCCGCGACGGCGCCCGCGCCCTGCCCGCCCTGACCCCCGGCGCCGACCGCCCGGCGGCCGGCCTGCCCGAACGCTCGATCCGCTTCCACGACGTCGGCTTCCGCTACGGCGCGGGCGGCCGCGCCGTCCTCGACGGCCTCGACCTGGAACTGCCCGCCGGCACCTCGACCGCACTGGTCGGCCTCAACGGCGCCGGCAAGACCACCCTCGTCAAGCTCCTCACCCGGATGTACGACCCGACCGCCGGCCGGATCACCGTCGACGGCCACGACCTCACCGACATCGCGCCCGAGGAGTGGCACCGGCGGCTCGCCGTCATCTTCCAGGACTACGTCCGCTACGAGCTGAGCGCCCGCGAGAACATCGCCCTGGGCGCACCCGGCTTCGCCGGCGACGAGGCCGACCTGCTCGCCGCCGCCCGCCGCGCCGGCGCCACCGAGGTCCTCGCCGCGCTCCCGCAGGGCCTGGACACCGTGCTCTCCCGCCAGTACCGCGACGGCCGCGACCTCTCCGGCGGCCAGTGGCAGCGGATCGGCCTCGCCCGCGCCATGTACGCCGTGCGCGCCGGCGCCTCGGTCATGGTCCTCGACGAGCCCACAGCCCAACTCGACGTCCGCGCCGAGGTCGAGTTCTACGACCGCTTCCTCGAGATGACCCGCGGGCTCACCACGCTGATCATCTCCCACCGCTTCTCGACCGTCCGCCGGGCCGACCAGATCGTCGTCCTGGAACACGGGAAGGTCGTCGAACGCGGCAGCCACGACGAACTGGTCGCCGCCGGCGGCCGGTACGCCACCCTGTTCCGCCTGCAGGCCGAGCGCTTCACCGACCAGGCCGAGCCGGCGGAACCCGACCTGCTGACGGACGCCGCCTCATGACCCACCTCGCCCGCACCATGCGCTGGCTGTTCGGACTCGCCTGGCGCACCGACCGCGGCCGGTTCCTCAAGGCCGCCACCCTGATCTCCCTCGGCCACCTGGCCGTCCCGCTGGGCGCGCTCGCCCTGCGGGCCTTCACCGACGACCTGCTCGACCACCGCCTCGCCCCCGCCCTGCTGCTGGCCGGTGTCATCGCGGCGGCCCTGGTGGCCGAGCTGATGATGGGGCACTTCGCCCACCTCCACTACTTCGAGCTCGGCGAGCAGGCCGAGGGCGAGGTCACCTCCGAACTGATGGCCCTCGCCAACGGCACGCCCGGGATCGAGCACCTGGACAGCTCCGAGTTCGCCGACACCGTCGAGCTGGTCCGGGAGGAGGTCCAGCGGATGCGGGCCTACGTCGAGGCCCTGCTGCAGATCGTGGCCCTCGTCGTGCAACTGGCCATCACCACGGCCGTCCTCGGCTCGCTGGAACCCTGGCTGCTGCTCCTCCCGCTCGCCGCCCTGCCCCCGGTGCTGACCGGCCGGTCCGCACAGCGCCGCATCGACCGCTCGCGCACCGCCGCCGCCGAACAGAACCGCCGCGCCCGCCACCTGCTGCACACCGCGACCACCGCCAGGTCGGCCAAGGAGGCCCGGCTGTTCGGGACGGAGTCCGCGCTGGTCCGCCTGCACGACCGCAGCTGGGAGCAGGCCACCGGGCGGCTCTGGCGCGGCCAGCTGTCCGCCGCCGCGTTCCGGGCGCTCGGCCAGCTCGCCTTCGCCGCGGCCTGTTGCGGGGCGGTCTACCTGGTCATCCGGCAGGCCGTCCGCGGCCGGCTGACGATCGGTGACGTCGTCCTGGTGATCACCCTGGCCGTCCAGGTCAACGGCCAGGTGGCCGCCGCCCTGAGCACCCTGTCGACGCTCCAGGCGGCCGGGCACACCGTCCAGCGGCTGCTCGGCCTGCGGGCCTGGCCCGCCCGGCAGGCCGGCACCGCCACCGCGGGCGGGGCCGCGCCGGGAGCCGGCCCCGCGGCCGCCGCGCCGGCCGGGAGCGTCCCGTTGCGGCTGAGCCGCGGCATCCGGCTGGAGGGCGTCGGCTTCAGCTACCCCGGGACCGACCGCCCCGTCCTGCGCGGTGTCGACCTCGACCTGCCGGCCGGGAGCACGGTGGCACTGGTCGGCGAGAACGGCGCCGGCAAGAGCACGCTGGTCAAGCTGCTCTGCGGGTTCTACCAGCCGACCTCGGGGCGGATCCTGGTCGACGGCGTGGACCTGCGCGACGCACCGCCGCAGGAGTGGCAGGCCCGGGTCTCCACGCTGTTCCAGGACTTCGCCCGGTTCGAGCTCACCCTGCGGGAGAACGTCGGCGTCGGCGACCTCGCCCGGATCGACGCGGACGAGATCCTCGTCGCCGCGCTCGAACAGGCCGGTGCCGGGCCGGTCCTGCCCCGGGTCCCCGGCGGCCTGGACGGTCCGCTCGGACGCGGCTACGTGGACGGCGCCGAACTGTCCGGCGGCCAGTGGCAGAGTCTCGGCCTGGCCCGCTCCGCGCTGCGGGACGAACCGCTGCTGCTGATCCTGGACGAGCCGGCCGCCGCGCTGGACGCCGCCGCGGAGCACCGCGTCTTCGAGCGCTACGCGGGCTCCGCCGAGCAGGTGGGCCGGCACGGCGGTGTCACGCTCTTCGTCTCGCACCGCTTCTCCACCGTCCGGATGGCCGACCGGATCGTCGTGCTGGACGGCGGCACCGTCGCCGAGTGCGGCGACCACGTCGAGCTGGTGGCGCGCGGCGGACTCTACGCGGACCTGTTCGCGCTCCAGGCGCGCAGCTACAGCTGAGGGACGACCGCGGGGACGGACGACGGCGGTGCGGCAGGCCCTGGGCCCGCCGCACCGCCGTCGTCCGTCCGTACGCCCCGGTCCGTACGCCCTCGTCCGCGCACCGTCGTCCGGGTGTTCTCGTCCGGGCGTCGGGCCCGGTCACGCCTCGGGGCCGTGGACCGCTCGGCAGCGGTCCACGGCCCCGGAGAGGCGGGCCCGAACAGGCGGGCCGGGTCAGGCGGTCAGCCGGCCACCGCCGCGGCGCCAGCCAGGACGGCGTCCCGCACCAGCGGACGGAGCAGCGCGCCGACCGCCGGCAGCAGCCGGTCCGGCACCACCCGGCGGACGGCGCCCGGGCCGAGGGTCGCCAGCGCCGCGCCGGCCAGCGGGCGGTCCGGGTCGATGCCCGCGCCGCGCCCCGGGTCCACCTCCGCGGTGATGACGCCGAGCAGGAACGAGACGATCCAGACCTCGGTGAGCACCACCTCGCTCACCCGGTCGGTCAGCAGCTCGCTCTCCGGGCGCCGGCCCAGCGACTCCCGCAGCTCGGCCGTCAACCGGTCCACGGTGACGCCGCGCTCCAGCAGGGCCTCGCGCGCCGAGGTCCGCACCCGCCCGTCCACCGTGGAGTCGTCCGGCACGCAGGCGTCCGAGTACTGGCCCCAGAAGTCGTAGTACGGGACGGTCTCCAGGCCGGTGAGCAGCGAGTACGGGCCGCCCGCCGGGAGGGCCGCGCCGACCGGGGCCAGGCAGGCGGCGGAACGGCGGCCGTGCACGTTGTTGCCGACCAGGCTGACGTCGTTGTGGTGGTCGACCAGGTTGGCCACCGGGATCAGCGTCCGGGTGCCCCGGTCCGCCAGGTAGTTCAGCAGCGCCAGGTCGTCCGGGTGCCCGCTGTCGGCCTTGGTCCGGACGAACTCGCCGAAGCCCAGCGCCACGTCGGCGGGCAGGACCAGCGCGACCGAGGGCACGTAGTCGTCGACGGCGGGCGCCAGGTCGTGCCCGAGCAGCGCGGCGATCCGGACCGCGTACGAGGTGCGCGAACCCCACTCGGTGAACAGGCACAGGGCGGCGTCCGGTTCGGCCTCGATCAGCGGGAGCAGGCGGTCGAGGAGGTCCTCGACCGGCAGGGCGTCGTCCTGGAGCACCAGGTGGTGGGTGGCCCCGGGGCGGACCGACTCCCAGGCCACCCGGGCGCTGCGCAGCGCCGAGGGCGGGCCGTCGGGCTCCGGGTCGAGCGCGATGGTGAGGTCCAGGCCGGGGAAGCGCTCGACCAGGGCGTGGGCGGCCGCGGCCCGCCGGGGGTGGGTCATCACGGCGGCGGAGAGCCGGATCGGGGGCGGGGTCATGTCTCGTCTCCTCGTCTTCGGTGTCTTCTGGTGTCTGCTGGTGCCGGCGGTGGCGCCGGCGTCGTCGGCGAACGGACGCGGGGCCGGCGAAACGGGTGCGGGGCCGGCGGCACGGCCGCGCGCCGCCGCCCCGGGGCGGTCAGCGCCGGTCGTCGCCGGCCGGTGCGCCGACCTTGCGCGCGACGCGCTCGGCGGAGTTCCGGACGGCCGCCCGGTAGGGCTCGCCGAGGCCGCAGACCGGTGCCAGCAGCCGGCACTCGTCGACGCTCGCGTCCTCGTACGGCAGGGCGAAGCCGACCAGCGGGAGCACCTCGGCCGGGGCGCGTCCGGCGAACAGTGCTGCCGCCTCCGGGTCGGCGATCCGCCCGTGCTCGTCGAGCAGCACGCCGAGGGCCAGCACGTCGCGTCCGTCGACGGTGCCGCGGACGGCACCGAGGGTGTGCCCGGGGGCGGCTGCGGCCAGCTCCCGCTCGACCTCCGGCATCAGCCGGTCGGCCTCCAGCCACCCGCCGAAGGCGAGGGCCAGTTCCAGGTCGAGCCGGGGCCACTTGGCCAGGTAGTACCGGTTGGTCTCGACGGCCGAGCGGTCCTGGGCGCCGGAGTCCCGCCGGTGCGGCAGGTGGACGCCGTAGACGTCCTGGCCGAGCGTGATCGGGATCCCGGCCCGGGCGATCCGCAGCCCCCACTCCTGGTCCTCGGCGCCCCAGCCGAGGAAGCCCTCGTCGAGCAGCAGCCCGTGGGTGCGGACGGCGGCGGTCGGCAGAGCCATCAGGCCGGTGCGGGCGAAGGCCCAGGGGAACCGGGCGAAGGCCGGGGCGTGTCCGGCGGACCAGCGAGGGTCCAGCCGGGCCCGGTCCGCCGACTCCAGGTCGGCGAGGACCTGGCGGTAGTGCGCGTAGTCCGGGGCCTCGACGGTGTCCAGGTCGGTGGAGATCACCTCGTCGTAGCCGAAGACCTGGCCGAGCACGCAGACCTGCTGGCCGTGCTGGAAGTGCCGTTCGTAGAGGGTGCGCAGGGCAGCCGGGGGGATGACGACGTCGGCGTCGAGCACCATGACGGCCTTCCCGGTGGCGTGCCGGATGCCCAGGTTCCGGGCGTGGCTGGTGTTCCACTCCTTGCTGGTGAGCACCGAGACGATGTCGAGCCGCCCGGTGAACTCGCGGCACAGCGCGACGTACGCCGGGTCGTACTCCATCACCCCGACCACGACCTCGAACTCGGAGCGGTCCAGGGTCTGTTCGGCGAGCGAGGTGAACACCGCCCGGATGTTGTCCAGGCGCTGCTTGTAGGGGATCACCACGCTGATCTTCGGTTCGGTCACTGCTGCCTCTCGTCTGGCCGTGGGGAGCTGAACTGGCGCACCCCAGCCTAGGAGGATTGGCAACATCAGGCAATAACGTGACTGAACTTTGGAAACTCAAGGCAAGCTCTGGCAAGGTGGCTGGTGCGGCCGGGTTCCGACCCGCCCGCACCTGCCCGGACGTGCGAAAACGGCTCCGCACCGGTGAACCTGCACCGGTGCGGAGCCGTTTCCGTTCCGCCGCCCACCCCGCGGGAGGCGCCGTCCAAGGAGCCCTAGCGGGCGCCCCACGCCTCGTCGGTCGGCACGACCTCGCGGCCGAGCGGCATCAGCGAGATCGGGATCATCTTCAGGTTCGCCCACCCGAAGGGGATCCCGATGATCGACAGGAACAACGGGACGCTGGTGATCAGGTGCGCGAGGGCCAGCCACCACCCCGCGAAGATCAGCCAGATCACGTTCCCGATGCAGGACGCCGCCCCGGCCTCCGGCTTCTCCACCGTCGTCCGCCCGAACGGCCAGAGGATGAAACCGGCGATCCGGAAGGACGCAATGCCAAATGGAATGGTGATGATGAGAATGCAGCAGATGATTCCCGCGACCGCGTAGGCGATCGCCATCCAGATCCCACAGAAAAGCAGCCAGATGACATTGAGGATGAATTTGAAAACCGTCATGGCTGACACCTTCTCACGGCTGGCGGGCTGGCCCCTACGATCCAGCCATTCCCGCCCCACCCCGTGTCTACGCCCCTAGGGGTCGATCGTCGGGGTCCGCTCGGGGGTGCGGGTCGGGACGGCCGTGCAGGCGCGGGACCAGCCACGGGTGCCGGACCCCCGTCCGGCCGGGTGGGGGCGGGCCGAGGCGTCGACCATCGGGCCCGCCCGGCCGCCGGTGGCCGGGGCCGGGGGCTGCAGGGGTCACGGCCGCGGCCTGGCGGCGGATTTCCGCGGACGGGAATTCCTCCTCGCCTCTGCCGGTGTGTGACGGCCCGGTTCCCCGGAATCCCCGCGCCGGCGGTCGGGGCGGGATATCCCGCGATTCCGGCAGCCGGCCGCGATGACGGGCGGACGGATCCGGCCGGCGGATTCGGGCCGCGGTCGCGGTGGCGGCCGGGCGGCGGGTGCAGGGCCCGCCGCCCGGCCTTCGGGGGCCGCGCGGCCCGCCCGGCGCCGGCGGGCGGTGTGGCCGTGCGGCGGCCCGGTCGGCCCGGTGCGGATCCCACACGGTCCGCACCGGGCCGGGTCGAGGGGAGGGCCTACCGGCGCAGCGGGCCCTCGCAGGTGTAGTCGGCGGTGCCGGCCCGGCCGGTGGGCCAGACGTCGACCTTGCCGAAGGTGCAGTTCATGTCGTTGAGGTTGTCGGCGCCGGCGACGTCCCTGGTGCGGGCGAGGACGAAGTAGTCGACGGTGTCGGACATGTCCTTGAAGACCTTGTCCGGGTCGGTGGCGTCGGTGAGGTTGGCGGTGATGCGGCCGGTGCAGACGAAGCGCATCGGCTTGTTGGCCCAGTCGCCGTTGTCCTTGCAGTCCGGGGTGTTCTGGGTGGCCGCGGCGAAGGCCGTCCGGACCTCGGAGGCCCAGGCGAGGTCGAGCGAGCCGTTGGCGGTGAAGGAGGTGGACGGCACGTACAGGTGGTCGACGTCCTTGATCTGCGCGTCGAGGAAGGCGGAGTACTCGCGGTTCAGGGCGGCGTCGGCGCCGAGGCGCTCGCGCCAGGCGTCGAAGCCGGCCGGGTCGTCGGCGCGCTGGTGGTCGTACATCTCGCGGAGCAGCGAGGGGTGGGCGGTCCAGAGGAACTCGAAGAAGGTGCCGGCGTAGTTGTAGAAGTGGAACGCCGGGGTGTCGTCGTAACCGGCGTGCAGGATCTGGGCGATGGTCATCCGGGGGATGCCGGAGGCCTCGTCGGAGGCGAGCTTGGCGACCAGCGACTTGCGGACCCGGATGCCCTGGTCGCGGGTGGATCCGTCGAAGAACTCGGCGGTGCCCTCGTCCATCGCGGTGGTCCGGTCACCGGCGTACCAGCGGGTGTCACCGAAGTAACCCGGCACCGCCCAGCGGCCGTTGAGGTAGTGCACGTACTCGTGGCGGAAGAGTTCCTCGAGGGTGAGGGTGGAGTCCTGCGGGACGCGCCGCTGGTAGGTGTAGAAGGTGGCGCCGCGCTCGATGTAGATGCCGCCGTTGTTGGTGCTGTAGCCGGTGAGGATCGGGTGGTAGACCTCGTAGTCGGCGCGGGAGGCGTAGAGCTGGATGTGCAGGGTGCTGTTGACGTCGCCGGCGAGCGGCTGGTCGGTGCCGAGGACGCGCAGGAACTGGCTCTTGACCTGCTTGCTGGCGTAGTACATCTGGTCGACGGTGGCCTTGTCGAGGGCGGTGCGGACCTCGATGGCGCCGTTGTCGTAGGTGTAGGTGTTGGGGAAGAGACGCTTCTCGAGGTCGGCGACGCAGACGCCGAACTGCTGGCAGACGCCGTAGGTGTTGGCCCAGCCGATGAGCTTGGCCCACGGGTCGGACCACTCGCCGAAGGTGGCCTTGGTGGTGGTGAGCAGGGCGCCGAGTTCGGCGACCACGCCGTCGTGCAGGGCCGCGACCTGGCCGAGGCGGCCGTACTCGCCCATCGCGTCGCGGGCCGCCCAGGCGTTGGCGGTGCCCTTGAGGTGGCCCCAGCCGGCGTAGGCGCGGATCGCGGCGCGGAAGTCGCCGTCGGCGGTGACGGCGGCGAGGTAGGCCGGGTCCTGGTTGGCGACGCCGAGGTAGTTCATGTTGAGGGCCTGGAGGACGGCGTTGCCCCACGCGGAGCTGTCGGCGACCGTGGTGCCGGGGGCGAGGACTCCGAGCAGGCGACGGGCGAGGCCGAGGTTGTGCTGGCGCAGCCCGTCGGCGCCGGCGGTGATGGTGGCCTCGCGCAGGATGTCGGCGGCGAGGTCGGTGCGGTCGAAGGCGTGCGCGCTGCCGGTGTAGGCGGTGACGGCCTCCTGGAGGGCCGCGAGCGTGCCGGGGTCGGTGACGTTCAGTTCGTGGTGGCTGAAGCCGTGGTAGACGGTGGCGTGCAGGTACGTCCACAGCTCGTAGAGGTGCGAGGCGTTGCTGCCGTCGTCGGTGGCGGACAGCTGGGTGATCCGGTGGGCGACGGCCTGGACGTGGGCGTTGTCCATGGTGGTGGTGAAGCGGGCGTCCCAGGTCCAGATGATGCCGCGCAGGCAGCCGTCGGCGGTGACGGCCGGGTCGGTGAGGAAGGCGACCAGCTGGTCGGCGCCGAGGCCGGTCAGTCCGTCGACGGTGCAGGGCACGCCGGCGCGGGTGGTGGGTGCGGCGGTGGCGGTGGCGGGGGAGGCCGGGGCGGCGGTGGGTGCGGGGGCGCCGACGCGGTCGGGCAGCAGGCCGGGGACGGGGGAGCCGCCGAGCGAGCCGCCGCCGGGGGCCGGGGCGGCGGAGCCGGGTCGGGCGGCGGCGCTGCCGAGGTGGTCGGCGTCGTCGTAGGCGGTGCGCTGGTCGGCGCCGACGGGGCTTCCGGCGGTGGACGCGGTGGCGCCGGAGGTGGGGGCGGTGGCCGTCGTGGCGGCCGGGGTGAGCGCCTGGGCGGTCTGCAGGGTGGGCAGCGTGAGGGTGGCGGCCATGGTGGCGGCGAGCAGGACCCGCTTGGCGACACGGGAGGTTGACACCGGTACTCCTGGTGGGGGAAGTGGCAGGGCGGTGCGAGGCGGCAGTGCCGTGGGTTTCCGGCCCGGGACTGCCGGGGGGTGGGGTGGGGCCGGGGCGGACGGTGGGGTCGTCGGTGCCCTTGGGGTGCTGCGTAACATAGCAATGTGAAATTGCACCTGCCAAGAGGGTGAACGAAGTTGACCCCGGATCGGGTGGACGGCCCGGCTCCGGGTAGCCTTCGGGATACCCTGCGGGGGTACGTGGGCGGCCTCGGTCGGAGGCACGGACGGTCGGGAGGCGGAGGATGGCGCGGTCGCGACCCCTCGGGCCGGCCCGGCTCGCCCTGCCCCCGGCGCCCCGGGCACTGCGGCTGCTGCTCCTCGCCGCCCTGCTGCTCGGCCTCGTCACCATGCACACCCTCGGCCACCCCGCGGGCGGGCACGGTCCCGGTGGCAACGGCACGGGCGCCCCGGGGCACGCGGCCGCCGCCGCGCCGCACCGGGCGACGGCCGCGCAGCCCGGCGAGCCCGCCGCGCCGCACCCGCCGACCGCCGGACGGCCGGCCGGCTCCGCCACCGCCCACCCCGCGGCGGCCGGTACCGACCCGATGTCCGTCTGCCTCGCCGTCCTCGTGGCCTGGACGCTGCTGCTCCTCGCCGCCGGCCCGCTGCCGCACCGCGACCGCGACGCCGCGGCCGCCGTCCGGGCCCGGCTGCTGGCGGCCGTCCGCGCGCTGCCCCCGCCCGGGGGCGGGCGGATCCTCCTCGCCCGGCTGTCGGTGCTGCGTCAGTAGGCGCGCGCCGGCCGTCCCGTGCCCGCGCGCGGAACGGCCGACGCGTCGTCCGACTCACCCACACCACCGCACGAGGTGCACTCCGTCATGCGCACACCCACCCGTCGTACCCTGCTCGGCGCGGCGCTCGCCGCCGCCGGCACCGGCCTGCTCACCGCCTGCTCCTCCGGCGGCACGGGAGGCATGGACCACTCCGCCATGGGCCACTCCGGCCCGAACGGCACGCCCGTCCCGCCCGGCGCGAGCGACCCGAACGCCCCGGCCGCCACCGCCACGACCACCGCCCCCGGCGGCTTCGTCACCCCCGACGGCCCCGAGGTCGCCGCCGCCGAGGCCGCGCGCCGGCCCGGACCCGAGCGCAGGGTCGCCCTCACCGCCACCGAGACGACGCTCGACCTCGGCGGCCGGACCGTCAGGAGCTGGGCCTACGGCGACCGGCTGCCCGGCCGGGAGATCCGCGCCACCGCCGGCGAGACCCTCGCCGTCACCCTCGCCAACCACCTTCCGCAGCCGACCTCGTTGCACTGGCACGGTCTCGCGCTGCGCAACGACATGGACGGCGTGCCGGGCCTCACCCGGGAGGCCGTCCGGCCCGGCGCCGCCGCCGAGCACCGCTTCGCGCTCGGCCACCCGGGCACCCACTGGTTCCACCCGCACTCCGGGGTGCAGCAGGAGCGCGGCCTGTACGCGCCGCTGATCGTCGAGGACCCGAGGGAGCCGCTGCGCTACGACCGGGAGTGGGTCGTCGTCCTGGACGACTGGCTGGACGGCGTCGACGGCAGCACCCCGGACGCCGTCCTGGCCGAACTCGCCGCAGGCGCGGGCGGGACGGACCACGCGGCGGGCGGCCACGACATGCCGGGGATGTCCGGCACGGCCGGCGCCACCGGTCCCTCCCGGATGCTGATGGGCGCCCGCAGCGCCCTGCTCGGCGGCGACGCCGGCGACGTCGCCCACCCCTTCCACCTGGTCAACGGCCGCCTGGCGGCCGCACCCGAGACCTTCACCGCCAAGCCCGGCGACCGGGTGCGGATCCGGCTGGTCAACGCGGGCGGCGACACCGCCTACCGGGTCGCCCTCGGCGGCCACGAGCTGACGGTCACCCACACCGACGGCTTCCCCGTGGAGCAGACCACCACCCAGGCGCTGCTGCTCGGCATGGGCGAGCGCTACGACGTCCTGGTCACCGTCAAGGACGGCGTCTTCCCGCTCACCGCGCTCGCCGAGGGCAAGGGTGCCACCGCGCTCGCCCTGCTGCGCACCGGTGGCGGCACGGCCCCGGACGCCTCGGTGCGCCCGGTCGAGCTGGACGGGCGGCTGGTCACCGCGGCGCGGCTCAAGGCCGATCCGGCGGTGCGGCTGCCGGCCAGGGCGCCGGACCGCACGGTGCGACTGGACCTCACCGGCGGTATGGCGAAGGCCGATTGGGCGTTCAACGGACGCCGGTACGAGCCGTCGCAGCGCCATCCGGTGGCGGCGGGGGAGCGGGTCCGGCTGGAGTTCCGCAACACCACGGGCATGTGGCACCCCGTCCACCTGCACGGGCACAGCTTCGCGCTGGCCGGTGACGGGCCCCGCAAGGACACCGCGGTGGTGCTGCCGGGCGAGACGCTGGCGGTCGACTTCGACGCCGACAACCCGGGTCTGTGGATGGTGCACTGCCACAACGTGTACCACGCGGAGGCGGGCATGATGACCGTCCTGGGGTACCGGGCCTGACCGGCGGGTGCCGGGGCGGGGCCGTCCGTCCGTCCGTCCCGCTCCGGCGCCTGCTCGGCGGGGGCCCGCCCCGGCGCCCTTTCGCCCGGGTCCCGCTCTCGCCGTTCGCCCCCCCCGCAGGAGTCCCGCCGCGGTGCCGTGGGAGTCCCGCCCGGTGCCGGGCTCCGGCGGCACCCCCGCGCCCCCGCCGTGCCACCCGCCGCGACCTGCGGAGCAATGACGCTTTCTTAACGCGGGCCGATGACGATTCCTTGACGCCCGTCGCATAGCCTGGCGCACTGCCGTCGCCCGACGGCGCTTTTACGGGGTCTTTAAACAAGAGGTGCAAGGTGGCTTCGTCGGGGTCGACGGACACGGCGACGGCGGATCCGTCGTCGGCGCGAATACGGTTGCGCAACTGGCTGCTGGAGGACGTGTCCGCGGAGAAGCCCTCCGCCGCCGAGGCCGCCGAGGGCTCCGGGCACGGTGGGGCGGAGTCGGGGGACTCCGGCGCCCACAAGGGCGAGCGCTGGTGGCGGGTGATGTGCCTGACCGGCCTGGACTACTTCTCGACGCTCGGCTACCAGCCGGGCATCGCCGCCCTGGCCGCGGGTGTGCTGTCGCCGATCGCGACGATCGTGCTGGTGGTCGTCACCCTGCTGGGAGCGTTGCCGGTCTACCGCCGGGTCGCCCAGGAGAGCCCGCGCGGCGAGGGTTCGATCGCGATGCTGGAGCGGCTGCTCTCGTTCTGGAAGGGCAAGCTGTTCGTCCTCGCACTGCTGGGTTTCGCGGCGACGGACTTCCTGATCACCATCACGCTGTCGGCCGCCGACGCGAGCGCGCACCTGGTGGAGAACCCGCACCTGACCGGCGTCCTGGGCGGCAAGCAGGTGCTGATCACGCTGGTCCTGGTCGCGATGCTCGGAGCGGTCTTCCTCAAGGGCTTCGGCGAGGCGATCGGCCTGGCCGTCGTCCTGGTCGGGATCTACCTGGTGCTCAACGTGGTCGTGGTGGCCGTCGGCCTCTGGAAGGTCGTCGAGGCCCCGCACGTCGTCACCGACTGGACCGACGCGCTGACCGCCCAGCACGGCAACCCGGTCCTCATGGTCGGCGTCGCGCTGGTGGTGTTCCCGAAGCTCGCGCTGGGCCTGTCCGGCTTCGAGACCGGTGTCGCCGTGATGCCGCACATCGAGGGCGACCCGGACGACACCGAGGAGAAGCCCACCGGCCGGATCCGCGGCACCCGCAAGCTGCTCACCACCGCCGCCGTGATCATGAGCTGCTTCCTGATCGCCACCAGCTTCATCACCACGCTGCTGATCCCGGCCGACCAGTTCAAGCCGGGCGGCGACGCCAACGGCCGCGCGCTGGCCTACCTGGCGCACCAATACCTCGGCGGGGCCTTCGGCAGCGTCTACGACCTCTCCACCATCGCCATCCTCTGGTTCGCCGGCGCCTCCGCGATGGCCGGCATGCTCAACCTGCTGCCCCGCTACCTGCCGCGCTACGGCATGGCGCCGCACTGGGCGCGCGCGGTGCGGCCGATGGTGATCGTGCTGACCCTGATCGGCTTCCTGGTCACCTGGATCTTCCACGCCGACGTGGACGCCCAGGGCGGCGCCTACGCGACCGGTGTGCTGGTGCTGATCAGCTCGGCCGCGATCGCGGTCACCATCGCCGCGTACAAGGCGCGCCAGCGCGGCTGGACCACCGCCTTCGCGATCATCGCGGTGATCTTCCTCTACACCACGGTGCTGAACGTGACCGAGCGCCCCGACGGTCTGAAGATCGGCGCCTGCTTCATCGCCGGCATCATCCTGGTCTCGCTGCTGTCCAGGCTCCGGCGGGCCTTCGAGCTGCGGGTCACCGACGTGGCCCTGGACGAGGTGGCGGAACGCTTCGTCAGGGACTACGCGCACCGCCCGCTGCGGCTGATCGCCAACGAGCCCACCCACCGCGACGTCGCCGAGTACCGCGACAAGATCCGCCAGATCCGCGCCGACAACGACATCCCCGGTGAGGACGACCTGGTCTTCGTCGAGGTCACCGTCCGGGACGCCTCCGACTTCGAGGCCGCGCTGACCGTGCGCGGCGAGGTGCTGCACGGCCGCTACCGGGTGCTGACGCTGGAGAGCTCCAGCATCCCCAACGCGATCGCCGCCCTCGCCCTCACCGTCCGCGACCGCACCGGCCAGCAGCCGCACCTCTACTTCGAGTGGACCGAGGGCAACCCCTTCGCCCAGTTCCTGCGGTTCTTCCTGTTCGGTCAGGGCGAGGTCGCGCCCGTCACCCGTGAGGTCCTGCGCGAGGCCGAGCCGGACCGCTCCCGCCGCCCCCGCGTCCACGTCGGGTAGGGCGCCCGTCCGGCCCCTGCACCCGCGGCAACGCCGTCGGCCCGCCCGGTCCACAGCGGACCGGGCGGGCCGACGGCGTTCACGGCTCCCTAGGAGGGCAGGCGCAGCAGGAGTCCGGGCTGGATGAGGTCCGGGTCCCCGCCGACGGCGGCGCGGTTGAGCGCGTAGAGGGCGGGCCAGCCGCCGGGCACGCGCAGGGCGTCGGCGAGGTCGGCCAGGGTGTCGTCCTCGCGGACCGTCCAGGTGCCGGCCCCGGCGGTCGGGGTGGTGGTCGGGGCGGTGGCCGGGGCCGCGGCGGCCGGTGCGGCCGGCAGGGGGAGGGCCTCGTCGTGCGCGCGCCCGTGGTCGCGGGTGGCGCGGGCGCCGCACACCGGCCAGGGCGAGAGGCCGCGCTTCGCGGCGAGGTGCTGGGCCACCGCGATCTGCTCCTCGCGGCTGGCGAGGTCGGCGCGCGGGGCGTAGGCGAGGCCGCCGTACTCCCGCCAGGTGGGGGCGTCGAACTGGAGGCCGCCGAAGTAGCCGTTGCCGGTGTTGACGTGCCAGTCGCCGCTGCTCTCGCAGGCCGCCACGCTCTCCCAGTCGTACCTGCCGCCGTGCCTCCCGCCGGGGTCGGATCCGGTGGCGCGGCCCGGTGGCGCGGCCTGGGCCGTGGGGGCGGCGACGGCGACGGCGACGGCGCACAGGGCGGCGGGGAGGAGACGTCGGAGACACGCGGTGGCAGGCATGGGCGGCTCTCAGGTTCGGGAACAGGGCCTGCACCGCCCGGAGGCGGCGCACTCCCAACCGACGCACGCCGAGTGGGGCGGGCCGCCGCCGACACGTCCGGCAGGTCACCCGCCCGGCCGCGCCGGACCACCCCGCCGGCCCGCGGCCATCCGGCCGTACCGGCCGTTCGGGATCCGCGCGGGATCCGTTCGGGATCCGGGCGGGAACGGCGCGGCGGACGGAGCGGGGAGGGGCCTGGCGAGCCTCCCGGAGGACCGGCGCCCCGAGCCCGGGCCGGCACCCCGGCCCGGGCCGTTCCGCGGGGTCAGGCCTTGATGGTGAGCCAGGCGCCCAGGCCGTTGCAGCCGCCGGCGTCGTAGCTGGTGCTGCGGTAGCCCGCCGGGATCGGCGAGTAGGGGCAGGTCCAGACGCCGTTGCGGACCAGCTCCTGGAACCAGGCGCCGACGCCGCTGCACCCCTGGGGGTTGTAGTTGGTCAGCACGTAGCCGGAGACGATCGGGGAGCCCGAACAGGTCCAGAGGCGGTTCTGCGCGGGCTGCTGGTACCACGAGCCGTGGTTGTTGCAGCCGCTCGCGTTGTACATGGTGATCACGTAGCCGGCCGGGACGGGCGCCCCGGAGCAGCTCCAGCCGCCGGCCGCGGAGGCGGTGCCGGCCGTCGTGCCGGTGAGGGCGGCCGCCAGCACGGCGACCACCGCGGCGGCCCTTCCGAAGCGGGTCATCAGTCGGCGCAGGATCCTGGTCACGGCGACACCGTTCCGATCGTCGTCAGCCGGCCGTCGGGACGGCGCGGGGAGGGAGGAGCAGAGGAGGGCGGGGCTGCGCCGCACCCTAGCGGCGGACGATCGGTCGGCGGCAGGTCCGGACCGAAAGATCGCCGAAGCTGACCGGAAACGATCCGTCAGCCCCGGGCGGGTGGGCACGAGCACCCGCAGTGGCGGGCGGCGGACGTGGAGTAGGGGGTACGGCCGACGTCTTGTCGCAGCTCGGGGCATCTGGCAGGCTCGGCCGCGACGCCGCGAAGGGTGCCGCCGGGGCACTCCTTACCGAGGGGCCGAGAGGCGGTTGGGCGACAGCCGCACGCGTGGTGCACGACCGGCACCCTGCAAGACCCCCTGGACCCCGGCGCCAGCTTCCACCTCCCCTGTGGGGTGCCAGGGCGCGGGCCCGTGCCGGGGGCCCGTGGCCCGGTGCGGCCGCGGTCCGGGCGGGACCGCGGCCGAGCGTTCAACTGCCGTTCGCCGGCCGCACCGTCCGAAGTGGCGCGCCGGTTCCCGTCCGGCTGGGACTCTCCTGGGCGTTTCCCCGAGCCCAGGAGGCGGCAGTGGCACACCCTTCGGAGCACCCCACGTACCCGGCGCACCCGGCGCACCCCGCGCCCCCGGCACGCCCCTCGCGCCGGACGGTCCTGCGCACCGGTACGGCGGCCGGCGCCCTCGCCGCGCTGCCCGCGTCCACCCTGCTGTGGACCCGGCCGGCGATCGCCGGCACCCCCGGCCCCGAACAGATCCACCTGCAGTGGGGCGAGGAGCCCTCCCGCGAGATGACGGTCTCCTGGGCGACCGCCGGCAGCGTGCGCCGGCCCCGGGTCCGGATCGGCACCCCGCGCGGCGGCGCCGGCCACAGCGTCGACGCCGAGACGCGGACCTACGTGGACGGGCTCAACAAGGTCGAGACCTACACCCACCACGCCCGTCTGGACGGCCTGCGGCCCGACACCACCTACGTCTACGAGGTGCTGCACGACGGCTCCGACCCGGTGCGCGGCACCTTCCGCACCGCCCCCGCCCGCGGCCGGGCCGCCTTCCGCTTCACCAGCTTCGGGGACCTGGGCACCGGCGACGGCGTGTTCAAGAAGTCCTCGATCCACGGCGCCGCGGCCGTCCGCCAGGTGGAGCGGTTCGCGCCGCTGTTCCACCTCCTCAACGGCGACCTCGCCTACGCCAACAACAACACGGACCTCCAGCCGCAGTGCTGGAACGCGTTCATGAACAACCTGTCCACCTCCGCCGCGAACCGCCCGTGGATGCCCGCGCCCGGCAACCACGAGGTCGAGGCCGGCGGCGGGGACCTCGGCTACGCCTCCTACCTGACCCGCTTCGAGCTCCCCGACAACGGCACCCGCGACCACTGCGGCACCTGGTACAGCTTCCAGATCGGCGCGGTGCTCTTCGTCAGCCTCGACGGCAACGAGATCGCGGTCGAGGACGACGCCAGCATCGACCCGGCCACCGGGCTGTCCATCTACATCAGCGGCTACAGCGAGGGCGCCCAACTCCGCTGGCTGGAGCGGGTCCTGGCACGCGCCCGGCGCGGCCGCGAGGTGGACTGGATCGTCGTCAACCTGCACCAGTTCGCGATGTCCTCCTCGGCCGCCAGCCACGGCGGCGACATGGGCATCCGCGAGCACCTGCTGCCGGTGCTCGACCGCTACTCCGTCGACCTCGTGCTGGCCGGTCACGACCACGACTACGAGCGCACCCACCCGGTCCGCGGCACCGAGCCCGGCGGCCTGCTCACCCCGGCCGTCGCCGACGACGACACGCGCCTGATCGACACCTCCAAGGGCACCGTCCACCTGATCCTCGGCGGGGGCGGCACCGCCGGGCACGACGACGTCTACCTGCCCACCGACCCCGACGGCGTGCGGCAGGCCTCGGTCCGCACCCAGCGCCTCACCTTCAAGGCCGACCCGGACGCGAAGGAGAAGGCGCACTGGTCCGCGGTCATCGACCCGGACACCGCCTTCCCCCACGGCGTCGCGGTGTTCGACGTCGACCCGGGCACCCTGCCGGGCGGCCGGACCACCATCACCGTCAGCTACTACCACTCGGCGCCCGCGACCGTCGCCGACCCGTTCCCCGTGCCGGTGCTCTTCGACCGCTTCACCCTCCGGCGCGACCGCAGCGACGGCCGGCACCGCCACGACGAGGACGGCGCCACCGACGCACGGGCGGAGGCGGCCGCCGGCCGTTAGGGCGTGTCCGACCCGGGGTGTCACGCCGAGGGCGGGAGCGGGACGTCGGACCGGCCGACCTCCCGCTCCCGCCCTTCGGCGCGCGGTGGTCAGCCGAGCAGGAGGAACTTGGTGGAGGTGGCGCCCCGGTAGGTGCTGCAGTCGTAGTTCTGGGTGGTCTGGCTGTACGTGAAGCCGCTGGGGACGTCACAGGCCCAGAGGCCGCTGACCGGCTTGCGGAGGTGGAAGGCGTTCGACTGGACGCCCTGGGTGAGGCTGCAGGCGGTGCCCCAGGTGAGGTAGTCGTAGGTGAACTCCGGCGTGCCCATGCAGGCGGTGAGACCGTCGTAGGGCTTGCGCAGGTGGTACTGGTTGGACGTCACGCCGGAGATCTGGCTGCAGGCACTGCCCCAGGTGATGGCGTCGTAGACGAAGCCGGGCGCGCTCTTGCAGGCCGTCAGGCCGTCGACGGGGGTCCGCAGGTGGAACTGCGGCGAGTTCCAGCTGCCGCCGCCGCTGCAGGAGCGGTTCATCGACACCTGGTCGTAGACGTACCCGGCCGGGACGTCGCAGGCCCAGGCGCCGTCGAGGCTGCTGGTGGTGGCCTGCGCCGGGGTGGCGGCGACCGCGCCGGAGAGCAGCAGGACGAGGGCCGCCAGTGCGGCGAGCACCAGACGGACGGGGCGGGTGTGTGCGGCGGGCATGTCTCTCCCAGGGTCGAGGCCGGACGAGGGGGTGGCACGGGAACGACGGGGCGTGCGGTACCGGGCGGGCAACGGGAGTTGCGGCCCGCCGACGGTTCTAGCGCGGCGTGCTCACGGCCGCCTCGGGCGCCGGTCGAGGCGGGTGGCGCCGCCCGGCAGCGCGCCGCGGTGCCGTGACGCCTGACGGGCGGCGGCGGCCCGCGGGGGAGTGCCGCGGATCACACCGCGGATCGCCCGGTGCGCGAAATGCGCCGGACGCCGTGGCGGTTGGAACCGCACGTATTCCATGCACGTGCACATAACGTCCGCTACCCGCGAGGAACACCCATGACCGTCACCGCGTCCGCCGCCTCCCGCGCGGCCGAGATCCTCTCCCGTCCGGTCACCCTGAACGGCCTGACCGTCCCCAACCGCATCGTGATGGCGCCGATGACGCGCATGTTCTCCCCGGGCGGCGTCCCCGGCGCGGACGTGGAGTCGTACTACGCCCGCCGTGCGGCCGCGGGCGTGGGCCTGATCGTCACCGAGGGCACCTACGTCGGCCACGAGTCCGCCGGGCAGAGCGACCGGGTGCCCCGGTTCCACGGCGAGGAGCAGCTGGCGGGGTGGGCGAAGGTCGCCGAGTCCGTGCACGCGGCGGGCGGCACGATCGTGCCGCAGCTGTGGCACATCGGCATGGTGCGCAACCAGGGAGAGCCGCCCTACGCCGACGCCCCCGCCGTCGGCCCCTCCGGCCTGCGCCTCGACGGCACCGAGGGCGCCGGCCGGGCGATGACCCGGAGCGACCTGGACGAGGTCGTCGGCGCCTTCGCCGAGTCCGCCGCGGCGGCCGAGCGGATCGGCTTCGACGGCGTCGAGCTGCACGGCGCCCACGGCTACCTCGTCGACCAGTTCCTGTGGGCGGGGACGAACCGCCGCACCGACGCCTACGGCGGGGACCCGGTGGCCCGCACGAAGTTCGCGGCGGAGATCGTGGCCGCGGTCCGGGAGCGGGTCTCGGCCGACTTCCCGGTGATCTTCCGCTACTCGCAGTGGAAGCAGGAGGCGTACGACGCGCGGCTCGCCGAGACCCCGGAGGAGCTGGAGTCGATCCTGGCCCCGCTCGCCGCGGCCGGCGTCGACGCCTTCCACGCCTCGACCCGCCGCTACTGGGTGCCGGAGTTCGAGGGCTCGGACCTCAACCTGGCGGGCTGGACCAGGAAGCTCACCGGCCGGCCCACGATCACCGTCGGCTCCGTCGGCCTCGACGGCGACTTCATCCACGCGTTCGCCGGCGAGGGCGCGCCGGTCCAGGGCCTCGACAACCTGCTGGACCGCATGGAGCGCGACGAGTTCGACCTGGTCGCGGTCGGCCGTGCGCTGCTCCAGGACCCGGAGTGGGCGGCGAAGGTCCTCGGCGACCGGTTCTCCGAGCTGAAGCCGTACGACGCGGCGGCGGTGCGGACGCTCAGCTGACGCCGGTCGTCAGCCCGGCCCCGGCCCCGGCCCCCCGGCCCGTCGCGCGCAGCAGCGCGGCGGGCCGTCGCACGCTCCGGTGGCGGCCCGGGCCCGGGCCGTGGTGCGTCGCCCGGGCGGGCGGACGGCCAGGCCGCTCAGGCCGCCGGGCGCAGCGCCGCCGCCTCCCGGGCCTCGTCGTAGCGGTGCAGCACGAGGCGGGCGACGGCCGGGTGGGCGGACAGCGGAGCGCTGGTCCAGGTCGCGGCGGTGGTGGCGGCGCGGCGGGCGAAGAAGCCGGGGGCGAGCAGGTAGCTGGCGAGCGCGGTGCGGGGGTGACCGGCCTCCCGGAGGGCGGCGACGGCCCGGTGCGGGGTGGGCTCGGCGGCGGAGAGGTGGGCGGGGGTGACGGTGCCGCCGAGGCGGGCGGCGAGCAACCGGGCCATCCGGGCGGTGTCGGCGAGGGCGGTCGGGTCGGTGGAGCCGGCGCCGGCGAGGACCACCGGGGCGCCGGGCGGGGCGCCGGCCTCGGCGAGGCGGTCGGCGAGGGCGTCGGCGAGCAGCGGGTGGGGGCCGAGCGCGGGGGCGAGGTGGGAGAGCGGCAGACGGGCGCCGGCCAGGGCCGCGGGCAGGTCGACCCGCACGTGGTGGCCGGTGCCGAGGAGGAGCGGGACGAGGATCGGCCGCGCACCGGAGAGCCGGGCGAGGGCGTCGCCGAGCGAGGGGCGGGCGAGGTCCAGGAAGCAGCAGCGGACGGTCAGTCCGGGCCGGAGGGCGCGGACCAGCCGGAGCAGGGACCGGGTCGAGGCGGCGGCCACCGGGTCCCGGCTGCCGTGGGCGACGGCGAGCAGGACGGGCGGCATCAGCCCGCCGCCAGGCGGTAGCCGCGCTTGGGGACGGTGCGGATCAGGGCGGCGTGCGGCCCGAGCGCGGCCCGCAGCCGGCCGACGGCGGCCTCCACGGCGTGCTCGTCGGCGGTGGCGTCCGGCCAGGCGGCGCGCAGCAGCTCGGCGCGGCTGAGGACGCGGCCGGGCCGTTCGGCGAGGGCGCGCAGGACGGCGGCGCCGCGCGGGCTGAGCCAGTGGCTCTCGCCGTCGACCAGGGCGGCGTTTCCCTGCAGCGTCAGGACCGTTCCGGACAGGGCGAGTTCGCGCCTGCCGCGGTTGGGCAGGGTGTCGGCCAGCAGCCGGACCAGCGAGCCGAGCCGGCCGCGTTCGGGGTGGACGGCGGGCAGGCCGAGGTCGGTGAGCGGCCGGGCGCACAGGGCGCCGACGCAGACCGGCAGGACGTCGGTGCGCAGGGCGTCGACCAGTGCCTCGTACAGGCCCTCGGTCTCCGCGGTGGCCAGCAGGGCGGTGATGGCGGGGGCGCTGGTGAAGGTGAGCGCGTGCACCTGCCGGCGGACGGTCTGGTCGAGCAGGCGCCGCACCGCGCCCGGGTCCTCGGGCTGCGCCCACCGGTAGACCGGGACGGAGATGACCTCGGCGCCGCGTTCGCGCAGCGCGGCGGCGAAGGAGTCCAGGCGCACGCCGTGCTCCTGGACGGCGATCCGGCGCCCGGCGAGCGGGCGGGCGAGCAGCCAGGTGAGCAGTTCGTCGGTGGCCTCGGTGCCGGGGGAGTAGCCCTCGTCGAGCCCGCTGGCGCGCACCGCGCCGGTGGCCTTGGGGCCACGGCTGAGCACGATCGCGCCCCGGCAGGCCAGGGCGAGCTCCGCGCCCCGGCCCCAGCCCTCCGCGGCGCTCATCCAGCCGCGCCAGCCGACGCCGGTGGTGGCGACGACGTAGTCGAGCGGGCCGGCCAGGCAGCGGTCGGTGGCCGCGCGCAGGGCGAGGTCGTCCGCGAGGGGGAGGATGCGCAGCACCGGGGCCTCGACCACCTGGGCGCCGCGCCGGCTGAGCAGGGCGCTGAGCTCCTCGCGGCGGCGCGCCGCGGTGACCCCGACGGTGAAGCCGGTGAGCGGTCCTGGCTGGGTGAGGGTTGCCATGCCGGGAAGCGTGCGGTGCGCGTGTTACGGGGGCGTTGCCCGGCCGTCACCCACAGGTAAGCGAAACCAGGGCTCCGGTTACGGCGGATGTCCGGGAGCGCACCCGGTGGCCCGGGCGCCGTGAGCGAGGCGTACCGCGCCCGCAACACCCGTGACCCGGACCGGAAACAGCGGGCGGTCAGATTTCCGGCATGACGACAAGCACCCACGACCGGATCCGGGACCTCGTCCTCGTCGGCCACGGCATGGTCGGCCAGCGCTTCCTGGAAGCCTGGACGGAGCAGCCCGCGGCACGCGGCTGGCGGGTCACGGTGCTCGCCGAGGAGCCCCGGCCCGCCTACGACCGGGTCCACCTCAGCTCGCTGTTCGACGGCAGCACCCCCGAGGACCTCTCGCTCTGCCCGGACGGCTTCGTCGCCGAGCACGGCGTCGACCTGCGCCTGGGCGACCCGGTCACCGCGATCGACCGGACGGCACGGACCGTCACCACCCGCTCCGGCGCGACCGTCCGCTACGACGCGCTGGTACTGGCCACCGGATCCGTGCCGTTCGTGCCACCGGTGCCCGGCAAGGACGCCCCGGGCTGCCACGTCTACCGCACCGTCGAGGACGTGGCCGCGATCCGGGAGGACGCGGCCACGGCCGGCACCGGCGTGGTGGTCGGCGGCGGGCTGCTCGGACTGGAGGCGGCCGGAGCCCTGCGGGCCGGCGGACTGGCCACCCACGTGGTCGAGTTCGCGCCCCGTCTGATGGCCGTGCAGGTCGACGACGGCGGCGGCGCGGTGCTGCGCCGCAAGATCGAGGACCTCGGCGTGACGGTCCACACCGGCGCCGGCGCGAGCGCCGTGCTGACCGGCCCGGACGGGCGGGTGCGCGGCCTGGCCCTCTCCGACGGGCGGGAACTCGCCGCCGGGCTGGTGGTGTTCTCGGCCGGGGTGCGCGCCCGTGACCAGCTGGCCCGCGACTGCGGCCTGCCGGTCGGCGAGCGCGGCGGCGTCGTCGTCGACGCGCACTGCCGCACCGCCGACCCGGCCGTCCTCGCCGTCGGCGAGTGCGCCCAGGCCGCCGACGGCCGGGTGTACGGCCTGGTCGCCCCCGGCTACCAGATGGCCGAGACCGCGGCCCGCACCCTGGCGGAGCTCGACGGCGAGGGCGCCGGGCGGCTCGGCGAGGGCTTCACCGGCGCCGACACCTCCACCAAGCTGAAGCTGCTCGGCGTCGACGTGGCCAGCTTCGGCGACCCGCACGGCAGCGCCGAGGGCGCGCTCGACGTGCTGTACAGCGACAGCCGCAGCGGGGTCTACCGCAAGCTCGTCATCGGCGCGGACGGCGCGCTGCTCGGCGGCGTCCTGGTCGGCGACACCGACGCCTACGGCACCCTGCGCCCGCTCGCGGTGGCCGGCAAGCCGCTCACCGTCGCCCCCGAACAGCTCGTGCTGCCGGCCGGGTTCGGCGCCGCGGGCCCGGTGGCGCTGCCCGACGACGCGGTGCTCTGCTCCTGCCACAACGTCACCCAGGGCGCCGTCCGCGCGGCCGTCCGCGAGCAGGGCTGCGACGGCGTCGCCGCGGTCAAGAAGTGCACCCGGGCCGGCACCGGCTGCGGCAGCTGCCTCAAGCAGCTCGGCACCGTCGTCACCGAGGAGCTGGAGGCCGCAGGCGTCAGCACCGCCAAGGGGCTCTGTGAGCACTTCGCCCACACCCGCGCCGAGTTGTACGAGATCGCCAGGGTCACCGGCGCCACGACCTTCTCGGAGCTGCGCGACCGCCACGGCTCCGGTGAGGGCTGCGAGGTCTGCAAGCCCACCGTCGCCTCGATCCTGGCCAGCCTCGGCAACGGCCACATCCTGGACGGCGAGCAGGGCGCCCTGCAGGACTCCAACGACCACTTCCTGGCCAACCTCCAGCGCAACGGCTCCTACTCGGTGGTGCCCCGGGTGCCCGGCGGCGAGATCACCCCCGAGGGCCTGATCGTGATCGGCGAGATCGCCCGGGACTTCGGCCTCTACACCAAGATCACCGGCGGACAGCGGATCGACCTCTTCGGCGCCACCGTGGACCAGCTCCCGGTCATCTGGAGCAGGCTGGTCGACGCCGGCTTCGAGTCGGGCCACGCCTACGGCAAGGCGCTGCGCACCGTGAAGTCCTGCGTCGGCGAGACCTGGTGCCGCTACGGGGTGCAGGACTCCACCGCCCTCGCCATCGAACTGGAGCTCCGCTACCGGGGGTTGCGTTCCCCGCACAAGCTCAAGTCCGCCGTCTCCGGCTGTGCCCGGGAGTGCGCCGAGGCCCAGAGCAAGGACTTCGGCGTCATCGCCACCTCGGCCGGCTGGAACCTCTACGTCGGCGGCAACGGCGGCATGACCCCGCGGCACGCCGACCTGCTCGCCGCGGACCTCGACCGCGAGACCCTCATCCGCACCATCGACCGCTACCTGATGTTCTACATCCGCACCGCCGACCGGCTGGAACGCACCTCGGTCTGGCTGGAGCGACTGGAGGGCGGCCTCGACCACCTGCGGGCCGTCGTCCTCGACGACTCGCTCGGCATCGCCGCCGAGCTGGACGACCTGATGGCCCGTCATGTCGGCGCCTACCAGGACGAATGGGCGCAGACCCTCGCCGATCCCGACCGGATGCGTCGCTTCTCCTCCTTCGTCAACGCCCCGGGCACCCCCGACCCCGCGGTGACCTTCGTCCCCGAACGCGGCCAGATCCGCCCCGCCCGCCCCGGCGAGGCCGGACAGACCCTCACCGCCCCGGTCCTGATCGCCGGGGCCCGACTGGAGGTGGTCACCCCGTGACCGTACAGATCCACGACGGTACCGCCTGGCGGACCGCCTGCGCCCTGGAGGACCTGCAACCCGGCCGCGGAGTGGCCGTGTTGCTCCCCGCCGCAGGACAGATCGCGCTGTTCCGCGACGCCGCCGGCACGCTGTACGCCGTCGACAACCTCGACCCGTTCAGCGGTGCGCAGGTGCTCTCCCGCGGTCTGCTCGGCAGCCGCGGCGACCGGCCGACCCTCATCTCGCCGATGTACAAGCAGGTCTACGATCTCACCGACGGCCGCTGCCTGGACGAGGACACCGCCCCCGACGGCGCTCCCGCCGTCCTGCGCCGCTGGCCGGTACGGATCGCCCCGGACGGACTCGCCCCGGAAGGAGAGGCGGCATGACCACCGTCGCCGACGTCAGACAGCCCGCAGCGCTCAGCGGTTGGGATCCGGAGGACGAGGAGTTCTGGGCCCGTGCCGGGGCCCGGATCGCCCGGCGCAACCTGGTCTTCTCCGTCCTCTCCGAGCACATCGGCTTCTCGGTGTGGAGCCTGTGGTCGGTCCTCGTGCTGTTCCTCGGGCCCGAGTACCACATCGACACCGCGGGCAAGTTCACCCTCACCGCGCTGCCGACCGCGCTCGGCGCCCTGCTGCGGCTGCCCTACGCCTTCGCCGTCGCCCGCTTCGGCGGGCGCAACTGGACGGTGGTCAGCGCACTGCTGCTGCTCGTCCCCGCCGCGCTCGCCGCCCTGGTGCTGGAACCCGGGGTCTCCTACGGGACGCTGCTCGCGGTGGCCTGCGTGGCCGGCGTCGGCGGCGGCAACTTCGCCTCCTCGATGGCCAACATCAACGCCTTCTACCCGCACCGGCTCAAGGGCTGGGCGCTCGGCGTCAACGCCGGCGGCGGCAACCTCGGCGTCCCGGCCGTCCAACTGCTCGGCCTCCTCGTGCTGGCCACCGCCGGCGCCGCCCACCCGCGGCTGCTGCCGCTGATCTACCTGCCGCTGATCGTGCTCGCCGCGGCCGGGGCGTGGTGGCGGATGGACAACCTCGCCGTCTCCCCGGCGGGGGAGGGCCGGGCGCTGCGCGAGGTCGCCCGCGACCCGTACGGCTGGGCCGTCTCCACCCTCTACATCGGCACCTTCGGCTCCTTCATCGGCTTCGGCTTCGCCTTCGGGCAGGTGCTCCAGGTGCAGTTCCACGCGCGCTTCGACACCCCGGTCAAGGCCGCCGCGCTCACCTTCCTCGGGCCGCTGCTGGGTTCGCTGCTGCGCCCGGTCGGCGGGCGGCTCGCGGACCGCTTCGGCGGCGCCCGGGTCACCCTCGCCACCTTCGCGGCCATGGGCGCCGGGACGGCCGTGGTGATCACCGCCTCCCGGGCCGGCTCGCTGCCGCTGTTCCTCGGCGGGTTCATCGCCCTGTTCGTGCTCAGCGGCATCGGCAACGGCTCGACGTACAAGATGATCCCCGCCCACTACCAGGCCCTCGCGCGGGCGGCGGTCGCGGCCGGGGCCGACCCGGCGGCCGCCGAGGCCGACTCCCGGCGCCGCGCCGGCGCGCTGATCGGCCTCGCGGGCGCGGTGGGGGCCTTCGGGGGCGTCCTGGTGAACCTGGCGTTCCGGCAGTCCTTCCTGGCCAGCCACAACGGGGACGCCGCCTACCTGGGCTTCCTCGCGGCGTACCTGGGATGCTCGGTGCTCACCTGGGCGGTGTGGCTGCGCCGGCGCTGAGGTCCGTGGCCCGCCCCGGGGCCGCTGGGCCGTCCGTGCGACGACCGGACGGCTCGGCGCGCGGGCCGACGGCCGGGAGGCTAGCGTCGGCCGCAACACGTCCTCGGATCCGGGAGGTTGGCAGTGCAGCGGTGGCTCGTCCTGACGGTTCTCACCACGGCCCTCACCGGCCTCACGGCGCCGGCCCTGGCCGCCGACCCCGATCCCGGCTCCGACCCGGCCGCCGCGGCGCCCGTCACGGTGCCGGTCGCCGATCCCTCGGCGCCGACCGACCCGGGGCCGACGGACCCGGCACCGACCGACCCGGTGCCGGTCACGGACCCGGTGCCGCCCGCCACGGCGGTCACCATCGGCGACGTCCTGATCGACCCGAAGATCCCCGGCCGGGTCCGCTTCAACGTCGGCTACCTCTGCGGGGTCGCCGGCGGGGCCCGCTCGCTGACCGTCTCGGTGGAGCAGAAGGACCCGGAGGACTCCTCCTCGATCGCCTTCGGCTCCAGTCGGACGGCCGAGGCCGACGTCGTCTGCGACGGGACGCCGCAGCAGCGGCAGCTGATCGTCCAGTCCAAGACGGTCAACTGGATCCCGGGCGCACCCGCGACGGTGATCGCCACGGTCGCCGACATCGGCTCCACGCCGCCGGCCTCCGCCGACGCGCGCGCGGTGAACCTCGCCGTCGCCCCGGCGCCGGCCTCCTGACCCCGCCGGACCGCCCCGGCCGCCACCCGACGTGCGGGTGGCGGCCGGCGGCGTGCCCGGGGTGCGGCCGGAGGCGGGAGCGGCGGGCGAGAAGCGGCCGGGGCGGCTCGTCAGTCCGCCGCGTGGACCAACTCCCCGCCCACGTAGGTGCGCAGGACCCGGGCGTCGGCGATCTCCGCGGCCGGGGCGGTGAGGATGTCCCGGTCGAGGACCACCAGGTCGGCGAGCCGCCCGGCCGCTAGGACGCCCGCGTCGTCGTGGCCGTTCACGTGCGCAGACCCGGCCGTGTAGGCGGCGATCGCGGAGGCCAGGTCGAGGCGCTGCTCGGGCAGGAAGACCCGGCCGTCGGAGGCCCCCGGCTCCATCCGGTTGACGGCCACGTGCAGGCCGGCCAGCGGGTCCGGGCTGCTCACCGGCCAGTCGCTGCCCGCGGCCAGGGTCGCCCCCGCGCGTTGCAGCGCGCCGAACGGGTACTGCCAGGCGGCGCGCTCCGGGCCGAGGAACGGGATCGTCAGTTCGTCCATCTGCGGCTCGTGGGCGGCCCACAGCGGCTGGATGTTGGCGATCGCGCCGAGCCGCGCGAAGCGGTCGACGTCCTGCGGGTGGACCACCTGCAGATGGGCGAGGTGGTGCCGGGTGTCCCGCCACCCGTTGGCCGCGCGGGCGGCCTCGACCGCGTCCAGCGCCTCGCGCACCGCCCGGTCGCCGAGGGCGTGGAAGTGCACCTGGAAGCCGAGGGCGTCCAGCTCGGTGACGTGGCCGCGCAGGGCGAGCGGATCCACGAAGCTGAGGCCGGAGTTGGCGGTGGCGCAGCCGCAGCCGTCCAGGTACGGGCTGGTCATCGCGGCGGTGAAGTTCTCCGCGATGCCGTCCTGCATGATCTTCACCGAGCCGGCCCGGAACCGGCCGTGGCTCAGTTCGCTGCGGCGGGCCACGAGTTCGGGGATCTGCTCGGATCCCCGTTCGCGGTCCCACCAGAGCGCCCCGGTGACCCGGGCGGTGAGCGTGCCGGCCCGGGCGGCGGCCAGGTAGGCGTCGGACGGGTCGGGCTGCCCGTTGAACTCGCCGAGCAGCGCGTCCTGCCAGCCGGTGATGCCCAGCGAGTGCAGCAGCCGCTGCGCGCGCAGCAGCCCGGCGAGCCGGTCGGCGGCGGTGGACGGCGGGACCAGCCTGGCGACGAGCGCGGTGGCGCCTTCCTGCAGGGTGCCGCCCGGGGTGCCGTCGGCCTCGCGCTCGATCCGCCCGTCCGCCGGGTCGGGGGTGTCCCGGGTGACGCCGGCGAGCTCCAGGGCGCGGGTGTTCGCCCAGGCGCCGTGGTGGTCGCGGTTGGTGAGGTACACCGGGCGGTCCGGGACGACCGAGTCCAGCAGCCGGCGGCTCGGCAGGCCGCCGTCGAAGCTCTCCATCGACCAGCCGCTGCCGGTGATCCAGGCCTGCTCCGGGTTGGCCTCGGCGTAGGCGCGGATCCGCTCCAGGTAGTCGGCGACGCCGACGGTGCCGGTGAGGTCGCAGCCGGCCAGCTCGGAGCCGCCGTAGACCGCGTGGACGTGCGCGTCCTGGAAGCCCGGCAGCAGCAGCCGGCCGGTGAGGTCCACGACCTCCGTGCCCGGCCCGATCAGCTGCCGGACCTCGTCGTGGCCGACGGCGGTGATCCGCTGTCCGGTCACGGCCAGGCTGGTCGCCCGGGTGCGGGCGGCGTCACCGGTGTGGATCGGGCCGTGGGTGAAGACCAGATCGGCATCGGTCATGGGTGGTGCTCCGTTCTCGGGGGATCAGGGTGGGGCGTCCGGCGGCCGCCGGGCGTCAGCCCGCGTCGCGCAGGAAGTACGGCGAGCGGCGCCGCCAGCGGGCCCAGGCCGCGGCCGGCAGCCCGGTGACGACCATCAACGCCGTCACCGTCAGCTCGAACCACCCGTTGTCGGCGGCCAGTTCGAAGTGGTCGGCGGAGTCGTAGAACGACCAGGCGAGGTAGCCGCCGACGGCGAGCAGCGCCGCGGCGCCCAGCAGCGGACCGACCACCGCCCGCAGCGCCTCGCCCACGCCGGCCCGCAGCAGGTGGCGGAAGCGGACGGCCGCGGCCACGGCGGTCAGCGCGTAGTAGAGGGCGACGACGATGCCGATCGCGTTGACGGCGGCGGATATCAGGTCGTTGACGGTCGGGATGACCAGTGAGGCCACGGCCAGCAGCGCGGCGACGCCGGTGATCAGCAGGGTGCCGACGGCGGGGGTGGCGTGCCGCGGGTGCAGCCGGGTCCAGACCGGGCCGAGGACGCCGTCGCGGCCCATCGCGTACATCCCGCGGGCGGTGGGGATCACCGAGGACTGCAGCGAGGCGACGGCGGAGAACATCAGGGCGATCAGGGGCAGCGCGGCGAGCGGCTGGCGGGCCAGCGCGGCGCCGAAGTACGTCAGCCCGTGCGCGCCGTTGTCGGCCAACTCGCCCAGTGGGAGGACCCGTTGGAAGGCCGTTCCGGCGAGCAGGAACAGCAGCATCATCACCACCAGGGCGACCATGCCGCCGCGCGAGGCGTCCCGGGGGTCGCGCACCTCCTCGCCGACGCTGAACACCGACTCGAAGCCCCAGTAGCAGAACACCGCGAGCACCATGCCCTGGGCGAGCGCGTCGAAGGACGGGATGTCGAACGGGTTGAACCACTGCAGCGAGAACGGCTGGTCGCCGGCGAACAGCCCGTACCCGCAGAAGCCGATCAGCACCACGTACTCGAAGACCAGCAGCGCCTTCTGCAGCCGGGCGGCGAGGTCCAGCCCGCGCACGGCCACCAGCGCCGCCCCGACCAGCACGACCAGGCCGAGCAGCGTGCACTGCACGGTGGAGTCCGCGTCCAGCCGCAGCCCGGCGACGCTGCGCAGGTGCGCCTCGTCGAGCAGCTGGATGACGGCGGAGCCGGTGACGGTCGTGGTGTACGCCATGAAGACGATCGTGCCGACGGTGTTCACCCAGCCGGTCAGGAATCCGAGCCAGGGGCTGAGCGTGCGGCCCACCCAGCGGTAGCTGCTCCCGGCGTCCGGGTCGACGGCGTTCAGCCGCCCGTAGCCGCCGGCGATGGCCAGCACCGGCAGGAAGGCCAGCAGCATGATCGCCGGCAGGTGCAGACCGACCACGCCGGCCATCAGCCCGAGGCCGATGCCGATGCTGCTGGTGGCCGCCGTACTGGAGGCGGCGATCGCCGCCCCGTCCAGCAGCCCGATGGACTTGCGCATCTCGACACGGCTCGCGTCCGCTCTCGGACCGGCACTCTCGTCGTTCACCGTCGATGCCAACGGATCACCGCCTTGGTCGTGGGGGGTGTGCGGGGGGTGCGGTCATGAAACCGGTGCCGCGCAAACACGTCAATGCCGTTGTCATAAGAACCCCCGGCCCGGGTGCCGGGCCCGATTCCGGGCGCCGGGCGCCGGGGTGGGCGGGTGAGCAGGGCTGCTGTCGGGCGCCAGCTTGTTCTACAGTGCTGTAGAACAAGCTGGAGAGGGAACGGGGACGCGCATGGACAGGCCGCTTCGACTGCCGCAGCAGGACCGGGCCGACTTCGAGACGGTGCTGGGCCGGGTGCTCGCCGGGCCGCAGGTGCGGGCGGCCCTGCGGGCGGCGGGCGGCGAGGCGGGCGGGGTCGAGCGGCTGCGGCGCAGCGCCCGGGAGAACGCGGAGTTCGTCCTGGCGGCCGCGGCCCCGGAGTACGAGCGGTACGCGGCGCTGCGCGCGGACGCCGATGCGGTGGCGCGGCTCCCGGTGGACGGCCCGGAGCGGGGGCGGGTCGCCGGGTGGTGGGGGGTGCTGGCGGTGATCGTGCCGGTGGTGGCCGGGGCGGCCGCCGGGGTCCTGTTGCTGCTCGGGTACGTCCTGGGGCTCGACGAGGACGTGGAGGTGCTGGGGCACGCCCTGGTGGGCGCCGGGTGGGTCGCGGCCGGGGTGGCGGCGGTGGCGCTGGCGGTGGGCGGGTTCGGGCTGCTGGGGGCGGCCTCGCGCTCCGGTGCGGGCGAGGCCGGCCAGGAGCCCGCCGCCGTGGGCGAGTTGGCCTCGGCGCGGGACGCCTGGCGGGCCGCGCTGGCCGAACGCGGACTGGTGCCGTTCCTGCTCGCGCAGGTGAACGCGGGGGCGCCCGGTCAGCGGCGCTGACCGGGCCCGCGGCCCCGGGCGGTGTCGACCAGCAGGTGGGCGGCGTCCAGCGGGACGGCGAGCCGGCGGGCGATCCAGGGGGCGCTGCGGCCGGTCCGGGCGAGCATCCAGGCCGAGTACAGCTGGCCCAGCTGGGGCGCGTGCGGGCAGAGCAGGAGGGGCCGGACGGCGTCCATCGGGAAGTCGTGCAGCGCCTCGGCGCTGTACTCGCGGCCGTTGGGGCCGGGCGGCGGGAGCGGGAGCGGCCGGCGGGCGTCGAGCCAGCGGCCGAACAGGACGGCGCCGACGGCGAGCAGGCCGGAGCCGGAGGCGCCGATCAGGATGGCGTGGATGACGGGGCGGTCCTCCTCCTCGGCGAGGCCGAGGGCGAGCTCCTCGGCGACGAGCAGGGCGAGGACGGTGAGCAGGACCGCGGCCTCGCCGGGGCGCGGGTAGGGCCGGGACGTCGTCATGGGGTGCCTCATTCCGCGGCTGTGCGGACCGGGGTGGGGTGAGGGCGGCCGTGGGCGGCGTGGCGGAGCCCGCGGGGCCCTGGTTGTGACGTGGCGTCAGGCTGGTTGCGCGGAGGGCCGGTTCACCGTCTGGGAGAGGCGGACTCGGGGCTTCCGGAGCGGGGTCGGCGGTGCCGGCGGCCCGGACTGCTGGTGTCCATGCGTCTCGCCTCCTTCCGGTCGGGCGCGCCGCGCGGGCGCGTTCGTCGACGGGGCGGGTGCTTCCTCCCAGGCTCCGGACAGCATAGCCCGGCCCGTCGGCGAACTTCGACACGGCTGTCGAAGTTCGAGCCCGGTCGGACCGGCCCGCTGGACGATCGACCAGGTCGCGACGGGCGCGACTGGTGCGGGTGCCCACTCGTGCCGGCGGGCCGGCCCGGCTTCAATCGGCCTACCGAAGGAAATCGACCGGCCGGGGACGGTGCAGCGACATGGATCTGAACACGGTGGCGGAGGTGCGTGACGCCCGCCGCGGCGGCACCTGGCGGCCCGGCGACGCCTGGCTCGGCGGCGGCACCTACCTGTTCTCCGAGTCGCAGCCGCACATCCGCCGGCTGATCGACCTCGGCCGGACGGGCTGGGAGCCGCTCGCCCCCACCCCCGAGGGCGGCCTGGAGATCGCCGCGACCTGCACGATCGCCCAACTGTCCCGCTTCGCCGAGACGCTGGACCGGCCGGCCGCGCCGCTGTTCGAGCAGTGCTGCCGGGCGTTCCTCGCCTCCTGGAAGATCTGGAACATGGCCACCGTCGGCGGCAACCTCTGCAACGGGCTGCCCGCCGGGCCGATGATCTCGCTGACCGCCGCCCTGGACGGGCGCTGCCTGCTGCGGGCCCCGTCCGGTGAGCAACGCAGCGTCCCGGTGGCCGAGTTCGTCACCGGAGCCGGCGTCAAGGACCTGCGGCCGGGCGAGCTGCTGCGCTCGATCACGCTGCCCGCCCGCGCACTGGAGAGCCGGACGGCGTTCCGGCAGGCCTCGCTCTACGGGCTGGGGCGGTCCGGCGCCCTGCTGATCGGCACCGTCGACCCGGTGGACGGCTCGCTGACCATCACCGTGACCGCCTCCACCGTGCGCCCGATCCGGCTCTGGTTCCCGCCCCGGCCCAACGCCGCGGCCGTCGAGGAGGCCGTCCGGGACGGCATCCGGGCGGAGGAGTACTTCGACGACATCCACGGGCTGCCCGCCTGGCGGCGCCACATGACCTTCCGCTTCGCGGAGCAGATCCGCGCCGAACTGGCCTAGGGCGTGCTCGGGTGTCAGCGGGCCGGCAGCGGGAGCGGCGCGCCGTTGCGGGCCGGGAGCTCGAGCCGGGTCAGCAGCGCGGACGGCGCCACCTCGACGACCCGGCAGCCCGCGCGGTGCCGGCAGTACCGGGCCACCGAGCCGTGCCGCAGGCGCTCCAGGCGGCGGCGGGTGGCGGCGCCGAGGACGAGCAGGTCGTCCGCCCCGGTGACGGCGCCGACCAGCGCGGGCCCCGGCTCGGCGTCGACCACCAGCGGGTGGACGACCACCCCGGACGGGTAGCCGCCGTAGGCCTGCTCGAAGGCCACGTCCAGCCGCCGCCGCGCGGCGTGCTCCAGCTCGTCGCGCCCCCGGAGGTCGCCCCGCTCGCCCGCCGTCCACGCGGCGACGGGCACCAGCAGCGCCCGCGCGCGGGCCGCCTCCCCGACGGCGTGGTAGAGGGCGGCCAGGCTGCTCAGTGACCCGTTCAGGCCGACGATCACTCGGGTGGTCCCGGTCATGGCCGTTCGCCTCCGTCTGTCCGGTGCCGCACTCCCCGTTTCGGATGACTCCAGTGAACCCCGGAACCCGCCCGTCCGTACCGCTGTTGACACCACCATGACGCCCGCCGCACACCTCCTGACGGACTGCTGACGCCGGGGCCCGCACACGCCCGGGCGGCCCGCGGCACGGGCCGGTGCCGGTCCGTCCCGTCCCGACCCGGCCGGTGTCAGGGCGGCGTCAAGGTCGGCGGCCGGGGCGTAGGCCCTGCGTCAAGGACGGGTGCGGCCGGTGCGCGGAGGGTCTCCACTGGAGGAGCCCGGCCGCACGGCCGCCATCCGAAGGGACCGCACCATGACCACCGCGACCACCACCGCCGACACCGACGCGCCGCTGGGGCGCCCCGTCCGCCTGCTGCCCGTCACCGGCCGCCGGGACCGGCCCGAGCCGCCCGAGCCGTCCCCCGCGCCGGGCGTCGGGCCGGAGGGCGGCCACGACCGCACCCGGCCGGCGCACTGCCGGTTCGCCATGCACGTCGAGGACTGACCGGCACCGTCGAGGACCGACCGGCACCGTCCGCGCCAGGCGGGACCAGGCGGGGCCAGGTGGGACCGACCAGCACCGTCGACGCCCGTCGAGGACAGCCCCGAGCACCGACCCGACCGCGCGCCACCGGCACCACACCCACAGGAGCAGCCGTCATGACCCAGCTCAGCACCCCGGCCGTCCCCACCCCCGCCCCCGCGACGGCCGCCGAGGCCCTCGGCGGCCCCTGGCCGGCCTCGGCGCGGTCCGGCCCGGGCGGCGAGGTGCTGGTCGGCGGAGTCGGACTGGCCGAGGCCGCCGAGCGGTTCGGCACCCCGCTGTACGTGCTGGACGAGGCCGAGGTCCGTTCCCGGGCCCGGGCCTACCGCCGGGCGCTGCCGCACGCCGAGGTGCTGTACGCGGCGAAGGCCTTCCTGTGCAGCGCGATGGCCGACTGGGTCGCCGAGGAGGGCCTGGGCCTCGACGTCTGCTCCTCCGGCGAGCTCTGGCTGGCCGCCTCGGCCGGCTTCCCCCCGCAGCGGATCCTGCTGCACGGCAACGCCAAGTCGCCGGAGGAGCTGCGGCTGGCACGGCGGCTGAGGGTCGGCCGGATCGTCATCGACGGACCGGCGGAGATCGCCCGGCTGGCGGCGCTGGTCGCCGCCGACGCCCCGCAGCGCGTGCTGGTCCGGGTGGTGCCCGGGATCGCGGCCGGGCACCACCCGGCGGTGCGGACGGGCGTCGGCGGGCAGAAGTTCGGCTTCCCGGTGGACGGCGGCGACGCGGCCGGGGCGATCGCCCGGGTCCTGGACCAGCCCGGGCTCGAACTGGTCGGCCTGCACTGTCACCTGGGCTCGCAGATCACCGCGGTGGAGCCCTACCTGGAGGCGGTGGACGCCCTGGTGCGGCTGCTCGCCGAGGTACGGGAGCGGCACGGCGTCGTCCTGCCCGAGCTGGACCTCGGCGGCGGCCACGGCATCCGCTACCTGCCCGGGGACGCGGAACTGGACGTCGCGGACTTCGCCGCCCGGGTGACGGAGCGGCTGGCGCTGCGCTGCGCCGGGGCCGGCCTGGCGGTGCCGCGCCTGGTCGTCGAGCCGGGCCGGGCACTGGTCGGGCCGGCCGCGGTGGCGGTCTACCGGGTGCTGTCGGTGAAGCACACGGCGGACGGCCGCAGCTTCGCGGCGGTGGACGGCGGCATGAGCGACAACCCGCGCCCGGCGCTGTACGGATCGCCGTACAGCGTGCGGCTGGTGGGGCGGCGGTCGACGGCCGGGGAGGTCCGGGTGGACGTGGTGGGCCGGCACTGCGAGGCCGGCGACGTGCTGGTGCGGGACGCCGTCCTGCCCGCCGACCTGCGGCCGGGGGACCTGCTGGCGGCGCCCGCGGCGGGCGCGTACCAGCTGTCCATGGCCTCCGGCTACAACCTGGTGGGCCGTCCGGCGGTGGCGGCGGTGAAGGACGGCCGGGCGCGGCTGCTGATCCGCCGCGAGACCGTGGAGGACTTCCGCGCCCGGGAGGTCGGCCGCTGATCCGCGGCCACAGCGACCCGGGGGCAGTCGTCGACGGAGCGTCAGAAGCGGTGCGTGCCGAGGTCGCGGACGGTGTCGGCGAGCGCGCGGATCGCCTCGTTCTCCGACGCGGTCCGCCAGACCAGCGCGTAGGAGAGGGCCGCCAGGTCGGGGACGGGTATCCAGCGGATGTTCGGCATGCCCCAGTGCCGGGTGACGTGGCTGGGGAAGCCGTGGACGATCTCGCCCATGCCGACCCGGTTGATCAGCTCCTCCGCGTTGGTCACCGGTTCGCCGCGCTCGATCGCCCGGCCCCGGGAGGTGTGGAAGGGCAGGTAGCCGTCCTCCCAGTAGTCCGGCATCGCGGGCGGCATGGCGTGCTGGAAGTCGGCGAACATGTCCAGCCGCGCGGTGGTCCGGTCGGCGAGCTCGTGGTCGGCGGACACGGCGAGGATCCGGGGGTCCGTCAGCAGGACCGGGCCGACGGTGAAGTCCGGTTCCTCCACGGGCAGCCAGACCACGAGGACGTCCAGGTCGCCGTCCCGGAGCCGGCCGAACGGATCGAGGTACACCAGCTGGCGGACCTCCAGCTCCCACTGCGGGTGCCGCCGGCGGAACTCCTTCCAGTAGCCGTGCAGGTCGACGACGTTGAACGGCATCATGCCGACGCGGAGCCGGCCGGTGGCGCCGCGCGCGGCCAGCCGGGCGCGGTCCAGGGACGCGTGCAGGCCCGCGTAGACCGGTTGCAGGTCGTCGCGCAGCTGGCGGCCGACGGCGGTCAGGCGCACGGTGCGGCTGGTGCGCTCGAACAGGGGGGCGCCGATGCGCCGCTCCTGCGTCCTGATGGCCTGGCTGACCCGGGCCTGGGAGAGCCGGACCCGTTCCGCGGTCCGGCCGAAGTGCAGTTCCTCGGCCAGCGTCAGGAAGATCTCGATCTCCCGAAGCTCCATGACGCCCCTCCCGGTGTCCCCTCCCGCCGGCCCGGCGGCCGCCGGGGCCGCAGAAGTATACGGTGATCGTTTCTCCTGCCCGGCCGGCTGTCGAGGGGTCAGAACCGCTTCTCCACGGGGGAAGCCGACGTGGTCGGGTCCCCGGCCGGCCGGGCCCGCCGCGCGGTTTCCCCGGTCGGCCGTTCAGGCCTTGCCCGGGGCGTCCCAGGCGTCGCAGTACTCGATGTGGATCTCGCGGGCGTTGCCGAGGACGCCGTCGTTGGTGTGCAGTTCCGTGCAGTAGTGCGGGCGTCCCGGGTGGAGCGGCGTGTGGACCGGGCCCTCGCGGGCGACGTCGAGGAAGTGCCGTGCCGTCTCCCGGAAGACCTTGGCGCTGCCGGTCATGAACAGCGTCTCGGCGTGGAGGTGCTGGTGGAACAGGTCGCGGTTCTCCCGGTGGTGCCGGGCCGCGAAGTCGGGCTCCGTGCCGGCGTCGTGGTCTGCCTCGGGCAGGTCCGCGGTCCCGGGGCGGCCGGGGCCGAGGCGGCCGCGCAGCTGCTTCCAGCGCGCGGGGGCGAACCGCAGCGAGTGGTGCAGGAGGACAAGGTCGAGGTACCGGCCGGCGCCGTCCGGTTCCGCCCCGGCCGGCGGGCGGTTGGCCCGCAGCGGCAGGTGGATCAGCGAGCGCGGTGAGCGGGCGGCGAGCAGCCACAGTCCGGCGACGGTCAGGGCGGCGGTGTGGTCGAGGTACGCGCCCAGGTACCGGTCGTGGTCGACGAGCAGGGCGCGGGCCGGCGGCCGGGCGGGCCGGACGACCCGGAACTCGTCGGCTCCCAGGCGGGCCCGGTGGACGGCGACGGACAGTTTCACGGCTTCTCCGGTGTGCTGCTGCGGCGAGGGTGCTCGACCCCCGCGGTGTGCTCGAGCTCCCCGCGCGGGACGGCCCGCCCTCGGACTGTCCGGTGGGCGCGCACCGGTGCGGCGGCCGGCGGCCCCGCTCGGTATGACCATGATCACACCGAATCCCGGCTTCCCTGCACGGGCCCCCACCGCATCTGTCCCTGCGGGGGGTCTGTATGCCCACGAGTGAGTCGGAGGCGGGATTGTGCGTGCTGATCGGGCCGGCGGGGACGGGACGTCCGGGCGGCGTCGGTGGATCGACTACCCGCGCCGCGGGCGGCGCGGGGTGCGCCGCTGGCTGCCGTCCTGGCGGCTGCTGCTCCTGGTGTCGGCGGCCGCGGCGGCGGCGCCGGTCGGGCTGGTGGCCTGGTTCTTCGTCCGGACGGCCGTCCCGGAGGACCTGAACTCCTTCGCGACCCAGCAGAACAACGTCTACTACTGGGCGGACGGCACCGAGATGGCGCGGGTGGGCCAGATCAACCGGCAGGAGGTGCCGCTGGACCGGGTGCCGGAGCCGGTGCAGTGGGCCGTGCTGGCGGCCGAGAACGAGACCTTCTACGAGGATCCGGGGATCTCGCTAACCGGCATCGGCCGCGCGGTCGTGCAGATGGTCTCGGGCGGCGACACCCAGGGCGGCTCGACGATCACCCAGCAGTACGTCAAGAACATCTACCTGAACCAGCGCCAGGACGTGTCCCGCAAGGCGCGCGAGATGGTCATCGCGATCAAGCTGGACCACCGGATGAGCAAGCAGGACATCCTGGCCGGGTACCTGAACACCAGCTGGTTCGGGCGCGGCAGTTACGGCATCGAGCGGGCCGCGGCCGCGTACTACGGCAAGGACGTCTCGGAGCTCGATCCGAGCGAGGGGGCGTTCCTGGCCGCCGTGCTGAACGGGGCCGGGCAGTTCGATCCGGCGATCGGCGCGGACAACCGCCGCCGGGCCGAGGACAGGTGGTCCTGGATCCTGGACCGGATGGTCGAGGTCGGCCGGCTCTCCGCCGCCGAACGCGCCCGGTACACGGTCTTCCCCGAGCCGAGGCCGCAGCCGAGGGCGGCGGGGCTGAGCGGCCAGATCGGCTACCTGGTGGACATGGCCAGGAGCTACGCGGAGAGCCACGCCGACATCACCGCGGCCCAGTTCGACCTCGGCGGCCACCAGGTCTTCACCACCTTCGAGAAGCCGCGGGTCGACGCCCTGGCCGCGGCCGTGCAGGACGCCACCAGCGGCGTCGACCCCGGCCGCCGGGAGGCCGACCGGCTGCTGCGGGTCGGTGCCGCCTCGGTGGCCCTGGACGGGAGGATGGTCGCGCTGTACGGCGGCCCCGACTACCTCAAGCAGGGCTTCGACAACGCCAACGCCACGACGGTGCCGGTGGGTTCGGCCTTCACGCCGCTGGTGTACGCGGCGGGGCTCAGCCAGGGCGTGCAGCGCCGCCGGGGCGGCGCCCGCACCCCGGTGCTGCCCACGACGACCTACGACGGCGACAACGGCGTCAAGGTGATGACCCCGGAGGGGCCGTACTGGGGCAGCGACGGCAAGATCGTGAGGACCGTGAACGAGGGCGGCCGGGACTGGGGCACGGTGACCCTCAGGAACGCGGTGGAGCAGTCCGTCGACGGGCCGCTGGTGCAGCTCGGGATGGACGTCGGCCTGGAGCAGGTGCAGCGCACCGCCGTGGACCTGGGCCTGCTGCCGGGCAGCATGGGGGACTTGGTGCCGGCCTTCGCGGCCGGGAACTCCACCCCGAGCGCGATCCGGACCGCGGGCGCCTACACCGCCTTCGCCGGGGGCGGCAGCCGGACGGACCCGTACTCGGTGCTGAGGATCACCCGCAACGGCGAACCGCTCGCGCTGCGCCTGCCGGCGCCGGTGCGGGCGCTGCCCGCGGCCGCCGCGGGGGAGGTGGACGCGGCGCTCAAGGGCGCGGTGCGCACCGGGAGCGCCCGCCCGGCGGCGGAGGCCGGGCCCGACCTGGCCGGGAAGCCCGGCACCACGCCGGACCGCACCGCCGGGTGGTGGGTCGGTTACGACGGGCGGACGTCCACGGCGGTGACGGTCTTCCGGGCGGACCTGAAGGACATGAAGCTGCTCTCCCTGGAGGGGGTGGGCGGTGCCGCCCCGGACACCCCGGACTCCGTGCTGCCGGGCCGGATCTGGACCTCGTACACCAGGGCGACCGGCGGCCGGTAGGGCGGTGACCGGCCGCGGCGGGCGGCGGTCCGGTGGCGCCCGCGCCGTCGCGGGCCCGTCGCGGGCCGTGGTGGCCGTGGCGCCGGCACCACGGCCACCACGGCGGGGTCAGCGGGTCGGCCGTGACCAGTCCCCGGGCTGCCCCGGGTCCAGCCGGCGCAGCTTGTCGAGCACCTTGGGGTCCTGGGCGTCCAGCCAGTCGGCGACCTCGCGGAAGGAGACGCAGCGGACGCCGTCGCGTCTGCAGACGCTCCTCATCACGTCCTCGACGGCCTGCATGTAGATGCCGCCGTTCCAGGTCTCGAAGTGGTTCCCGATGAAGAGCGGGGCCCGGCTGCCGTTGTAGACCCGTTCGAAGCCGCTGAGGTAGCTGTCCCTGGTCTCCTTCTCCCAGGCGGCGTACTTCCTGGGGTCGCCCTCGGAGGTGTTCCCGGACTGGCCGGCGAGGAAGTTGAAGTCCATCGAGAGGCCCTGGGCCGACCGGCCTGGGTAGGGCAGCAGCTGGAGCGGGAAGTTCCAGAGGCCCTCCTTCTTTCCGGGCCAGACCTGGAACTCGCCCGGTGAGCTGGCGTCGTACCGGAAACCCATGGCCTTCTCGGCCGGGAGCAGCGCCTGCTGACCCTCCAGGCAGGGGGCCCGGCCGCCGACGAGCTCCTTGGTGTAGTCGAAGGGCAGCGCCGGGAGGTTCTTGAGGCCGGTGTTGGTCTTCCAGTGGGTGACGAAGGAGACGGCCTGGTCGAGCTCGCTCCGCCACTCCTCGGTGGTCCAGTCCTTTCCGCCCTTGGCGTTGCAGAAGTGCCCGTTGAAGTGCGTGCCGATCTCGTTGCCCTCCTGCCAGGCGAGGCGCAGTTGCTCCAGGGTGTCCTTGATGTGGCCGTCGGTGGCGAAGTCGATGGAGGCGGTGCCGGGGTCGTGCCGCGGCGGGTGGTACAGGGTGCGCTTGGCCTTCGGCAGGGTGTAGATGCCGCTGAGGAAGAAGGTCATCCGGGCGTTGTTCTCCGCACCGAGCCTGCGGAAGCGGGAGAACAGGTGGTCGTCGCCCTCCAGGGCGCCGTCCCAGGAGAAGACCACGAACTGCGGGGGCTTCTCGCCGGGTTTCAGCTTCTCGGGCTTGAGCGGCCCGGGCTGGGGGCCGGTGTCGGAGGTGGAGCCGTCGCCGAGCACCCTGACCCGGCCGTCCCAGGCCGGTGTGGGGGCGGGTGGCCCGGACGGCGTGGCCGCTGCGGCCCCGGCGCCCCCGGCCGAGCCGTCCGCGGCAGGGGTTTCGGCCCCGGCGGTCTCGGCGGCCCCTGCCTCGGCGGGTCTGTCCTGCGGGCCGGAGCCGTCCGCGGCCAGGGAGAGGGCCGCGAGGACCCCCACCGCCAGCAGGGCGGCCACGCCACGGGCGGTCCGCACACTGTCCTCCGCTTCCCCGACGCCGCGGTCCCGAGGTCCTGCACCACGGGTTTGACGCTGCGTCAGCTGTAGTTCGAATACGTCGACCTGTCACTGATGAAGATCACCTGGGGCCTCGTTCGGGTTGTCAGGGGATTCGCCGGGGTCGGAGCGGGCGGATAACGGAACGGTTTCGGAGCCGGTTCTCCGCGTGCCGGGGTCTTGACGGCGCGGGGAGGGTGGGCGTTTGCTGTGACCCGCCCGTTCGAACCTGTTTGGTTCTGGTTTCTTTTGTGTGTTTGAACGTTCAAATCGAACCCGGGCTTCCGCGATGCCCTGAGCGGCCCCACCCATCCCCCTTCACTCCGCCCCCACCTCGTGCCACCCCGTCGAGAGGAATGCAATGTCACACCTTTCCCGTCGCGACCTGCTCCGCGCCTCGGGCGCGGGCCTGCTGGCCCTGGCCGCCGGCGGCACGCTCGCGGCCTGCGGCGACTCCGGCTCGGGCGGCGGCTCCGGCGGGGACGCCGAGACCGGCACGATCACCGTCTGGTCCTGGGCCACGGCCGCCGCCGCCCTGCGCGGGGTCGTCCCGGCCTTCGAGAAGGACAACCCGGGCATCAAGGTCGACGTCCAGGACATCGGCAACCCCGCCATCTGGGACAAGATCACCGTCGGCCTCGCGGCCGGCGGCCAGGGCCTCGGCGACGTCCTGCACATCGGCTGCGACTACCTCCCGGGATACCTGGAGAAGTTCCCCGGCGGCCTCGCCGACCTCTCCGCGTTCGGCGCCGACGCCCATCGCGACAAGTTCGCCAAGGGCCTGTGGCCGGTCGTCAGCGGCAAGGACGGCCACGCCTACGCGCTGCCCTGGGAGGTCAACCCGCTCGGCTTCTTCTACCGCAAGGACTACTTCGACAAGGCCGGCGTCGACCCGGCCACCCTCGCCACCTGGGACGACCTGATCGCGATCGCCGACCGGTTCAAGGCCGCCAACCCCGGCATCTCGCTGATCGGCATCAACAAGGCCGCCAACCCCAGCCCCGACCTGGACTTCCTGCAGTCCCTGATGCAGCTCCAGGGCGCCTTCTACTTCGACCTCCAGGGCAAGGTCACCCTCGGCTCCGAGCCCGACGTCCGCGCCCTGGCCACCCTCAAGCGCCTCGACGACGCGGGGCTGGTCGCCGACGCCCCCGGCGACCAGGGCTGGTCCACCCTGATGAAGGCCGGCAAGCTCGCCATCGCCCCGATGCCCGCCTGGGCCGCGCACTACCTGGAGACCAAGTTCGCCGACCAGAGCGGCAACTGGCGCCTCGCCAAGCCCCCGGCCGTCACCGCCGGCGGGAAGCGCACCGCCCTGGTCAACTCCACCCACCTGGCCGTCGCCGGCTCCAGCCCGCGCCGCCGCGCCGCCTGGAAGTTCGTCGAGTACGCGCTCACCCGCCCCGCCTCCGTCAACAGCATGTTCGACGCCGGCGGCGTCTTCCCCGCCCTCACCGAGGCCTACGGCGACCCGATGTACGCCAAGCCCAGCGCGTACTTCGGCGGCCAGCCGGTCCTGCGGACCTTCGCCGAGCTCGCCACCGACGGCGGCGACCCGACCAACTACTCCGGGGACTACGCCCGCGCCCTCAAGCTCGCCAGCGACGCCCAGACCAAGGTCTTCCTCAAGGGCGGCGACCCGGCGGCCGTCCTCCAGGACGCCGCCAAGCAGCTCGCCCAGCAGACCGGACGCGGCATCGCATGACCACCGCCACCCGACCCGCCGTCCCGACCCGGCCCGGCGCCCCGGCCGGGCCGGCCGCCGAGCGGGCCCACCGCCGGGCCCGGCGGCGGCGCACCGCCCTGCCGTACCTCCTGCTCGCCCCCGCCCTGATCGCCTTCGGGCTGTTCAAGGCCTACCCGATCGTCGACTCGCTGCTGCTGTCGTTCACCACCGGATCCGGCGCCGCCACCCGCGGCGCCGGCCTGGCCAACTACCGTCGGCTGCTGGACGACCCGCTGTTCTGGACGGCGCTGGGCAACACCGCGCAGATCCTCGTCGTCCAGGTGCCGCTGATGCTCGGGCTGGCCCTGCTGATGGCCGTCGGCATCAACTCCGTCCTGGTCCGCTGGCGGGCCGTCTGGCGGCTCGGCGTCTTCATGCCGGCCGTCACCGGCCTGGTCGCCACCGGCGTGATGTTCGCCTTCCTGCTCAACACCGACCACGGCGCGGTCAACTGGCTGCTGGACGCCGTCGGCCTGCCCACCGTCGACTGGCTCGGGCAGCCGTTCTGGGCCCGGATGTCCGTCGTCCTGGTGCTCACCTGGCACTACACCGGGTACAACGCGGTGATCTACCTGGCCGGCCTGCAGGGCATCCCCAGGGAGCTGTACGAGGCCGCGATGGTCGACGGCGCGGGCCCCGTCCGGCGCTTCACCGCCATCACCGTCCCGGCGCTGCGCCCGGTGCTGCTGTTCACCGTCGTGCTGTCCACCATCGGCACGCTCCAGCTCTTCGACGAGCCCTACGTGCTGACCGGCGGCGGGCCGGACAACGCGAGCCTGACCGTCTCCATGTACCTGTACCAGAACGGCTTCCGGTACTTCGACTTCGGCTACGCCTCCGCCATCGCCTACGCGCTCACCCTGCTGGTGTCGGTGCTCGGCGCGGTCCAGATGCGCCTGATGGGAGAGCGCGACAAGTGAAGTCCACGAAACTGCGGGGCTGGCCGCTGACCTTCCTGCTGGCGGGCGTCACCGGCCTGTCCGTCGGCCCGTTCTACTGGCTGGTGATCGCCACCACCCGCAAGGACTCCGAGATCTTCGACTGGCCGCCCAAGCTGCTGCCCGGCGGGGCCCTCGGCGACAACCTCGAACGCCTCCAGCACAAGATCGGCCTGCTCCGGGTCGTCGGCAACTCGCTGCTGGTCGCCGGCGTGCAGACCGCCGGTGCGCTGGTCGTCGCGCTGCTGGCCGGCTACGCCTTCGCCAAGTTCCGCTTCCGCGGGCGGAGCCTGCTCTTCGGGCTGCTGCTCTCCACCCTCGTGGTGCCCGAACAGGTCATGCTGGTCCCGCTGTTCAAGATGATGATGAGCTTCGGCCTGCTCGACTCCTACCAGGCGATCATCCTGCCCGGGCTCTGCGTGCCGTTCGCGATCTTCCTGATGCGGCAGTCCCTCACCAGCCTGCCCGACGAACTGCTGGACGCCGCCCGGGTCGACGGCGCGGGCGAGCTGCGGGTCCTGTGGAGCGTCGTCGTCCCGGTCATGCGGCCGGTGCTGGCGGCTCTGTCGATCTTCCTGTTCCTCGGCTCCTGGAACCAGTTCGTCTGGCCGCTGATCGCGCTGCGCAGCCCGGAGATGCACACCCTCCCGGTGGCCATCGCGACGCTCTACGGCAACAAGAGCACCACCGACTACGGCGCGATCCTCTCCGGCACCGCGCTGTCCACCCTGCCGATGATGGTCCTCTTCCTGGTCCTCCAGCGGCAGTTCATCTCCGGCCTGCTGGCCGGCGCCACGAAAGGCTGAGCATGACCGAGATCTGGGAACCGCACGCCCCCGCCGCGGCCGGCGGCCTGCGTCCGCTGCCCGCCCAGGGCCTGGACCTGCGGGTCAGCGGCGCGGCGACGGCCCGCGAGGTGGGCGACGGCATCCTCGAGGTGACCGCCGAGGGCGAGGGCGAGGTCCGGATCGAGTGGCGCCTGCCGTGCGTCGACGCCACCGCCTTCTGGACCCCGGAGCCGCGCGGCACCGGCTGGCTGCCCGCCGCCTGGAGCGCCCCGCGCCGCACCAGCCTGGCCAACGGCGCGCCGATCGCCGCCCTGATCGGCACCGGCGACGTGGCGCTCTGCGCCTTCGCCGCCGAGCGTGCCGACGTCCTGGCCGGCGCCGGAGTGCTCGAGGAGACCGGCGAGTTCCGGTTCTGGGCCCAGGCCGCCGGCCGGCTCACCGTCCGCATCGACACCTCGCGCCGCCACTTCGCCCGCTGCCTGGCCGGCCTCGCCGCCTGGTGGTGGACCGGCCGCGAGGCCGACATCCCGCCGGCCGCCCGCCGCCCCGCCTACTCCACCTGGTACTCGATGCACCAGGACGTCTCGCCGGAGGCGGTGGAGACGCAGGCCGCGCTCGGCAAGGAGCTCGGCATGGACGTCATCATCGTCGACGACGGGTGGATGACCGCCGACCGCACCCGCGGCTACGCGCACTGCGGGGACTGGGAGCCGGTCTCGCTGCCCGACACCGCCGCCCACGTGCGGCGCGTCCACGACCTCGGCGTGCAGTACCTGCTCTGGTACGCGCTGCCGTTCATCGGCAAGGACAGCGCCGCCTTCGAGCGGATCGGCGGGTACGCGCTCGCCGACGCCGCCCACATGGGCGCGATCGTCGCCGACCCGCGCCACCCGGAGGTCCGCGAGTTCCTGATCGGCCGGCTCGCCCGGGCCGTCGAGGAGTGGGGCATGGACGGGCTCAAGGTCGACTTCGTCGACTGGTTCGCCCGCGCCGACGCCCCGCCCGCCGGGCCCGGAGCGGACTGCGAGAGCGTCGACGAGGGCGTGGAGCGGCTGCTCGCCGGGATCCGCCGCCGGATCGCCGCGGTGAAGCCGGAGGCGATGATCGAGTACCGCCAGCCGTACGTCAGCCCCGACCTGTGGCCGTACGTCACCATGATCCGCGCCACCGACTGCCCGCTCAGCCCGCAGGAGAACCGCCAGCGCACCGTCGACGTGCGGCTCGCCGCCGGGCTCGTCCCGGTCCACGCCGACATGCTGATGTGGCACCCGGCCGAGCCGCCGGAGCAGATCGCCTGCCACCTGATCAACGTGCTGTTCTCGGTGCCGCAGGTGTCCGTCGACCTCGCGGCGCAGAGCACCGCCCAGCGCGAGGCGATCGCCTTCTGGCTCGGCGTCTTCCGCGAGCACGCGGGCACCCTGCAGCTCGGCGAACTGCGCCCGGCCCGGCCGGACCTCGGCTACCCGATGGTCACCGCCGTCGGCGGCGGCACCGTCGCGGTCGCCCGCTACGCCGCGCTGCCGGTGGACGTCTCCGGGGACGGCTGGCGCACCCTGCTGGTCGCCAACGCCGACGCCGACCCGGACGTCCGGCTCACCGGCGGCAGCGGGACGGCCGAGGCCACCGTGCAGGACGCCCGGGGGCGTATCGTCCGGCAGGGCGGGATCGACCTCGGCGGGGCGGGCGTCGTGCCCGTGCCGCGCGGTGGACTGCTGACCCTGCGCCGCCCGGCGGTCTGACCGACCGGCCGTCCGAGAAACCGTGCTGGGAGCTGCGATGCCCGAGGGAACCCGCCGACCGCGCCGCGGCGCCACCACGATCGAGGAGGTCGCGCGTGCGGCCGGGGTGTCCCGGCAGACCGTCTCCAACGCGCTCAACGCGCCCCAGCGGGTCCGCCCGGACACCCTGGAGCGGGTGCGCACGGCCGTCCGCGAGCTCGGCTACCAGCCCGACCAGTCGGCCCGGTCGCTGCGCAGCGGCGCCCGGCGCACCCTCGGCTACCTCGCCCCGGTGGACGACCCCCTCGACCCCAACCCGCTGATGGCCGGCTTCCTGGAGGCCCTGGTCGACGCGGCCGGGGCCCGGGGCCAGCGGGTGCTGCTGTTCCGCCCGGCCCCGGGCGGCACCGACCCGCTGGCCGCCATCGACGAACTGGTGGCGGCCCGTCAGGTCGACGGACTGGTCCTCGCCGACGTGCTGCGCGACGACCCCCGGATCGCGCACGCGGCCCGGGTCGGCGTCCCGTTCGTCGCCTTCGGACGGACCGGCCCGGGGGAACCGCAGCACTGGGTGGACATCGCCAACGACACGGCGACCGCCGCGGTGGTGCGCCACCTGGCGGGGCTGGGCCACCGGCGGATCGGCTACCTCGGCCGCGCCGAGGAGCTGCCGTGGATGGCCGCCCGGCGGGCCGGCTTCCTCGCCGAGGCGCGGCGGCTCGGCCTCTCCGCGGTGACGGCGGCGCGCCCGGACGTGGCGGCGGTGCGGGAGCTGCTGGGCGGGCGGGAGCGGCCGACGGCCTTCGTGGCGGGCAGCGACCTGCTGGCGCTGGACGTCTACGAGGCGGTGCGGGCCGAGGGGTTGGCGGTCGGGCCCGCCGGGGTGGCCGTCACCGGCTTCCACGACACGCCGCTCTGCCGGCACCTGCACCCCGCGCTCACCTCGGTGCGGCTGCCGCTGCGGGCGATCGCGGTCGCGCTGGTGGAGCGGCTGCTCGACCAGGTGCGGGGCGGCGGGGCGCCGGGGGAGGGGCTGGAGCTGCCGGCCGAGCTGGTGGTGCGGGCCAGCTCGGGGTGAGCGGCGACGGCGTCCGCTACGGGGTGCCCCGGCCGGCCTCGCCGCCGCCGGTGCCGGCACTGCCACCGGCAGCGGCAGCGGCAGCGCCACCGGCACCGCCCTCGCCGGAGGCTGCCACGATCAGCTCGCCGACCAGCCCGGCCGCCGCCGCCCGGTGCTCGGCCGGCAGCGCGTCGTCGGTGACCAGCACGTCCAGTTGGTCCAGTTCGGCGAAGGAGGCCAGGCCGACCGCGTTCCACTTGGTGTGGTCGGCCACCACGACCACCCGCCGGGCGGACTGCAGGAAGGTCCGGTTGGTCTCCGCCTCGGCGAGGTTCGGGGTGGTCAGCCCGGTCTCGGCGGACAGCCCGTGGCAGCCCAAGACCAGCACGTTGACGTGCAGGGAGCGGATCGCCTGGTCGGCGACCGGTCCGACGAGCGCGTCCGAGGGGGTGCGGACGCCGCCGGTGCGGATCACCGTGGCGGTGGCGGGCGTGCCGTCCTCGTCGGGCTGCTCCAGCAGCTCGGCGATCCGCAGCGAGTTGGTGACCACGGTGAGGCCCTCGACGGCGCGCAGGTGCCGGGCGACCGCGAAGGTGGTCGTCCCGGCCGCCAGTCCGACGGCCGAGCCGGGCGGCACCAGGGCGGCGGCGGCCCGGGCGATCGCCTCCTTGGCGGGCAGCTCCCAGTGCGCCTTGGTCTCGAACCCGGGCTCGCCGCTGGCCGGCGCCTCGATCCGCACCGCCCCGCCGTGCACCTTGTGCACCAGCCCGCGGCGGGCCAGCGCGTCCAGGTCGCGGCGGATCGTCATGTCGGACACCCCGAGGTCCCGGACGAGCTCGGTCACCCTGACACCGCCGCGCGCGCGGACCTGCTCCAGGATCAGCACGCGGCGCTGCCCGGCGAGCGGTTGGGCGCTGTCAGCCATCGGGGGGCCTCCTCGGGGTGGGGGTGGTCCGACCGGTCACGGTCACCGCCATCATGGCAGGCGCGGACGGCTTCCGGACAGCCAGGTCTGATGGATAATGTTGGATAATGTTGTTTCGTGTCGGATAGCTAGCCCGAAGAGAGGGACGAAGGCCATGGCCGGGACCCTGACCCAGCCCACCGCCAGGACCGTGACCACACTCGCGGACGGGCGGCAGCTGATCTACTACGACAGCGGGGAGGCCGTCCCCCGGGACGCCGTCGACCGCCGACCGCTCGACCCGCCCGCCCACGGCTCCGAGATCCGGCTCGACCCGGCCACCGGGGACTGGGTCACCATCGCCGCCCACCGCCAGGCCCGCACCTACCAGCCACCCGCCGAGGAGTGCCCGCTCTGCCCGTCCCGGGACGGCCGGCTCAGCGAGATCCCGGCCGAGGACTACCAGGTGGCCGTCTTCGAGAACCGCTTCCCCGCCCTGGCCGGGACGGCGGCACCGGTGCACCCGGCAGACGGGCCGTGGACCAGCGGCCCCGGCACCGGCCGCTGCGAGGTCGTCTGCTTCACCGCCGACCACGACGCCTCCTTCGCCGACCTCGACGAACGACGCGCCCGTCTCGTCCTCGACGCCTGGACCGACCGCACCGCCGAACTCGCCGCCCTGCCCGGCGTCCGGCAGGTCTACTGCTTCGAGAACCGCGGCGCCGAGATCGGCGTCACCCTCGCCCACCCGCACGGGCAGATCTACGCCTTCCCCTTCACCACCCCGCGCACCGAACGGATGGCCGCCCGCGCCGAGCGGCACCGCGCCGCCACCGGCCGCAACCTCTTCGAGGACCTCGTCGCCGCCGAACGCGCCGACGGCGCCCGGGTGGTGCTCACCGGCGAGCACTGGACGGCCTTCGTCCCCTACGCCGCCCGCTGGCCCTACGAGGTGCACCTCCACCCGCACCGCAGGGTGCCCGACCTCACCGCCCTCGACGAGGCGCAGCGCGCCGAGTTCCCCGGCCTGTACCTGGAGCTGCTGCGCCGCTTCGACCGCCTCTTCGGCGGCGGCCGCACCCCCTACATCTCCGCCTGGCACCAGGCCCCCGCCGGGCGGCGCGACGAACTCGCCCTGCACCTGGAGCTGTTCACCATCCGGCGCACCGCCGACAAGCTCAAGTACCTGGCCGGGGTCGAGTCCGGCATGGACGCCTTCGTCAACGACGTCACCCCCGAGGACGCGGCCCGACGGCTGCGGGAGGCCACCCCGTGAACACCGAGCACCCCGCGGACACCGCGAGCACCCTGGCGAGCACCGCGCACCCCGTGAACACCGCGCCGAACACCCCGCCGGCCACCTTCGAGGAGCTCTACGGCCACGCCCCCGAGGGCGAGTGGGCCGCCCCCGGCCGGGTCAACCTGATCGGTGAACACACCGACTACAACCTCGGGTTCGTCCTCCCGATCGCCCTCCCGCAGACCGTCCGCGCCCAGGCCCGGCGCCGCGCGGACGGCGTGCTGCGGCTCTGGTCCGCCCAGGGCGACGCCGCGGTCACCGAACTGCGGGTCGCCGACCTCGCCCCCGGCTCCGTCGCCGGCTGGGCGGCCTACCCGGCCGCCGTGGTGTGGACCCTGCGCGAGGCCGGGCACCCGGTCGACGGCGCCGACCTCCGGTTCGACGGCGACGTGCCCGGCGGCGCCGGCCTCTCCTCCTCGGCCGCCCTGGAGTGCGCCGTCGCGCTCGCCTGCAACGACCTGTACGGGCTCGGCCTCACCGCGCCCGAACTCGCCCTGCTCGCCCAGCGGGCCGAGAACGCGTTCGTCGGCGTCCCCTGCGGGGTCATGGACCAGACGGCCTCGATGTGCTGCCGCCCGGGCGCGGCCCTGCACCTGGACAGCCGGGACCTCGCCATGCGGCAGGTGCCGTTCGACCTCGCCGGCGCCGGACTCGCCCTGCTGGTGCTCGACACCCGGGTCAAGCACGACCTCGGCGACGGCGCCTACGCCGCGCTGCGGGCCGGCTGCGAACGGGCCGCCGCCCTGCTCGGCCTGCCCGCCCTGCGCGCGCTCGGGCCGGCCGACCTGCCGGGCGCCCTGGCCCGGCTCCCCGCGGAACTGCGGCCGCTGGTCCGGCACGTGGTCACCGAGAACGAGCGCGTCACGGCCGCCGTCGCCCACCTGGACGCCGGCGACCTCGCCGCGCTCGGCCCGATCCTCACCGCCGGACACGCCTCGCTGCGCGACGACTACCGGGTCTCCTGCCCGGAGACCGACCTCGCGGTCGAGGCCGCCGTCGCCGCCGGCGCCCACGGCGCGCGGATGACCGGCGGCGGCTTCGGCGGGTCCGTCATCGCCCTCGTCGACGAGGACGCCGCCGAGCACGTCGCCGCCGCCGTCACCGCCGCCTTCCGCGCCGCGGGACACCGGGCCCCGCGCACCCTGACCGCCGTCCCGGCGGAGGGGGCGCGCCGCCTCTCCTAGGGTCCGTCGGGCGCGGGTCGGGCGCGGGTCCGGGCGCGGGCCAGGCTCGGGTCCGGGCGCTCGGGTCCGCGCCCGGCCCCTGGTCAGGCGCGGTGCGCCGCCGGGCGCTCCGGGGAGGCCTCCGCGAGCGCCCGGGTCACGGCCGCCACCCCGGCGCGCAGCCCGTACACCGGGGTGCCCGGCTGCTGCCGCCAGGAGTCGTCGATGCCGCCCGCGTCGACGGTGTCGAAGCCCAGCTCCTCGATCAGCGAGCGCACCACGCGCTTGGCCGCCTCGTCGTCCGCGGCCACCGGGACGGCGAGGCGCTCCGGGTCACCCGCCGGGCGCGGGCGGTCCACGATGTCCTGCGCGTAGGTGCCGTTGAAGGCCTTCACCACCGGGTGGCCGAGCCGGCGCTCCGTCCACCGGCTCTCCGTCAGCCCGCCGTCCTCGATCTCGTCGATCCGGCCGTCGCGCTCCTTCGGGTAGTAGTTGCCGGTGTCGATCACCACGACGCCCTCGCCCAGCCCGCCCAGCAGCCCGGCGGGCAGGTCCGGCACGTTCTTCAGCGGCACCGTGACCACCACGACCTCCGCACCCTCGACGGCCTCGACGGCCGTGACGGCCTTCGCGCCGGTCTCCTCGACCAGGGCGCCGAGTGTCTCCGGGCCGCGCGAGTTCGCCACCGACACGTCGTGCCCCAGCGCCGTCAGCCGCCGGGTCAGGTTGCCGCCGATGTTGCCCGCGCCGATGATGCCGATCTTCATGGGAAGCCCCTCTTCACGCGTCGCTCCGTACCCGTCGCCCAGCCCCAACGACCGGCCGGCCGATCCGATTCCCGCCCCGGAGAGGCGTTCGCGGCCGCGCGGAGGCCCGGAACCTGGTCCTGGCAGGGCCAGGCACGGCGGCGCGCCGAGGGGCGAGAATCACCCGTATGAGCACCCTGAGCGAGTTCCTCCGCACCCGCCGCGGCCAGCTGCGCCCCGAGGACGTCGACCTGCCCGACTACGGCGGCCGCCGCCGGGTCGCCGGGCTGCGCCGCGAGGAGCTCGCCCACCTCGCAGGGGTCAGCGTCGACTACTACACCCGGCTCGAACAGGGCCGCGTCGGCAACCCGTCGGAGGCCGTCCTCGACGCCGTCGCCCGCGCCCTGCGCCTGGCCCCCGACGAGGCCGGCCACCTGCACCGCCTCGCCCGCCCCGCCGGCCGCACCGCCCGCCCCCGCCGCACCGCGCGCCAGCAGCCCCGGCCGTCCCTGCTGCGCCTGCTGGAGCAACTCGACCACACCCCGGCCCTGGTGATGGGCCACCGGATGGACGTGCTGGCCTGGAACCGCGCCGCCGTCGCCCTCCTCGGCGACTACGCCGCGCTCGCCCCCGAGGACCGCAACATCGCGCGGATCACCTTCCTCGACCCGGCCTCGCGCGAGCTCTACGCGAACTGGGAGACCTGCTCGCGCGAGAACGTCGCCTTCCTCCACCTGGAGGCCGGCCGCCGCCCCGACGACCCCGGGCTGGCCGAACTCGTCGGTCAACTCTCCCTCCGGAGCGAGGAGTTCCGGCGGCTGTGGGCGGAGCACCCGGTCGCCGACAAGACCTCCGGCCGGAAGGTCTTCCAGCACCCCGTGGTCGGGCCGCTGGACCTCGTCTACGACACCCTCCGCCCCGCCGACGACCCCGGCCAGGCCCTGATCACCTACACCGCCGACCCCGGCACCCCCTCCGACGACGCCCTGCGCCTCCTCCTCTCCTGGTCCGCCCACCCCCACCCCGAGTCGCCGGCCACCCGCGCGGCGCTGCCCGAGTCGCCGGGCCGGCCCTGAGCGGTGGTCCGGGGCCGCGCCACGCCGTGAGGCGGACGGTGCCGCGGCGTCAGGATCCCGCCGCCGCGGCGGAACCGGCGGTTGCACCGGCTGCACCGGACGTGCCGGACGGGTACCCGCGGCCACCCTGGCGCGGCGCCCCGGGCTGCCGTACCGTCCGTCCACGTGACCCTCGACCAGGCGCGGCAGGAACGGGTGAACCGGATCTTCCTGCCCGCCACCTACGCCGACGGCGTGCCGTACGGGCTGTTCCGGGAGCTGCGGGCCGAGGCGCCGGTCTGGTGGGTTGAGGAGCCCGCGGTCGGCGACTGGCCGGCCGGGCGCGGCTACTGGGCGGTGCTGCGGCACGCGGACGTGAAGCACGTGCTGCGCAGCCCCGAGCTGTACTCCTCCCACCTCGGCGCGACCCAGATCCGCGACCCGGACTCCCCGGCCGACCTGGACTTCGCCCGCGCCATGATGCTCAACCAGGACCCGCCCGACCACGCGCGGCTGCGCCGGATCGTCGCCGCCGCGTTCACCCCGCGCGCCGTGGCCGAGCTGGCCGAGGCCGTCGACGCCCGGGCCCGGGAGCTGGTCGAGGCCGTGCGACCGGCCGGCTCCGCGGACTTCGTCCGGCTCGCCGCCGACCTGCCGGTGTGGACCCTCGCCCGGGTGATGGGCGTGCCGGAACAGGACCGGGGGCTGCTGCTGGACTGGGCGAACCGGGTGATCGGCTACCAGGACGACGACTACGCGGGCTCCGGCACCACCGACCCGGCGGGGCTGACCGACCTCGGCCGCGCCGCCCTGGCGCACCGCCCCACCAGCCGGACCGCTCCGGACGGGCGCCCCGTCAACCCGCGCTCGCGGGCCGCCCTCGCCGACATGTTCGCCTACGCGCACGCCCTGGCCCGCCGCCCCCGGTCCGGCGGCGGCATCCTCGCCCGGACCCTCGCGGCGGGCCTGAGCGCGGCGGAGTTCGAGACGATGTTCTTCCTCTTCGCCGTCGCCGGGAACGAGACCGTCCGCAACGGCCTGCCCGGCGGCCTGCACGCGCTGCTCGCCGACCCGGACCAGTACCGACTGCTGTGCGAGCGGCCCGAAACGACGGGCTCGGCGGTGGAGGAGCTGCTCCGCTACTGGCCGCCGGTCATCGACTTCCGCCGGACGGCGACCCGGGACGTCGAGCTCGGCGGTCGGTCGATCCGCCGCGGGGACAAGGTGGTGGTCTACCACGCCTCCGCGAACCGGGACGAGGCGGTGTTCCCCGAACCGGACCGCCTCGACGTCACCCGCACCCCGAACGACCACGTCAGCTTCGGGTTCGGCCCGCACTTCTGCCCGGGCGCCCGACTGGCCCGCCTGCAGATGCGATCGGTGCTGCGTCACGTGGCCGAGCTGCTGCCCGGGCTGGAACCGGTGCCCGGGCGGCCGCCGCGACGGCTGGTCTCCAACTTCCAGAACGGTCTGAAGAGCCTGCCGGTCCGCTGGCCGGTCGGGTGACCGGCGGGCAGGCGGGCAGGCGGGCGGGACGGGCACGGGCCGGGTGCCGCCGGCCGGTCGCCGGGGGAGGGGTGCCGGGGGTCAGCCGGCGCAGGTCGGGCAGAGCCCCCGGTAGGTGACCTCGGCGTCGGAGACGGCGAAGCCGAAGCGCTGGTCGGCCGGGAGGTCGGCGAGCGGGTCGCCGACGGGGTGGACGTCGCGGATGGTGCCGCAGCGGGTGCAGACCAGGTGCTGGTGGGGGTGGTGGGCGTTGGGGTCGTAGCGCTTGGCGCGGCCGTCGGTGGCGACCTCGATGACCTCGCCGAGGGTGACCAGCTCGCCGAGGGTGTTGTACACGGTGGCCCGGGAGATCTCGGGCAGCCGCTCGGCGGCTCTGGCGTGCACCTCGTCGGCGGTCAGGTGAACGTGTTCGCCGTCCAGGACCTCCGCCACGACACGCCGCTGCGAGGTGAGTCGCCAGCCGCGCCCGCGCAGCCGCTCCAGCAGGTCACTCATATCGGTTCACCTATTCAGGTCAATGGGAAGACCGGATTTTACCAACCGTTGTCGGCTTCTCTCCGAATCCCGATCGGATATGGGTTTGGTGTCTTTCTTGACTTGGATTGCGTCCATCGTAGGATCGGCTCCGGCGATAGCCTAGGTAGCAGAAGACACCGTGATCCGCCTTGTAGGGAAGGATTCCCATGTCTGAGAACCACGATGCAGTCGTTGTCGACGCGAAGGCGGAGGGCTGCCCGGTGAACCACGGGCGGGCACTGCACCCGACCCAGGGCGGCGGGAACCGCCAGTGGTGGCCGGAACGGCTCAACCTGAAGATCCTCGCCAAGAACCCGGCCGTCGCGAACCCGCTCGGCGGGGACTTCGACTACGCCGCGGCGTTCAGCGCGCTCGACCTCCCGGCCGTCAAGCGGGACATCTCCGAGGTGCTCACCACGTCCAAGGACTGGTGGCCGGCGGACTACGGCAACTACGGCCCGTTCATGATCCGGATGGCCTGGCACAGCGCCGGCACCTACCGCATCCGCGACGGCCGCGGCGGTGCCGGCGGCGGCCAGCAGCGGTTCGCCCCGCTGAACAGCTGGCCCGACAACGCCAGCCTGGACAAGGCCCGCCGCCTGCTGTGGCCGGTGAAGAAGAAGTACGGCAGGAGCCTCTCCTGGGCCGACCTGATCGTCCTGGCCGGCAACGTGGCCCTGGAGGACATGGGCCTCACCACCTTCGGCTTCGGCGGCGGCCGCGTCGACGAGTGGGAGCCGGACGAGGACGTCTACTGGGGCCCGGAGACCACCTGGCTCGGCGACGAGCGCTACACCGGCGACCGCGAGCTGGAGAACCCGCTCGCCGCCGTCCAGATGGGCCTGATCTACGTCAACCCCGAGGGCCCCAACGGCAACCCGGACCCGATCGCCGCCGCCCGCGACATCCGCGAGACCTTCTACCGGATGGCGATGAACGACGAGGAGACCGTCGCGCTGATCGCCGGCGGCCACACCTTCGGCAAGACCCACGGCGCCGGCCCCGCGGACAACGTCGGCCCCGACCCCGAGGCCGCGCCGATCGAGCAGCAGGGCCTCGGCTGGAAGAGCTCCTACGGCACCGGCGTCGGCGGCGACGCCATCACCTCCGGCCTGGAGGGCGCCTGGACCGCCACCCCGACCACCTGGGACAACAGCTTCTTCGAGACGCTGTTCGGCTACGAGTGGGAGCTCACCAAGAGCCCCGCCGGCGCCCACCAGTGGAAGCCCAAGGACGGCGCCGGCGCGGGCACCGTCCCGGACGCGCACGACCCGGCCCGGCGGCACGCCCCGGTGATGCTCACCACCGACCTCTCGCTGCGCTTCGACCCGATCTACGAGCCGATCTCCCGGCGCTTCCTGGAGAACCCCGACCAGCTCGCCGACGCGTTCGCCCGCGCCTGGTACAAGCTCACCCACCGTGACATGGGCCCGGTGGTGCGCTACCTCGGCCCCGAGGTGCCGAGCGAGGTGCTGCTGTGGCAGGACCCGCTGCCGGCCGCCACCTACCAGGCGGTCGACGCCGCCGACGTCGCCGACCTCAAGCAGCGGATCGCCGCCACCGGCCTGTCGGTGGCCGAGCTGGTCTCCACCGCCTGGGCGGCCGCCTCCTCCTTCCGCAGCAGCGACAAGCGCGGCGGTGCCAACGGCGCCCGGATCCGGCTCCAGCCGCAGATCGGCTGGGAGGTCAACGAGCCCGACCGGCTGGCCGCGGTGCTGCGCACCCTGGAGGGCGTGCAGCAGGAGTTCAACGGACGGGCCGGGGCGAAGCAGGTCTCGCTGGCCGACCTGATCGTGCTGGCCGGCGCCGTCGGTGTCGAGCAGGCCGCCGAGGCGGCCGGCCACGCCGTCGAGGTGCCGTTCACCCCGGGCCGGGTGGACGCCACCCAGGAGCTCACCGACGTCGACTCCTTCGCCGCGCTGGAGCCCTCGGCCGACGGCTTCCGCAACTGGGTCGGCAAGGGCAACCGCCTGCCGGCCGAGTTCCTGCTCCTCGACAAGGCCAACCTGCTGAGCCTCAGCGCCCCCGAACTGACCGTGCTCGTCGGCGGTCTGCGGGTGCTGGGCGCCAACCACGGGCAGTCCGCGCTGGGCGTCCTCACCGACACCCCCGGGGCGCTGACGAACGACTTCTTCGTCAACCTGCTCGACCTGGACACCAGCTGGAAGGCCACGTCCGAGGACGCGCACACCTTCGAGGGCCGGGACGCGAGCGGCGCGGTCCGGTGGACCGGCAGCCGGGCCGACCTGGTCTTCGGCTCCAACTCCGAACTGCGCGCCGTCGCCGAGGTCTACGCGAGCGACGACGCCGGGGCGAAGTTCGTGACGGACTTCGTCGCGGCCTGGGCCAAGGTCATGGAGCTGGACCGGTTCGACCTGGTCTGATCGCGGTGGAGTGATCACGATCGGGTCTTGCCGGCCGGGTGATTCCGGCTGAGTGGTCACGGCCGGGTGGTCACAGCCCGGTAATCACGGCCGGGTGGTCACGGCCGTGGGTTCCCGCTCGACGCGGGACGGGGCCCGGGGGTTCGCCCCCGGGCCCCGTCGTGCGTCCGGGCGGCACGGCGGCGCGGCGGCGGGCCGGGGCGGGTGCTCAGGCGTCGTCGGCGGCCTTCCGCTCCCCGGCGGGCCCGTCCGGGGCCGCCGCCGTTCCGGTCTCCGCCGCGGCCTGCCCCTCCGCGGCCCGCTGTTCCTCGGCCCGTTGCTCCTCGGCCTTGTGCTGGGCGGCCCGGAGCTGCTCGGTGAAGGTCTGCGCGTCGATGCGCTCGACGGCGGCCCCGTGCCCGGCGGCCAGCTCGTCGGCCGGGCCGGGGGAGGCCTCCCGGAGCTCCAGGACGATCATGGCGCCGCCGTCCGGGACGCGCGGCGACAGCATGATCAGCCCGGCGCCGCCCTCCGTCGCGTAGTGCTCCTCGGCGGCGTTGCCGATCGCCGCGCCCGCGGCGAAGCCCAGCAGGACGCCGATCGGGCCGCCGAGCATCCCGACCAGGCCGCCGAGGACGCCGGACCCGACGGTCGTGACGCCCGCGCCCTTGGTGAAGGTGTCCCGGACCTCCAGCAGCCCGTCGGCGCTGCGCTCCAGGGCCGCCGCCTGTCGCAGGCCCGGCAGCCGCTGCGCCTCGTCGAAGGCCGGGCGCCACTCGTCGGCGCTCGGAAGGGTCAGCAGGACGACGTTGTGCTGGTCGCTCATCGCACTCCGTTCGGGCCGGGGCCGGGTGCGGCCACGGGGGTGTCCGGGTTCCCATCGTGACCCTCGGTGCCCGGCCCGGCCACAGGAGCGACGGGCGGCGGGGCCTGCCCGGCCGGGCCCGTTGAAACCAGGGGCCCGGCCGGGGCGCCCGCCACCGCCCGGATTCCGGACAGGTCTGGGCCACCGCCGGCGGCGTCCGGCGGTCCACCCGCCCCGGGCGCCCTCCTGACGGCTCCCGGCGATCGCCCGAGGCAGGGTGGCCGCCCGCGTCCGGAGAACCACGTCCGCCAAATGATCGGTACCGCCGGAACCTCCCGCCGCATCCGGTCGGCGGGATCAGCGGGCTCGTCCGGATGCCCCGGCGCCCGGCCGCGCAGCCCCGGTGTCCGCGGACGCTTCCGGTGATCGGCCGCCACCAACTCGCCGTCGCCGACACGGAATCGCCCGGATCGAGTGAGACCGGCCGGGACACGCCGGGCGGCCCCGCGCACCGCTGCCAGGATCGGGGTCCGCACCGGCAGCCCGCCCCTTCGCAGAGTGCCCACCGGCACCGCTGCCGCCCCGCCACGCCCGTCCGGCGGTGAGGGCTGCCCGCGTGCGGATCCGCCGCGGCCACAGGCCGCCGTACCAGGGAGCAGGGAGCCACCGTGTCCGAGCAGTTCGTGAAACCCGCCGAACCCCGTACCGAAGCCCCGCCGGAGCACCGGCCCGAGGAGCACCCCGCGGAACAGCCGGACGAGCACCACGAGGAACACCACGAGGACCAGCACGAGGAGGAGCTGCGCCTGCGGTTCCCCGGCGACCGCCGGGCCCGGGCCGGCGCCTCGATGTCCGCCGGCGCGATGCTGCGCCGCCTGCCCCACCTGGTGCGTCGGGCGCTGGCGCTGGCCTGGTCGGCCGACCGGGTGTCGACCGTGCTGCTGCTGGTCTGCCAGGCCCTCGCGGGCGTGTTCGGTGCGCTCGCGCTGTACGCCACCACCGGCACCCTGGACGCGCTGCTGGTGGCGGGCCCGGTGGGGGAGCACCTGCGGGCGGCCGCGCCGTCGCTGCTGCTGCTGACCGCGTCCGCGGGGCTGCGCGCCGTGCTGGGGATCGCGGTGGTCGGCCTGTCCGGCCGGGTGTCGCCGCGGATCACCCGGGAGGCGGAGCTGGCGCTGATCGCCGCCGGGTGCGCGGCCGAGCTGAAGGCGTACGACGAGCCCGCGTACAACGAGCAGTGGGAGGCCGCCGACCGCGGCGCCTCGACCACGCCCGACCTGCTGTCGAACGCCCAGGACGTGATCGCCTCCACGGTCTCGCTGGCGGCCGCGGCCGGCGTCCTGGCGACCCTCCACCCCTGGCTGGTGCCGCTGCTGCTGCTCGGCTCGGTGCCGACCGGGGTGGCCGCCGTGAGGACCGCGCGGATCCACTACCTGGCCGCGGTGACCACCAACGAGGACCGCGGGGCGCTGCGCGTCTACCGCTGGTTCCTGGTCGACAAGACCCGTGCCGACCAGGTCCGTTCGGACCAGGTCACCCCGTTCCTGATGGCGAAGTACCGCCGGGCGGAGGCCAAGATCGTCGAGGCGACCGACCGGGCCACCCGGGAGGCGGCGAAGGTGTCACTGCTGGCCGCGCTCGGCACCGGGGCGGGCCACGCGCTGATCTGGGGCGCCCTGCTCTACCTGGTGGCGAGCGGGCGGATCGACCTGGCCGCCGCCGGAACGGCCACCTTCGCGCTGCGCACCGCGTCGTCCGGCCTGCAGGGCCTGGTCGGCAACGGCGCCCGGCTCTACCGGATGGGCCTCTACCTGGACGACTACTTCACCTTCCTGGACGAGGCCGGCGGCCACCGGATCCGGCGCGGCCGGCTGCTGCCCGGGGCGCCGCGGCTGGTCGAGGTCGTGGACCTCGGCCACGTCTACCCCGGCGAGCAGCAGGAGCCGGCGCTGCGCGGCGTCAGCATGACCCTGCGGGCCGGTGAGGTGGTCGCGGTGATCGGCCAGAACGGCAGCGGGAAGTCGACGTTGCTGAAGCTGCTCTCCGGCCTCTACCTGCCGCAGTCCGGCCGGATCAGCTGGGACGGCGTGCCGGTCGAGGAGCTGGACGCCGAGGGGATGTGGGCGCGGGTGGCCCGGGTGCCGCAGGAGTTCGCCCGCTGGCCGCTCGGGGCGGCCGAGAACATCCACCTGGGGCACCTCACCGACCGGTTGATGGCGGACGTGGAGCTGGCGGCGGCCCGGACCGGCTTCGACGAGGTGGTGTCCCGGCTGCGCTCGGGCTGGCGCACCCTGCTCGCCCAGGGCTGGTGGGGCGGGGCCGAGCTGTCCGGCGGCGGCTGGCAGCGCGCGGCCGTCGCCCGGGCGCTGTACCGCACGGTGCGCAGCCCGGGTCTGCTGATCCTGGACGAGCCGACCTCTGACCTGGACCCGCGCGCCGAGCACCGCATCCTGCACGCGCTGCGCGCCCTCGCCCCCGGGCGGATCACCCTCCTCGTCACCCACAACATCGCCAACGCGGCGGTGGCCGACCGGGTGATCGTGATGGACGCCGGCCGGATCGTGCAGACCGGCACCTGGGCCGAGCTGGCCGCCCGCCCGGACGGGCTGTTCCGCGAACTGCTGGACCTCCAGCGGGACCGCGCCGTCCCCGCCCAGCGGACCGGGGAGCCGGCGTGAGGGAGGATGGCGGTATGGAGCTGAGGATCGAGGCCACCGACCTGCCGGGGCGCGAGTGCGGCGCCACCCCGGGATTCCCGGGCTACCGCGACATCCACGTCGCCGTCCAACGCCGGGGGCGCCCGGCCGAGTTGCTCGACCTGCACCCCGGTGACGCGGCGCGCGCCGGCTGGTCGCTGGAGTGCGAGGCGAGGCCGCTGCCGGGCGGCGGGGCGGACATCACCGGTCGCTACGTCCAGGGCGGCCCCGGCGGCCGGTTCGTCTACCTCAACTGGGTGACCGGGGACGGCGACGGCTGGTCGCTGTTCCGTCGGGCGAAGCTGATGCTGGCGGCGGTCGACCGGGAGACGGTCGAGGCGGCCGTGGCGGGCGGCCTGCTGGTGGCCCGGCTGCGGCTGACGGACGCCAAGGGGCACCCGCTGTGCGCCGCGGTGCGTCCGCCGCTGGTGGCCTGGTCGGCGGGGGAGCGGCCGGCGGCGGACTGACGGCGCGACGCCGGAGGGCGGCGCCGACCGGCGGGGTGCCGACCGGCGGGTGCCGACCGGCGGGTGCCGGAAAGCGGGTGCCGGACGGCAGGTGCCGGAAAGCGAGTGGGCCCCGCGTCGCCGCGGGGCCCACCCTTCGTGCGGTGAAGGTCAGTTGTACGTGGTGGTGACGGTCACGCCGCTGAAGCCCTGCTGCCCGTAGAGGCTGAAGTACACCCAGCCGGACGGCGGGTTGGCGACGGTGAGCGTCTCGCCGTTCCCGGCGTTGGTGGACCTGGCGAGGTTGGCGCCGGTGGTGGCCCATGCGCCGCCGTTGTAGTACAGGTCGGCGTTGCCGGTGCCGCCGGCGGTGGTGATGGTCAGCTGCTTCACCCCGGCCGGCAGGTACAGGAAGCTGTAGCTGTAGTTGCCGGTGGTGGCGGCGACGTTGTCCCGGCGGCAGTTCTTGTCGAACTGCCGGGTGTCGGCGGCGGTGCAGAGCGGGGCCTGGTTGGTAGGCAGCGAGCCGCAGTTGTCGACGGCGCAGGCCTTGAGCCAGGTGGCGAAGTCGGCGTCGTACGAGGTGCCGATGGTGTTCTTGAGGATGGCGCGGGCGCCGTTCCAGTCCCCGACGCGGTACTTGGCGAGCAGCGCGTCGACGTCCTGCGGGTGCGACTGGAGCATGTAACGGACCGCCAGGTAGCCCCAGTTGTAGATCCGGGTCGAGTCCGCGTTGTCGTAGGTGCTGTCGAACAGGGTGCTCAGCGCGTAGGTGCCCTTGCCGGCCTGGGCGACGGCGTCGTCGTAGTGGACGCCCCGGTAGCTGTACGAGACGTACTCGGCGAGGCCCTCGACCCACCAGATGGTGGGGGTGGTCATCCCGGCGTCGAAGTCGCCGTAGAAGTCGTAGCGGCCGTCGAGGTAGTGGGTGTACTCGTGGTTGAGGTTCCAGATCTGGAAGGACGGGCGCAGCCAGGACGCCTCGTGGGCGATGAAGCGGGCCTGGTTGCCGGCCGCGTCGGGCTTGCCCTCCTCGTACATGCCGCCGTTGTCGACCGCGATGTGGTACATCAGCCAGGCGTAGAGGCTGTAGTTGTAGTAGTCGTCGAAGACGACGACCTCGAGGCTGGTGTTGTTGTCGTTGGCGACCGGGCCGTTGTCCTTGACCACCTTGTGGAAGAACTGGTCCTGGTTGACGAGGCTGGTGCAGGTGTCGGCGAGCTGCTGCGCGGTCATGTCCTGGGCGCGGATGCGCAGGTTGGCGTTGCAGGTGTGGTCGACGGTCAGTACGAGCGGGACGAGCCGGGTCGGCAGGTCGCAGGTGCCGTAGTAGGCGCAGTTGCCGGCGTCCTTGTTCTCCGCGAACCAGACCAGGTTCATGGTGAGCGGACCGGTCGCCCCGACCAGCGGGTAGCGGTTGACCAGGTCCTTGACGATCGGCCGGCCCTGGGCCTTGAGCGCGTCGGTGACGAGCAGGTTGCCGATCTGGATGCCGATCGAGGTGACCAGGTCACCGCCGTTGAGCTGCGAGGCGTTGCGGGTGACGAACGAGGCCATGGTGGTGGCGAAGTCCGGGTCGGCCTGCAGCGCGGCGGTGAAGGCCGGCAGGTCGAAGCCGCGCGAGATGACGGTCTCGGTGTTGGCGACGGCGGTGGCCATCGAGCCGGTCCAGGTGCTGGTGTAGCCGGCCAGCAGACGCTTGACGACGCCGGTGTAGCGGGCGTTCTCCTGGGCGCTGTCGATCAGCGTGACGGCCTCGGCGAGGGTCTGGCCGTTGGCCTCGGTGACGTCCTTGCTGTGCGGGGCGGCGAAGAACCCGTCGAGGGCGCCGCGGATCGCGCCCTGCAGGGCGGTGCCGTACTGGCCGACGACGTCCGAGTGGTACCACTGGACGTAGTAGCCGGCGCGCAGGAACAGCACCAGCTGGCCGGCCGCGGTCGAGTCGTCCCCGGGGTAGCTCGGTGCGACGTCGCGCAGGGCGTTGGCGACGGTCACCATCTGGGCCTCGTTGAAGGCGCCCCTGGCGTCGTTGCCGGTCAGCGTGAACAGCGAGTTGACGCAGTCCAGGCTCGCGGCCTTGACCTGCTGGACCAGCGCGGCGCCGGAGGTGCCGGTGAAGGCGGAGACGTCGCAGCCGGTGCCGGCCGCGGCGGCCGAGAACTGCTTCGGCGCCTTGGCGGCGGTGCCCGTGCCGACGGCACTGCCCGCGCTCGGGGCCTTGGCCTTGCCCTGGGAGTCCGCCGCCAGCGGGCGGGGGTCCTTGGGCGTGTCGGGCGACTTGGGCACGGGGATCGCCTGCGGCGCGGCCGACGCGCCGGCGGCCTTGGTGGCCGTCCTGGCGGCCGCGGCCGGGGTGGTGACCGGCGTGGAGCCGCCACCGCCGGCCGCATGGGCCTGCGGTGCGAACAGGCCGAGTGCGAGGAAGAACGCGGCACCGAGCGCGGGCAGCTTGCGCGCCTGCGCCGTGGATATCCGGAAGGGACGCATCTGTGGGGGCCTCCGGGGCCGTTGAGGGTCGTCGTGTGGTTGGGGACACACGATCGCCTGATGTGTGACATGTAAAATGTCACAGGCTGGCGACCGGGGGAAGGCCCGGGTGTGAATTTCCGCCCGGCGAGACCGAACCGTTGCCGGGGCGGACGTGCCGTCAGGCCGGCCCCGGCGCCCGGGCGTCCCCTTCGTTCCGGTTCGGCCCCTGATGACCCGCGGGAACCCGGCGGCCTCCCGTGACGCCCCGTGACGTGAGGTGACGTGAGGAATAAGCAGGAGCCCATGCTTCGTTCCTGCAACTCATACGCAATAGTGTGGTGCCGGCACGATCACCACCGTTCAACCCGCCGAAAGGGGCCGTGTCCTGATGGGCACCTACTCGCTTCCCGACCTGCCGTACGACTACTCCGCACTCGAGCGGGCGATGTCGGCCGAGATCCTGGAGCTCCACCACTCCAAGCACCACGCCGCCTACGTCAAGGGCGCCAACGACACCCTGGAGCAGCTCGCCGAGGCGCGCGACAAGGACCAGCTCGGCGGCCTGGTCGGCCTGCAGAAGACCTTCGCCTTCCACCTGTCCGGCCACGTGCTGCACTCGCTGTTCTGGCAGAACCTCTCCCCGGAGGGCGGCGACCGCCCCGAGGGCGAGCTCGCCGACGCCATCACCGAGCACTTCGGCAGCTTCGAGGCCTTCAGGAAGCAGCTCACCACCGCCACCACCGGCGTCCAGGGCTCCGGCTGGGGCATCCTCTCCTGGGAGCCGCTCGGCAAGCGCCTGATCGTCGAGCAGGTCTACGACCACCACGGCAACGTCGGCCAGGGCACCACCCCGCTGCTCGCCTTCGACGCCTGGGAGCACGCGTACTACCTGCAGTACCGCAACGTCCGCCCCGACTACGTCACCCGCCTGTGGGACGTCGTCAACTGGCAGGACGTCTCGGCCCGCTTCGCGGCCGTCCAGGGCGCCTGACCCTCACCGGGTGAGCGGGAGGGCCCCGGACCGGTCGGGCGGTCCGGGGCCCTCCCCGTCGCCGGTGCCCGTCGCCCCGTCACCTGCCGTGGCCCCGTGGCCCGTCGTCGCCCTCCGTTCGCAACGACGGGCGAATCCGTGGAACCCCGCCGACCCGGCTCACGTCATCACCCTCGAAGAGTTCGCACACAGGCGGGGGAGCGGTCGGACGATGGACGTCAAAGCGCGCATGCAGGACCTGAGCGGCAGTCGGGTGGCCGTCGCCGTGGCCGCCCTCGCCCTGACCGCCAGTGTCTGGGGGGTCGCGACCCTCACGGACTCGGACGGCGCACCCCGGCAGGACATCGCCCACGGACAGGGCTCCGCCGCCGGCGGCACCGGCGGGGACGGCTCCCACGGCGGGGACGGAGCCCAGGGCGGCGACGGCGGCACCCAGCAGGGCGGCATACCCGACGGCATAGCCCACGCCTCCGAGAGCGGAGGCAACGCCGTCAACATCACCATCGACGACGGCCCCGACCCCATCTGGACCCCGAAGGTCCTCGACGTGCTCAAGCGGCACGGCGTCAAGGCGACGTTCTGCATGATCGGCCCGCAGGCCAAGGCCCACCCCGACCTCGTCAAGCAGGTCGTCGCGGCCGGCCACCGGCTCTGCGACCACACCGTGGACCACGACACCTCCATGGACAAGAAGCCCGTCGCCTACCAGGAGAAGCAGATCCTGGACGCGAAGAAGATGATCGAGGACGCCGCGGGCGGCGCCAAGGTGCTCTACTACCGGGCTCCCGGCGGCTCGTTCACGCCCGACAGCCGGCGCATCGCCGCCGCGAACGGCCTGCGCCCGCTCGGCTGGAACGTCGACTCCAAGGACTTCGACAAGCCCGGCACCGCCACCATCGTCGCCACCGTCAAGAAGGAGATGCGCCTCGGCCCGACCGTCCTCTTCCACGACGGCGGCGGCGACCGCCAGCAGACCGTCGAAGCCCTCGACCAGGTCCTCACCTGGCTGAAGGACCAGGGCCGCCCCACCGGCTTCCCCGTCCAGTCCACCCCCTGAGGCTCCGGCCTCCCCGCGGGAAGAGGCCGCACGGTCCGGCTTCATGGGGGCGTGCAGGCCTGCTGCGTTCGTGCAGCAGGCCTCGGATCACGCGGGGGCGTGCTGCCGCCTAGGGCAAGGGCCACGCGTTCTCCGGGTCGTCGAGCCAGGCGGTCTGACCCTCGGCCGTGACGGTCAGGCCCAGCCGGTCCGGCCCGGGGCGGCTGTTGTCGAGCCACCACGCGTGGGCCGTCTCGACCTCCTCCCACACCCGCCGCGGACCGTGCTGCCACACCGTGTACCGCTCGGTGTTCTGCGTGCCGTCCCAGTCGACGGCCGCCCAGGAATCGCCGCTCGTCGTGGACACCCAGAGGCGGGTGTCCACATCGTCGAGGTGCGGGTCGTGGTGCCAGGCGTACCAGAGGTCACCCAGGCGATGGCCGAGCGCGAACTGGGTCTCGAACGCGGAGTCGGCGACTGCCCAGGGGGAGAGGGCGGTCGTGCACTCATCCGGGACGTGCTCGTCCATGACCACGTCCCGGAAGAGGAACAGGTCGCGGCGTTGGGTACGCATCAGCATGAAGGCGCTGTCGGGAGTGAAGCGGCCCGTGGCGGTGCCGTGGTCCTCGACGGTGAGACGGAGCAGGCCGCCACAGATCCACGGGTTCTGCCAGGGCGCGAGCACCGCACCACCGGGCCTGGTCTGGGAGACCCAGGAGTACGGGATCCGCTCGACCGAGCAGGTGGCGATCACCCGGTCGTACGGGGCTTCGGGGACCCAGCCCAGGGTTCCGTCTCCGCAGACGACGGCCGGGGCATAGCCGGCCGTCTTGAGGTTGGAACGCGCGGCCTCCGCGACGGCGGGGTCGATCTCGACCGTGGTCACGTTCACGTCGCCCAGCCGGTGGGAGAGCAGCGCGGCGTTGAACCCGGTGCCGGCGCCGATCTCCAGGACCCGCATCCCGGGTGCGAGGTCGAGGAGTTCGAGCATCGTGAACACGATCGCCGGCGCCGAGGCAGAGGAGGACGGCAGGGCGTCGGTCAGGTCCGCCGGTTCTCGCCCGTCGTTGAGCTGTGTCACGACGGGCGCGTCCTCGTAGGCGGCCGCGAACCAGCGCTCCGGCTCCTGCTGACGGTCACAGGGGGTCAGGTCGTCGTCGATCCAGATCCGATCGGGGAGGAAGAGGTGGCGCGGCGTAGCCTCGGCAGCCCTGCGCCACTCGGGAGCCACCTCGTGCCCGAGGAAGTGGGTGACGGCCCGGAGCAGGCCGGACGTGCCGGCCTGCTCCGGGACGCTCCGGTCAGTGGTCACTTGCCCTTGCCGCCCGCCTTTCCGTGCTTGCCGGTCTTCGAACCGGACGAGGTGTCCGGGTTCGACGTGGCCGTGCCGAAGTCCTTCTTGCCCGCATGGCTCCCCTGGCCGCCGTCATTGGCGCCACTGCCGCCTCCGGAGCTCCCGCCCTTGCCGGTTCCCCATCCCATGGGTGCCTCCTACCTGATGGGCGTGACGGTCGTGGTCGTGGTGCTGCCGGCCCTGCCGCTGACCGGGAACACCGGCCCCGGTCCGGGCGGTGCCGGAGGCGAGGGCGGTTTGGGCGGGGGAGTGCTCATGACGATGCTCCTCTTGCTGACGCGGTCGATTGCCATGACCGATGCAGCGCCGGCGAGTTGGGTGCAGGGCGCCGAGAGGCGCTCGTGCAGCGGTCACTCCTCCAGGATCGGGTCACTGACCGTGAATGCAGATATCCAAGGGGTAATCTCACTCTGGGATGGATCGACCGACAGGGGCGCACCTCATGGGAACCGCACTCGAGCCGATCAGGCTGCCTGACCTGGCCTGGCAGAACGAGCAGGCGCGGCACGCACTGCGCGACCGCGATGTTGCCGCTCTGTTCCGCTACGTGCAGCACCACAGCGGGGCAAGTCAGGCTCGCCTGGCGGTCCAGGTGGGAATGACGCAAGGCCGGGTGAACGAGATCATCAACGGTCGCCGGCTGGTCACGAAGATGGAGGTCTTCGAGCGGATCGCCGACGGACTCAACCTCCCGGACGACGCGCGACGTCTCATGGGCCTGGCGCCGAGATCGGACCGTCGACGTGTTCCCGGAACGGCGTTCGACCTGGCCGCGTTTCCCGAAATCGTGCGCGTATACAGCGAACAGGCGTCGGCGACCGCCGAGATCCAGCAGGCGGCGAGGTCGGCAACCGAACTGGACGTCCTTGCCGTTCGCGGCCTCGGCCTCCTCGCCCTACGAGACTCCTTGCTGCGCCGACACCTGGGCGGCGACGGTGAGTCCGCGCCCCGCCTACGGGTATTGCTCCTGGATCCGGAGTCGCCGGCCGTTGCCGTTCGGGCGGCCGAGATCGGCGAGTCCACTGCCTCCCTCGTCGGAGGTATCCGGCTGGCAGAAGCCCGACTGCGGGAGCTCTCCCGGGTCGGGCGGGTCGAGCTGTACCGGTACTGCACCCTCCCGGTGTGGCGGACCATCAGGCTGGATCGCACGCTCTTCGTCGGATCGTTCGACGCGGATTGGGAAGGGCACGAGTCGGCAACCTATAAGGTGCTGCCCACCCCGCACGGTCCCCTCTACCGGGGTTGGCGTCGCCAGTTCGAGGTGATGGTGGACAGTGCCGAGCGCGTGTTCTGACGGAGGGAGCATCATGGCGATCGAGGCGGAGCTCAAGGCGGTCGTTCGCGACCCGGAGGGCGTGCTCGAGCAGCTGGAGGACCGCTATGGCGCGGGTCGGGCGGAGGTCTACCGCGACACGTACTACGACGTGCCGGACGGGAGCCTGATGGGGGCCGACCGCGAGCTGCGGATCCGTACGGTGCACAGCCCGGACGCCACGCGTACCGTGCTCACCTACAAGGGCGCCCGGGTGGACGAGGCCTCCGGGTCGAAGCCGGAGGCGGAGACCAGGGTCGAGGATGCCGACGCGATCCACGAGATCGTGCGGGGCCTGGGTTTCGTTCCGCGGATCGCCTTCGAGAAGCGGTGTCGCAACTACGGTTTCCGGCGTGACGGGCGCGGTCTGCTGGCCACCCTCGTCCGTGTACCGGAGCTGGATGGTGCGACGTTCATCGAGGTGGAGACGCTGGCTGCCGCGGAGGCGGACCTCGTGCCGGCGCTCGGTTCGGTCCGTGCCGTCCTGGCCGAACTAGGTATCGGGGACGAGGACTTGACCAGCGAGTTGTACACGGATGCCGTTGCGGCGGCGAGGCCGGTCTGACCGCATGGTGTCGTGCCGCCCCGCCTCCCGCGGTCGGGGGGCGGGGCGGCACAAGGCTGTCCGGGAGTGCCCGGTCCGGTCCGGTGGCCTCCGCGGCCTACGGCTGCGGTCCTTGTGGCCACGGTGCCGTGACCTCCAGGGTGGCCTTCATGACCTGGGCGCCGCGGGCGACCCGGGGGCGGACCTGGTCGGCCAGCTCGTGCGGGAGGACGTCGGTGGTCCAGACGAGGCGGCAGCGGGCGTCGTCCTCGGGGACGACCTGGAAGGAGGCGTGGTGGTGGGTGAGGGGGAGGGTGAAGCCCTCGACGGCGGAGTACGCGAGGCGGCGCAGGTCGTCGTCGACGCTGACGATCAGCTCGCGGATGACCGTGCCGCCGGGCATGGTGAGGTGCCGTACGTCTCCCTCGACGCGGGTGTCGAGGACGTAGCCGGGGATAAGTCGCCGGTGGACGGCACCGACGTCCCGGACGGCGTCCCAGACCCGGTCCGCGGGGGCGTCGACCGGGACGTCCTGGACGATGGTGGCCACGTGCTACGCCTTCTGGTGCCCGGTGCCGAAGAAGCCGTCGAGGAGCTGCTGCGCGGCCAGTCCGGCCGGTAGGGTTCCGGCCCGGACCCGGGACTCCAACTCGGGTGCGAGGCGCTGCACTTCGGGGTGTTCGTGCAGCCGCGCGAAGAGCTGGTCGTGGACCATGGACCAGGTCCACTCGACCTGCTGCTCCCGCCGCTTCGCCGCCAGCGCGCCGGTGGCGTCCAGCACCTTGCGGTGCTGCTGCAGCCGTTCCCACAGCACGTCGAGGCCGGCGCCGTCGCGCCCGCTGCAGGTGAGGACGGGCGGGGTCCACGCGGCGTCCGGGGGCTGCAACAGCCTGAGGGCGCCGGAGAGTTCGCGGGCGGCGGCCTTGGCGTCGGTTTCGTGCGGGCCGTCGGCCTTGTTCACGGCGATGACGTCCGCGAGCTCCAGCACGCCCTTCTTGATGCCCTGCAGCTGGTCGCCGGTGCGGGCCAGGCTGAGCAGCAGGAAGGTGTCGACCATGCCCGCCACCGTCGTCTCGGACTGGCCGACGCCGACCGTCTCGATCAGCACCACGTCGTAGCCGGCGGCCTCCATGACCACCATGGACTCCCGGGTGGCCTTGGCGACGCCGCCGAGCGTCCCGGAGGTCGGCGAGGGACGCACGAAGGCGTGCGGGTCGACGGCGAGGCGTTCCATCCGGGTCTTGTCGCCGAGGATGGAGCCGCCGGTGCGGCTGGACGTCGGGTCGACGGCGAGGACCGCGACCCGGTGGCCCTGCCCGGTGAGCATGGTGCCGAAGGAGTCGATGAAGGTGGACTTGCCGACGCCGGGCACGCCGGTGATGCCGACCCGGACGGCTCCTCCCGCGTGCGGGAGGAGCCGCTGGAGCAGCTGCTGGGCGAGCGCCCGGTGGTCGGGCCGGCTGGACTCGACGAGGGTGACGGCGCGTGCGATCCAGGCGCGTGAGCCGTCCAGGACACCGTCGGCGTACTGGTCGAGGTCGATCGTCCGGGGTGGCATCGGGTCAGCGGCTCACAGTTCGTGGCCGAGGTCGGCCGCCAGCGACTTCAGCAGGTCGTAGGCGGCGTCGGGGATGACGGTGCCGGGCGGGAAGACGGCCGCCGCGCCGGCCTCGTACAGCGCGTCGAAGTCCTGCGGGGGGATGACCCCGCCGACGACGATGGTGATGTCCTCCCGGCCGGCCTCGGCGAGCGCGGTGCGCAGCGCGGGGACGAGGGTGAGGTGCCCGGCGGCCAGCGAGGAGACGCCGACGATGTGGACGTCGGCCTCGACGGCCTGGCGGGCGACCTCGTCCGGGGTCTGGAACAGCGGGCCGACGTCGACGGTGAAGCCGAGGTCGGCGAAGGCGGTGGCGATGACCTTCTGACCGCGGTCGTGCCCGTCCTGGCCCATCTTTGCGACCAGGATGCGCGGGCGGCGGCCCTCGGCGCGCTCGAACCGCTCGACGAGGTCGCGGGTGCGCTGGAGGGGGGCGGAGGGGCCGGCTTCGTCTCGGTACACACCGGAGATGGTACGGATCTGGCCGGAGTGGCGGCCGTACACCTTCTCGAGGGCGTCGGAGATCTCGCCGACGGTGGCCTTGGCGCGGGCGGCGTTGACGGCCAGGTGCAGCAGGTTGCCGTCGAGGGAGCCGCCGCGCTGCGGGCCGGCCTCGGCGGCGCGGGTCAGGGCGCGCAGCGCGTCCTGGGTGGCGGCCTCGTCGCGTTCCTCGCGGAGCCGCCGCAGCTTCTCGATCTGGCGGGCGCGCACCGAGGAGTTGTCGACCTTGAGGACCTCGATCTGCTCGTCGCTGTCGACCCGGTACTTGTTGACGCCGATGACGGGCTGGCGGCCGGAGTCGATGCGGGCCTGGGTGCGGGCGGCGGCCTCCTCGACGCGGAGCTTGGGGATGCCCGCGTCGATGGCCTTGGCCATGCCGCCGGCGGCCTCGACCTCCTGGATGTGCTCCCAGGCCCGGCGGGCCAGGTCGTGGGTGAGCTTCTCGACGTACGCGGAGCCGCCCCACGGGTCGATGACGCGGCAGGTGCCGGACTCCTGCTGGAGCAGCAGCTGGGTGTTGCGCGCGATGCGGGCGGAGAAGTCGGTGGGCAGCGCGAGCGCCTCGTCGAGGGCGTTGGTGTGCAGTGACTGGGTGTGCCCCTGGGTCGCGGCCATCGCCTCGACGCAGGTGCGGGTGACGTTGTTGAACACGTCCTGGGCGGTGAGCGACCAGCCGGAGGTCTGCGAGTGGGTGCGCAGGGACAGCGACTTGGCGTTCTTGGGGTCGAACTGCTTGACCAGCTTGGCCCAGAGCAGCCGGGCCGCGCGGAGCTTGGCGACCTCCATGAAGAAGTTCATGCCGATCGCCCAGAAGAACGACAGCCGCGGCGCGAAGGCGTCCACGTCCAGGCCGACGTCCAGGCCGGCGCGCAGGTACTCGACGCCGTCGGCCAGGGTGTAGGCGAGCTCCAGGTCGGCGGTGGCCCCGGCCTCCTGGATGTGGTAGCCGGAGATGGAGATCGAGTTGTACCGGGGCATCTTCTGCGAGGTGTACGCGAAGATGTCCGAGATGATCCGCATCGACGGCTGCGGCGGGTAGATGTAGGTGTTGCGGACCATGAACTCCTTGAGGATGTCGTTCTGGATGGTCCCGGCCAGCTTCTCGGGCGGTACGCCCTGTTCCTCGGCGGCCACGATGTACAGCGCGAGAACGGGCAGCACGGCGCCGTTCATGGTCATCGACACCGACATCCGGTCGAGCGGGATGCCGTCGAAGAGCTGGCGCATGTCGTAGATGGAGTCGATGGCGACGCCCGCCATGCCGACGTCGCCGGTGACGCGCGGGTGGTCGCTGTCGTAGCCGCGGTGGGTCGGCAGGTCGAAGGCGACGGAGAGGCCCTTCTGGCCGGCCGCGAGGTTGCGGCGGTAGAAGGCGTTGGACTCCTCGGCGGTGGAGAAGCCGGCGTACTGGCGGACGGTCCACGGCTGGTTGACGTACATGGTCGGGTAGGGCCCGCGCAGGTACGGGGCGACGCCCGGGTAGGTCTGCAGGAAGTCGAGCCCGTCGAGGTCGGCCGGGGTGTAGAGCGGCTTGACGCCGATGCCCTCGGGGGTGTCCCAGGTGAGCTCGTCGACGTCCTTGCCGGTGGACTGCCGCCAGGCGGCCTGCCACTGCTCGTCGGTGACGTCCGGGGCGGTGTCGCCGTCCAGCCCGATTCCGGTGAAGTCGGGGATCATCACGCCACCTTGCTCTCGTCGGTGATCTCGTTCAGCAGTCCGGTCAGCGTGGCGACGGCGTCGCCGCCCGCGAAGACGAAGTCGTCGACGCCGGCGGGGGCGGTGCCGGGCCGGCCGGCCAGCAGCACCCTGCGGGCGCCCGCCTCCCTGAGGGCGGCCGCGACGGCCTCGGCGTGTTCGCCGTACAGCGCGTCGCTGGAGCAGAGGCAGGCGACGGTGGCGCCGGAGGCGGTGAAGGCCGCGGCGAGGGCGGCCGGGTCGACGCCCTCGGCGGCGGTGGTCGCGATGCCGCCGGCCTGGAACAGGTTGGCGGCGAAGGTGGTGCGCGCGGTGTGGGCGGCGGCGGTGCCGATGGAGGCGAGGAACAGCGCGGGCCGGGTGCCGGTGGCGGCGAGGTGGGCGTCGGAGCGGTCCCGCAGGGCCTCGTAGGCCTCGGCGCGGCGCACCTGCGGCAAGCCGCCGCCGGGGGCGGCCGGGGCCGGGCGGCGGACCAGCGGCTGCTCGTCGAGGTGGGGGAACTCGCTGACGCCGGTGACGGGTTCGCGCCGCTTGGCGAGCTTGACGGAGCGCTGCGCCCAGGTCGCGGCGATCCGCTCGCCGACCAGGCCGGAGCCGAGCGCGGCCTGCTGGCCGCCGGCCTGCTCGATCTCCTGGAACCAGGCCCAGGCGGCCCGGGCGAGCTCCTCGCCGAGCTGTTCGACGTACCAGGAGCCGCCGGCCGGGTCGATCACCCGGGCCAGGTGGGACTCCTCCAGCAGGATCGACTGGGTGTTGCGAGCGATCCTGCGGGCGAAGGCGTCCGGCAGTCCGAGGGCGCTGTCGAAGGGCAGCACGGTGACGGCGTCGGCGCCGCCGACGCCGGCGGCGAGGCAGGCGACGGTGGTGCGCAGCATGTTCACCCACGGGTCGCGGGCGGTCATCATCACCCGGGAGGTGACGGCGTGCTGGCGCTGCGCGGAGGCCTCGGGGGAGGCGCCGGACACCTCGGCGACGCGGGCCCAGAGGCGGCGCGCGGCGCGGAACTTGGCGATGGTGAGGAACTGGTCGGCGTCGGCGGCGTAGCGGAACTCCAGCTGGCCGAGCGCCGCGTCGACGGACAGCCCGGCGGCGGTGAGCGCGCGCAGGTAGGCGACGCCGGTGGCGAGGGCGCAGCCGAGCTCCTGCGCGGGGGAGGCGCCGGCCTCGTGGTAGGGCAGGGCGTCGACGGTCAGCGCCCGCAGGCCGGGGTGGTCGGCGGCGCAGCGGGTGGCGAGGGCGGTGGCCTCGGCGAGCAGCGCGGCGGTGCGCCCGGTGTCGCCGGTGCGGGCCTGGAGGCCGAGCGGGTCGGCGCCGAGGTTGCCGGTGGCGGCGCCGGGGGAGACCTCGCGCTCCTGGTACAGGGTGAACAACTGCTCGGCGGCGGCGGTGAATTCGGGTCCGGCGTCGAGGACGACGGCGGCCAGGTCCAGGTACACGCCGGTGAGCGCCTCGGGCAGGGCGGTGACCGGGAGGGCGTCGCCGCCGATCTCCAGCCAGAGCGAGCCGACGCCGTTCTCGAGGTCGGCGAGGACGGCCTCGTTGGTGCGGGTGCGGTCCGGGTCGGCGTGCCGCTGGCGGACGTCCCAGCCGGAGACGGCGGAGCCCTGCGGCCGGCCGCCGCGCACGAAGGGCGCGAAGCCCGGGTAGCCGGGCTCGGCGGAGGTGTCGTCGGCGGTGTACAGCGGCCGGGCGCGCAGCCCGTCCGGGAGCTCGGTGGTGAGCGCCTGCTCGGCGGCGGGGCCGTCCGCGGGCTGTGCGCCGGACTTGCGCAGCACGCCCTCGACGAGCTGCTGCCACTGCTCACGGTGCGCGGCCGGGAACTCGGCGGCGAGGGGGAGCCCTTCGGGCGGGACCTTCATGTCCGCAGGTTAGCGCTCGTTCGCAGGCACGCAGGAGGGGCGACCCGTGTGACCTTTCCCTCGATTTAGCGGACCGTTAGCACTCCGGGCGGCGGGGAGTGCCGTAGCGGGTGGCACCCGAGGTCAGAGGTGGTGTCGCGGGTCGTGGGAGGGGGTCGGGGGCGGGGGTCGCGGAAGGGGGATTGCGGAACCCCGCGGGTCATCTATTAAGTTACTTCGAAGAAGGTGGGTGGGGAGCTCCTCCCCCGTGCGCCCCCGTGCGCCCCCGCCCGTCCTTCACCCTGCTCCGGCCGCTGCCGGGGCCGCGCCCTGACCCCCCTGAAGGAGCCCATCGCCCATGGGAAAGCGCCGCAAGCCCAGCCCTCCGAGCCGGGCACGCCTGGCGGTCCTCACGACGGCCGTGGCCGGCGGCGCGGTGTTCGGCGCCGGCACCGCCAACGCCGAGCCCACCCCCAGCCTCGCCTCCGTCAAGGAGCAGGTGGAGCAGCTCAACGAGGAGGCCGAGCAGGCCATCGAGCGCCACAACGGCTTCCAGGAGAAGCAGCAGAAGCTCCAGGGCGAGGCCAACCGGATCCAGGAGAAGGTGGCCCGCGGGCAGGAGGCGATGAACGAACTGCGCACCCGGCTCGGCGCGGTGGCCGCCGACCAGTACCGCAGCAACGGCATGGACCCGTCCTTCCAGCTGATGCTCGACTCGGACCCGGCGGGGTACCTGGAACGGGCCGCGGTGCAGAACCAGGTCGCCGGCTCCCAGGCCGACCTGCTGAAGCAGGCCCAGGGCGAGCAGCGCAAGCTCGACCAGGACCGCGCCGAGGCCACCGCCACCCTCGCCGCGCTCGACTCGGTCGGCGCCCAGCTGGCCGAGCAGAAGAAGGACATTCAGACCAAGCTGGCCGCGGCCCAGGCGATGCTCAACAAGCTCGGCGCCGAGGACCGCGCCAAGATCAACGCCCAGCAGTCCGCCGAGAAGGCCAAGGCCGAGGCCCAGCGGGCGGCCGCCACCGACCGCGCCTCCCGCTCCGCCGAGCGCCCCGACATGAACGCCCCGGCGCCGCCAGCCGGCGGCCGGGCCGCCGCCATCGTCCAGTTCGCCTCCGCCCAGCTCGGCAAGCCGTACGGCTGGGCCAAGAGCGGCCCCGCCAGCTTCGACTGCTCCGGGCTCACCAGCTCCGCCTACCGCGCGGCGGGCGTGACGATCTCCCGGACGTCCCAGGCGCAGTGGAACGACGGCCCGCACGTCGACCGCGCCAACCTCCAGCCCGGCGACCTGGTCTTCTTCTACAACGACCTGCACCACGTCGGCCTGTACATCGGCGACGGCAAGATGATCCACGCCCCGCGCACCGGCAAGAACATCGAGGTGCTGCCGATCTCCGCGATGCCGTACATGGGCGCCGTCCGGCCGTAGCCGGCCCGGCGGGTCCCGCCGGGCCGGGACACCGCGCGTCCCCAAGGCCCGTCGGGCCCCGAAGCCCGTCGGACCCCGAAGCCCGTCGGACGTCGGGCCCGTCGGTTCCTACGGATGCGGCGCGCAGGCCAGCAGGTAGGGCAGCAGCGGGGCCGCCAGCACGGCGGTGCGCCAGGCGAGCCGGTCGCGCCGGTGGGCCGGGCCGGGCCGGGCCAGCCGCTGGACCCGGGCCAGGACGCCGGTGGAGGCCACCGCCAGCGCGGCCTCCGGGGGCCCGGCGGACGTGGCCAGGACGCAGAGCGCGGAGGCCAGTTCGGTGCGGGACGCCCGCGCCAGCGCCGCGTCGTCGGCCGCCATCTCCAGCAGCAGCGCCACCTGCGCCCGCCCGAGCCGGGCCAGCGGCAGCCGGCCGAACAGCAGCGCGAAGGTGTCGGCCGGCAGCCGGAACAGGTGGTGGCGGCCCCGGAGGTGGCCGTGCTCGTGGGCCACGGCCGCCGCCAGCTGCCGCTCGTCGAGCAGGCGCAGCGCCCCGCGGGACAGCACCACGCGGGAGCGGCGGCCCGGCAGGCAGTAGACGGTGGGCCGGGCGTGCTCCAGCACCAGGGCGTCCCAGCGCCCGTCCCGGACGGCGACCACGTCCAGCAGCGCCCGGTGCCGCCGCCGCACCCGCCCGGCGCGCACCCCGACGGCCGCCACCACCGTGCCGGGCACGGCCCCGGCGGCGGCCAGCAGCCACCAGTCGTGGGTGTGCGGGAGGACGGGCCCGGTCGGCTCGGTGTGCGGGAAGAGGCCGACCAGACCGGCCGGCTCGCGGGCGAACGGCTCCACCGTGTGGTGCGCCGCGAGCAGCAGCGCGACCAGGAACGAGGCCATCAGCGCCAGCCAGAGCGCCGCCGCGGCGGTCGGCCGGGTCTGGAGCCGCGCCTGGAGCCGGGCGGAACGGGTGAGCCACCGGGGCAGCAGGGCCCCGGTCACGGCCAGGTGGAGGCCGAGCAGCGCCAGGGTCACGCGGTGCCCCGGTCCTTCACCTGCTCCAGCGCCGCCAGCAGGGCGGAGGCCTCGTCACCGCTGATCCCCTCGACGAAGTGCAGCAGTGCGCCGGCCCGGTCCGGGGTGGTCTCCAGGGCCTGGTGCATCAGCTGCGCGGTGTACGCCTCCCGGGTGCAGGCCGGCTCGTACACCCAGGCCCGGCCGACCTTGTCCCGGCGCAGCCAGCCCTTGGTGTGCAGGATGTCGGCCACCGTGGTGACGGTGGTGTACGCGACGGGGCGCTGCCGCTGCAGGTCGTCCACGACCTCGCGCACGGTGGCCGGCCGGCCCCAGGACCACAGCCGGTCCATGATCTCGGCCTCCAGATCGCCGAACCCGCGCAGCACCGCCGAGCCCTCCCTCGTCACCCGCGGACGCCTTCCGCCCGCCGAACCCGCCCATGGTACGGGCGCCCGGTGCGGGGCGCCCGCCGACTCCGGCGCACGGCAGCGGCGCGCGCCCGCCCCCGGCGGACGGGGACGGGCGCGCGGGGACGGACCGGAGGGGACGGCCGGCCGTTCAGCGGCCGGTCAGGAGAGCCGCCGGCCCAGCCGGACCCGCGACCGGGTGAGCAGCGCCGCGAGCAGCCCGGCCAGCACCGGCAGCACCAGGGTGATCAGCAGCAGCTGCCCCCACGGCGCGGTGATCAGCGCAGGCTTGGCGCCGACGCCGCTCGCCCGGGACTTCAGCAGCCCCACCGCCGGGACGAAGCCGTTGACCGCCCCGAGCAGCGCCCCCAGCAGGGCGATCAGGGCGCACTGCAGGCCGGCCAGGGTCCGCCGGATGCCGGGCGGTGCGCCGACGGCGGCCAGGGTGGCCTGGTCCTGCCGGGAGTCGGCGGCGGCCAGGCCGGTGGCGATCCCGGCGGCGCCGAGGACGACCAGGGCGGCGAAGCCGCCGAGCGCGAGGGTCTGGGCGTCACCCTTCGGCTGGTAGCCGCGTTCCACGTCCAGCTGGGCGGCGCGGTCCAGGCGGATCGCGGCGGCCTCGGCGCGCTGCTGCGCCTTGCGGTCCGGCGGGGTGGCGGGCAGCCAGAGCGAGCCGGTCGGTCGGGCGTCGAGTCCGAGGGCGGGCAGCGCGGAGGGGAGCACCAGGGCCTGGCCGTAGCGGGCGGCGTCCGGGGCGTCGACGAGGGTGGCGTCGACGGTGACCTCCTGGAGGTCCGGCTTGGGGATCTCGCCGGGCTTGAGCGGGGCGCCGCCGCCTCCGCGCAGCTCGAGCACGGCCTTGCCGTCGCCGGCCAGCAGCTCGGGCGCGAAGACGAGGACCCGGCCGGCGGCGAGGGCCCGTTCGGCGGCCGGGTCGTGGACGCCGAAGCGGGCGCGCAGCACGGTGGCGTCGCCGGCGGCCAGCCGCGGCGGGCCGGTGGGCGTGCGCTGCTGCCCGGTGTCCTTGAGCTGGACGAGGCTGGAGCAGTTCGGGCAGAACCGGTAGATCGCGTCGGCGAGGTCGGCGCGCGCGCCCAGCCCGGTCAGTTCGCGTTCCGTCTCGGAGCGCAGCCGGGCGAGCTGGTCGCCGTCGGCGACGGAGCTCAGCTGGACGGCGCCGTACGGGGCCTGCGGCCGGTAGTCGCGCCGGTTCTCGGCGTCGGTGCTGGTGGTGTAGACGCCGATGGCGACGGAGCCGGCCACGGCGGCCATCACCGCGGCGATCGCCGGGGCGGTGCGCGAGCGGTGCCGGGCCGAGTCGCGCAGGGCGAGCCGGGCGGTGAGCGGCATCCGCCGGGCGGCCCGGCCGACCAGCGCGACCAGCACCGGCGTGCAGGCGAGCAGGCCGAGTTCGGCCGTGACGGAGCCCGCCAGCACGGTGAGCGTGCGGGTGTCGTAGGTGCTGACCACGGGCAGGCCGCGCGGCACCGAGGCGGCGCCGTAGAGCGCCAGGGCCGCTCCGGCGGCGAGCATCAGCAGGCCGAGGACGGTGACCCGGCGATTCGGGGGGCGCACGGTGTCGCGGTCGGCGAGTCCGGCGGTGATGCTTCGGCGGGAGGCCTGGAGGGCGGGCAGCGCGGCGGCGAGGAGGGCGGTGGCGAGCCCGATCCCGGCGATGGCGAGCAGGTCCAGCGGCGGCGCCGCGAAGTGTCCGAAGCGGGAGCCCCCGATCCGCTCGATCCACGGGCGGAGCGCGGCGACCAGTCCGATGCCGGCGGCCACGCCGACCGCCGCGCCGACCAGTCCGAGGACGAGGCCGCCGCCGAGCACCACCGCGCCGACGTGCGACCGCCGGCCGCCGGCGGCGCCGAGCAGGGCGAGCTGACGGCGGGCGCGGCGGGCGCCGACCGCGAAGGCGGGCCCGGCGAGCAGGGCGACTTCGAGCAGTCCCATGCCGGTGACGGTGGCCACCACGACCTTGGTGGTGTTGCCGGCCGCGGCGTCGGCGGTGCGGTACGCGTCCCGGTAGTAGGGGACGGCGCCGCGCGGCGGCGGGTCGAGCGCGACCGAGCGGGCGGTGAGGGTGAGGCCGTGGGCGTTGAACTCCTGCACCTTCGCCCAGTCGAGGCGGGCCCCGGCCGGGAGGCGGACCAGCCAGGCGCCGGGCCCGGCGTCCCGCCGGTCGCCCCCCGGTGCTCCGGCGGCCGCCCCGGTGGGTTGCGCGGGCGGTGCGGCGGCGGCCAGCTGGTCGATCAACCCGCCGGGGAGGGCGACGAGTTCGACGCGGCCGAGGTCGCCCGGGTGCTCGACGACGCCGGTGATGGTGAGGGTCGTGCCGGGCAGCCCCTGGAGGGTGGTGGTGGCGCCGGTCGCGAGGCCTGCGCGGTCCAGGAAGGCCCGGGTGGCGGCGACCTCGCCCGGTGCGCTCGGGGCGCGGCCGCCGGTCAGGTCGAGCCGGCCGTGCCAGATCGGGTCGCTGAGGTCGGCTTCGGCGAGGAGGGTGCGGACCAGTCCCTCCGGCGAGGTCGCCCCGGTCTCCGGGCCGGAGCGCGCGGGGGTGAGGGTGCTGCCGGGCGGCAGCAGGGCGGTGGCCAGGGCCAGCGGGCCGGTGGTGGCGGCCCTCTGCTGTTCGGCGGTCGGTGCCGCGCCCTCGCGGGGTCCGACGGCGAGGCTGCCGTCCTCGGCGATCGGGGCCTGTTCGACGGTGCGGCCGGGGGAGTGGGCGGTGACCAGGGCGTCCGCGCCGCCCACCACCCGCTCGACCCGTTCGGCCGGGCTGAGCTGTCCGCTGCGGTGGACGACGTCGGCGCCGGTGACGCCGAGGACGGGCAGCGCGATCATGGCCGCGATCAGGGCGCTGCGGCCCTTGGCGCGGACGGCGTCGCGGCGGGCGATGCGCAGCGTGACCCGCCACGCGCCGAGCCTCATCGGGCCGCTCCCCGGACCTCGCGGCCGACCAGTGGCCGGACGTCGGAGCCGCGCACGGTGGTCGTGGCCTCGACCGCGCCGTCCCGGAGGTGGACGACGCGGTCGGCCCAGCCGGCGTAGCCCGCTTCGTGGGTGACCATCATGGCGGCGGCGCCGGCGTCGCAGCGGGCGCGCAGCACGGCGAGGACGGCCTCGCCGGTGGTGGAGTCGAGGGCGCCGGTGGGTTCGTCGGCGAGGACGAGGCGGCGGTCGCCGATCAGGGCGCGGGCGATGGCGACGCGCTGCTGCTGGCCGCCGGACATGTCGTCGGGGAAGCGGTCGGCGAGCTCGGGGATGCCGAGCTCCTCCAGGGCGGCGTGCGCCTCGCGGCGGGCGGCGCGGGCGGAGAGGCCGTCGAGTTCGCGGGGCAGCGAGATGTTCTCGGCGGCGGTGAGCGCCGGGATCAGGTTGTAGTCCTGGAAGACGTACCCGATGGAACGCCGCCGCAGGTCGGCGAGTCGGCGCCGGCCGAGGGTGCCGAGGGTGACCCCTTCGACGACCACCTGGCCGCTGCTGGGGGCGTCCAGGCCGCCGGCCAGGGTGAGCAGGGTCGACTTGCCGGAGCCGGACGGGCCCATGACGGCGACGAACTCGCCGGGTCGGACGGCGAGTTCGACGCCCCTGAGGGCGTGCACCTCGGCCGCGCCGCGGCCGTGCACCCGGGTGACGTCGGCCAGGTGCAGGACCGGCGCGGGACTGTTCGGATCGGTGTGGGACACACTTCCCCCTCGTGCGCTGTTCAGCGGAATATGTCGCTGAACTATATATGCCGGAGACGCGAGCGTGTAGGCGGTCCGGGTCGGTCAAGGTTCTACAAAGGTGTAAAAGTTCGGCCCCGGAACCGCCCCCGGGCCGCTGAAGAGGGGCTATGCTTGCCGAGGTTTGCAAGGCACCTCGTTCGGTGAGGCGTCTTCACGGACACAGGCCACTGACCCGACGACGTCGAGAGACGCCCAGGTTCAGGACAGGTCTTCCCGAGTTAAGGGTTGACCCCAAGTGGCTTCCGACCCGCCGGGCCGGACACGCCGTGGAGTGCCAAAGCTCTGACGAGTTGGGGTGTGCCGGTCCCGTCGCGGGCGCCGGTCCGCTCCTTGCCGTGTCGCGATGCGGCGCACGTACGGTGCGCCCCCGGCCGGGAGGAGGCGAGAGACATGGACTGCAGTAGTCCGGGCCATAGTCGCCCCCACCCCCGCATGCTCTCGATCACCTCCGGCACGCGCTGACCGACCCCCCTGTCGCACACCACCTCTGACGTTTCGTCAGGCGCCCGACCGCGCCCTGACGCAGGCGATCGGACGCACCGTCATGCCCGCACGGCCGCCGCCGCTCAGCGCCGCCGTGCGGTCCGGTGCCGTGCCCGCAGGGGCCCCGCCGCATGCCCCGGCCCGCCCCCGCGCAGGGGGCAGGGAGGACCCGTCATGACCGACACGATGCTCGACCCGACCGTCCCCACCGCCCGCACCGCCGTGCTCGACGACGCCCACACCGGCGACATCAAGGGCGCGCTCGGCACCATCCGACTCGACGACACCACCCCGCGCCACGCGCTCTCCGCCCGCTTCAGGACGCTGCTCGCCGTCATCGGCCCCGGCCTGATCGTGATGGTCGGCGACAACGACGCGGGCGCCTTCTCCACCTACGGGCAGGCCGGCCAGAACTACGGCACCCAGCTGCTGTGGACGCTGCTGCTGCTGGTCCCCGTGCTGTACGTCAACCAGGAGATGGTGCTGCGGCTCGGCGCCGTCACCGGGGTCGGCCACGCCCGGCTGATCCTGGAGCGCTTCGGGAGGTTCTGGGGCGCCTTCAGCGTCATCGACCTCTTCCTGCTGAACGCGCTGACCCTGGTCACCGAGTTCATCGGCGTCACCCTCGCGGCGGGCTACCTCGGTCTGCCGAAGGCGGCCTCGGTGGTGCTGGCCGCCGCCGTCATCATCGCCTCGGCCTTCACCGGCTCCTTCCAGCGCTTCGAGCGGGTCGCCGTCACCCTGTGCGCGGGCTCGCTGCTGCTGGTGCCGGTCTACTTCCTGGTCCACCCGAAGACCTCACAGATGGCGCACGACCTCACGGTGCCGGGCATGCCCGGGGGTTCGGGACAGCTCGCGGCCGTGATGCTGGTCATCATCTCCATCGTCGGCACCACCGTGGCCCCCTGGCAGCTGTTCTTCCAGCAGTCGTACGTCATCGACAAGCGGATCACCCCGCGGTTCATGACGTACGAGAAGGTCGACCTGTGGATCGGGATCGTCGTCGTGATCGTCGGCGCCGCCGCGATGATCGGCATCACCGCCGCGGCCTTCGCGGGCACCGACGGCGCGGGCGGGTTCTCCGACGCCGGTGCGGTGGCGCGCGGCATCGAGGCCAGGGCCGGCCACCTGGCGGGCGTGCTGTTCGCCGTCGCGCTGCTGGACGCCTCGATCATCGGCGCCTTCGCCGTCTCGCTCTCCACCGCCTACGCCATCGGCGACGTCTTCGGGATCCGGCACTCGCTGCACCGGGGCGTCAAGGGCGCCAAGGGCTTCTACGGCATCTACGCCGGGCTGGTCACCGTGGCCGCCGCGATCACCCTGCTGTCCACCGAGTACACCCAGGGCCTGATGACCCAGTTCGTCCAGGTGCTGGCCGGCGTCCTGCTGCCCTCCGCCACCGTGTTCCTGCTGCTGCTCTGCAACGACCGCGAGGTGCTCGGCCCCTGGGTCAACGGGCCGCGGACGAACGCCTTCACCTCGGCCGTGGTGGGCGTCCTGGTGATGCTGTCGCTGATCCTCACCGCCTCCGTGGTCTGGCCGGGCATCAGCTCGCGGGCGATCCTGTGGATCATGACGGGCTGCGGCGTGGCGGGCGTCCTCGTCGCCGGGTACGCCTTCGCCGCGGGCCGCCCGGCCGGCGCGGAGGGCCCGGCCGAGCGCACCGGCGGCCGGGGGCGCCCGGGGCCGGAGGCCAGGGGCGAGTGGCGGATGCCGCCGCTGGACACCCTGGCGAAGCCGGTGATGTCCACCACCCGCAAGGTCGGCATGGGCGCCCTGCGCGCCTACCTGCTGCTGGCGATGGTGATGGTCATCATCAAGATCGTCCAGACCGCCCTGGGTCACTGAGTCCAGACCGCCCCGGCGGGCGGGCAGCAGCCCGCGGCCCGTCCGCCCCCGAGCGAAGGAGGTGCCGTCGTGCACACCCTGACCACCGTCGACTTCCTGGTCCGGCTCGCCACCGGTATCGCCTGCGGCGCGCTGATCGGCATCGAACGCCAGTGGCGGGCCCGGATGGCCGGCCTGCGCACCAACGCCCTGGTCGCCGCCGGGGCGACCCTGTTCGTCCTGTACAGCGAGGCCGTCGTCGACGTCGGCAGCCCCACCCGGGTCGCCTCCTACGTCGTCTCGGGCATCGGGTTCCTCGGCGGCGGCGTCATCCTGCGCGACGGAGCCGGCGTCCGTGGCCTCAACACGGCGGCCACCCTGTGGTGTTCGGCGGCCGTCGGGGTGCTCGCCGCGGCCGGCAAGCTCGAACTGGCCGTCCTCGGCACCCTGGCCGTGCTCGCCGTCCACCTCGTCCTGCGCCCGGCCGGGCGGCTGCTCGACCGGGCGCCGCAGTCCGGCAGCGACCCGGACTCCACCAACCGGGCCACCGTCCACGTGGAGTGCGAGCGCACCTCGGAGACCCACATCCGCGCCCTGCTGCTGCAGGCCCTGGCCGCCTCCGGCCTCGCCCCCACCGGTCTGCGCGCCCGGCGCGCCGACCACGGGGAGGCCACCAGTCTGCGCGCCACCGTCGCCGTCACCGGACAGGTCGCCCCCGCCCTCGAACAGGTCGTCAGCCGGCTCTCCCTCGAACCCGGCGTCCGTGACCTGCACTGGCACCTGGAGGAGGAGCCCGACGACCCGGACCGCCCGGCGCTCGCCTAGGGCGCGTCTTTCGGATCACGCCAGGCGGTCGCCGCCGGGGCACGCACTCCCCCAGCCTTCGGCCGGGGGTACCCCCACGCCGGCTTCTCGTCAGTCGCCGATGCTCCGCATGGACTCCCTCCTCGGCGCCGCCGATGCACGCACCCCAACGACGCCCGCTGATCCGACGTGATCCGAAAGACGCGCCCTAGCACGAGCCCGGCGACCGGGACGGCCCGCGGAGCGGAGGTACCGTCACGCCAACGACCCAGCACCGACACCGGGAGGTCCGATGCCCACACCCGACCCCAGGCACGGACCGCTCGTGCCGATGCTGCTGGTGCTCACCCTCGTCACCGGCGTGGTGGACGCGGTCAGCTACCTCGAACTCGGGCACGTCTTCGTCGCCAACATGACCGGCAACGTGGTCTTCCTCGGCTTCGCCCTGGCCGGCGCCCCCGGACTCTCCGCCACCGCCTCGCTGGCCGCCCTCGGCGCCTTCCTGCTGGGCGCGCTGGCCGGCGGCCGCCTCGCGGAGCGGCTGCCCGGCCACCGCGGGCACCTACTGAGCACGGCGGTCACCGCGCAGGCGGTGCTCGTCGCGGCGGGCACCGTCCTGGCGGCCGTCGCCGGGCACGGCTCCGACCCGGTCCGCTACACCCTGATCGGCCTGCTCGGCTTCGCGATGGGCGGGCAGAACGCGGTGGTGCGCTCGCTCAAGGTGCCGGACCTGACCACCACGGTGCTCACCATGACCATCACCGCCCTCGCCGCCGACCGCACCGGGCCGCGCCGGCTGGCCTCCGCGGCCTGGATGTTCGCCGGTGCGCTGCTCGGCGCCGTGCTCGTCCTGCACACCGACGTCCCCGCCGCGCTGGCCCTGGCGGTGGCCCTCCTCGTCCTGGTCGCCGCGCTCACCCACCGGGCCGCCCGGCCGCACGCCGCGCCGCCCGGCTGGACCGACCCGCTCTGAGGCGCCGGCCCGGGCCGCATCAGGGCAGTTCGGGCCAGGTCGGGCCGAGTCATGGCGTCGGGTCAGTCGTCCTGGCGGTGGCCGGCGCGGCCGCTCCAGAGGGGTTCGAGGCGGGCCCAGTCGCGGCTCCAGGCCTCGTCGGTGCGGCGCTCCAGCGTGTGCAGGCGCAGCCGCAGGGCGAGGACGAGCAGGGCCAGCAGGGCGAGCAGGGCGCCGAGGCTGGTGCAGGCGGCCGAGACGGCGATCGCGGTGTGGTCGAGCGGGGGCCCGGTCGGCTCCCCGGCCCGGTCGACCCAGACGGGCAGCACCGACCCGGCGGTGGTCGCGCGCGGCGCCTGGACGGTCCCGGTGTGCGGGACGCCGTCGGGGGACGTCCAGCGGGCCTCGACGTCGACGCGGTCGTGGTGCCTGCCGCCGAAGCGGCTGCCGGAGACGGCGCGGTGGTCCTCGGGGACGCTCAGCACGACGGCGTCCACGACGCGCAGCAGCCCGCGGTCGGCGTCGGCCCGGGGAACGGCGGTCCGGTAGCCGACCAGGGCGCCGCCGGCGGTCAGCGCCAGGGCGAGCAGCGCCCCGAGGAGGGCGGCCAGCCAGGCGCGGGAGCGGGCCCGGTCGACGGGCCGGAGCAGGGGGTCGGTTCCGGCGCCGAGGGCCCACCGCAGCCGGCGGCCGGTTCGCCGCAGGGGCGAGGCGGGCCGGGCCGGGCGCGGTGAGTCGGGCACGGTGACGGCTCCTCAGTGGCGTCGGGGCGGAACGGCGGTGGCGCCCGCCGGAGTTCTTCACCCAATCTCCCCCGGTGGACGCCCGGGCACAAGAGTCGTGCGGGCTCGTACCACCGGGACCATCGGGACCACCGGCCCGGGCCCGCGCCGGACGGGCCGGGACCACCGGAGCGGTCGAGGGCCGCCCGCATCCGGGACGTTCGGCCCTCGGCAGCCGGTGCGCGTCCGGGGCAGGCTTGGTCCGGCCGCCCCCTCGTGCCGGGGCGCGGCCGGGTCCGGTCGACCGTGGGGGTGCCGGGCCGGGTGCGGTGCAGGGGTCGGACGTGGGGCCGCCTCCTGCCCGCCCGCACCCTCTCCTCGGTGTTTCCGCAGCTCATGGGCGTATTCTCGCCAGCTATACACTCGGAGTATACGCCTGGGGTATGGTCTCCCCATGAGTGTTCCTTTGACCCTGTTGGGGCTGCTGGAGCGAGAGCCGAGCCACGGCTACGACCTCAAGCGCGACTACGACGAGTTCTTCGGGCGGGGGAAGCCCCTGCCGTACGGTCAGGTGTACGCGACCCTCGGCCGGCTGGCCCGGGACGGCAAGGTGGTGGCCGGCGAGGCCGAGCCCGGCGACGGGCCCGAGCGCAAGCGCTACGTGATCACCGAGGCGGGGGTGACGGAGTTCGAGACCTGGCTCAAGGACCCGGTCGCACCCGAACCCACCCTGCAGAGCACGCTGTTCACCAAGGTGGTGCTGGCCCTGATGCTGGGCCGCGATGCCGAGGAGTACCTGGACACCCAGCGCGCCGCCCACCTGCGCCGGATGCGCGAACTCACCGAACTGCGCCGCAGCGGCGCCCTGGTGGACGCGCTGCTCGCCGACCACGGGCTGTTCCACCTTGAGGCGGACCTGCGCTGGATCGACCTCACCGCCGCCCGCCTGGACGCGCTCGCCGAGGCGGTGCGCCCGTGACCGCCGTGATCGAGGCCCGCGACGTCACCCTCGCCTTCGGCGAGACGCCCGCCCTGCGCGGGGCCAGCCTGTCCGTGGCGGCCGGCGAGGTGCTCGCCGTCATGGGCCCCAGCGGCTCGGGGAAGTCGACCTTACTGCACTGCCTGGCCGGCATCCTGGTGCCGGACGCGGGCGAGGTGCACTTCAACGGGCAGCGCCTGGACACCATGCCCGAGTCCCGACGCAGCGCCCTGCGCCGGGACGCGTTCGGCTTCGTCTTCCAGTTCGGCCAGCTCGTGCCGGAGTTGACGGCGGAGGAGAACGTCGCCCTGCCGCTGCTGCTGAACGGAGTGCGGCGGGCGTCCGCGCTGGCCGAGGCCCGGCCCTGGTTCGCCCGGCTCGGCCTGGACGGCATGGAGCAACGCCGCTCCGGTGAGCTGTCGGGCGGTCAGGCCCAGCGCGTCGCCCTGGCACGCGGCCTGGTGGCCCGTCCGCAGGTGCTGTTCGCCGACGAGCCGACCGGCGCGCTGGACTCGCTGACCGGCGAGCAGGTGATGGAGCTGATGGTCGACTCGGCCCGCGAGCAGGGCACCACCGTCATCCTGGTCACCCACGAGCCGCGGGTCGCCTCCTACGCCGACCGCGAGGCCGTCGTGCGCGACGGCCGGGCCCGGACGATCTCCGCCGGCGCGGTGGTCCGGTGATCCTCTTCTCGCTCCGCCTGGCCGTCAGCGGCGGCCGCGAGGCCGTCGCCCGCCTGGTCATGATCGCGGCCGCCGTGGCGATCGGCGTCGGCCTGCTGCTGTCCACGCTCGCCGGCGTCAACGCGATCGGCAAGGCCAACGAGCGCCAGCACTGGATGAACACCGGGACGAAGAGCCGCACCGACACCGCCCCGGTCGACCCGCTCTGGTGGTACGCCCACGACGACTACTACCAGGGCCGGAGGATCTTCGAGGTCGACGTCGCGGCCACCGGGCCCACCTCGCCCGTCCCGCCCGGCCTGGACCGGCTGCCGGCGCCCGGCGAGTACTACGCCTCACCCGCACTGGCGAAGCTGCTCCGCGGCGTCCCGGGCGTCCAGCTCGCGGACCGCCTCCCGGGCCGGTCGGCCGGCGTCCTGGGCGACGCCGCACTGCCCTCCCCGGACACCCTCACGGTCATCGTCGGGCGCACCGCCGAGGAGGTCGCGGCCGCGCCGCGGGCCACCCGGGTCACCACCATCGCCACCGGCGTCCCCGCCGAGTGCGACAGCGACTGCTACGGCGAGGGCGTGCGCGGCGACGCGATGACGCTGATCCTCTCCACGGTGGCGGGCGCGCTGATCTTCCCGGTGCTGATCTTCATCGGCACCGCGACCCGGCTGTCCGCCGCCACCCGCGAGCAGCGCTTCGCCGCGATGCGGCTGGTCGGCGCGACCCCCGGGCAGATCTCGGTGGTCTCGGCGGTCGAGTCCACGGTGGCCTCGGTGATCGGCACCGCCGCCGGCTTCGGCCTCTCCTACGCGCTGCGCCCGCTGGTGGCCGCCGTGCCCTTCACGGGGGACCGCTTCTTCGCCGGCGACCTCGGGCTGGGCGCGCCGCAGGCCCTCGGGGTGGCCCTGGGCGTGCCCGTCGCCGCGGCGCTGGCCGCCCGGCTCGCCCTGCGCCGGGTCACCATCTCGCCGCTGGGCGTCTCCCGGCGGGTGACGCCGAAGCCGCCGCGGGCCTGGCGGCTCGTCCCGCTGGCGCTCGGCCTGGTCGAGCTCGGGGTCTTCGTGGGCCACCGGCCGGCCACCACCAACGGGCAGACCGCCGCCTACCTCACCGGCTTCCTGCTGGTGATGCTCGGGCTGGTGGTCGCCGGACCGTGGCTGACCATGGCCGCCGCCCGGGCAGTGGCCCGGCGCACCAGCCGCCCGGCCGCGCTGATCGCGGTGCGCCGGCTCGCGGACGACCCGAAGGCCGGGTTCCGCTCGGTGGCGGGCCTGGTGCTGGCCCTGTTCGTCACCACGGCGACGGTCTGCATCATCGGCACCATCAACGACAACCGCGGCGCTCTGAGCGGCGATCCGAAGACCCGCGCCTCGGTCGTCCACACCTCCCGGGACATCCTGGACCCGCAGGCGATCGACCGGGTCTCCGACGGCCTGCTGGCGGACGCCCGGGCCGTCCCCGGCTTCCGCGGGCTCGCACTGGCGCACACCAACCCGACCGGGGTCGGCCGGGACCCGTCGGACCCGCCCCGCTTCGCACCGGCGCTGGTGCTCTGCTCGGAGCTGGCGCAGGTGCCGGTGCTCGGCCACTGCGCCCCCGGGGCGAGCGTCGCGGCCGTCCCGGTGTTCCAGTTCGTCAGCCTGCACGCGGCGGCCGAGGAGCAGGAGTGGCCGGCCGTGCCGGTCCCCGCGGAGGAGGTCGCCGGGCTGCCGGTGAAGATGATCTACGCGACCACCGACGGCTCGTCCGCCGCGATGGAGCAGCTGCGCACCCTCTTCACCAGGGCCTATCCGACCTTCCAGGCCCGGATGGTCCAGGACTGGGGCACCGCCTTCCAGAAGGAGCTCGCCGGTTGGCGCCAGCTGGCCGACGTGGTGCTGCTGACCACCCTGCCGATCGCCGGCTGCAGCCTCGCGGTCAGCGTGGTGGCCGGACTCTCCGACCGCCGCCGGCCGTTCGCGATGCTGCGGCTGACCGGAGCCCCGCTGGGGCTGCTGCAACGGGTGATCGGCCTGGAGAGCGCGCTGCCGCTGCTGCTGGTGTCGGGGGTGGCCATCGGGACGGGCTTCGCGGCGGCGGCCATGTTCCTCAAGTCGCAGATGGAGTACGACCTGGTGTCGCCGGGCGCGGTCTACTACGGGCTGACGGCCTTCGGGCTGGTCGCCTCGCTGGGGATCATCGCCTCGACGCTGCCGTTGCTGAAGCGGATCACCGGGCCCGAGGCGGCCCGCAACGGCTGACGGCCGCCACGGCCGGGGTCGTCCCCGCGACGGCTGACCCGCCGTGGGCGGACCACGCCCCCGCGACGGCCGGTGCCCCGGGACCACAGGGGAGTCCCGGGGCACCGGCGCGTCCCGTGCCCGGACGGCCGCGGCGCGCCGTCAGCCGACCGGGTAGCCGTGCGTCCCCGGGCGGCGGGTGACGCCGGCGCCCGGCAGCCAGCTGTCCAGCACCAGCCCGGACGGGTAGAACATCGGCTCCGGCAGGGCGTCCACCGGGAAGCGCTCCCAGCCGCCGCAGGCGTGCGGCTCGGTGACGACGGCCTCGGCCAGGCTCGGCGGCGCCAGCACGGCGGCGGTCAGCCGGGGCCGGCCGAGCTCGTGGTCGAGCAGCAGAGCGAGCACCCGCATCTCCCCGGCGGCCAGCACGATGCCGGTCTCCTCGGCGAGCTCCCGCGCCGCGGTCTCCTCGAAGGACTCGCCCGGATCGACCTTCCCGCCCGGAAGGCTCCAGGTGGGCGGTTCACCGGCGGTGGTCCGACGGCCGATCAGGACCCGGCCGTCGCCGGTGGGCACGATGATCCCGGCGCCGAGCAGCGGTGCGTGGGTCAACTCGCGTTCTCCTTCGGTGGTCACCAGTTGGAGCGGTCGTAGTCCTTGAGGAAGCAGCCGTACAGGTCCTCGCCCTGCTCACCGCGGACGATCGGGTCGTACACCCGGGCGGCGCCGTCGACCAGGTCGAGCGGGGCGTGGAAGCCCTCGTCGGCGAGACGCATCTTGTCCGGGTGCGGCCGCTCGTCGGTGATCCAGCCGGTGTCGACGGCGGTCATCAGGATGCCGTCGGCCTCGAACATCTCCTGCGCGCTGGTGCGGGTGAGCATGTTGAGCGCGGCCTTGGCCATGTTGGTGTGCGGGTGGCCGGCGCCCTTGTAGCCGCGGTGGAACACGCCCTCCATCGCGGAGACGTTGACCACGTACTTGCGGCGCGAGGCCGAGGCGGCCATCGCCGGACGCAGCCGGCTGATCAGGATGAACGGCGCGGTGGAGTTGCAGAGCTGCACCTCCAGCAGCTCGATCGGGCCGACCTCGCTGACGGTCTGCACCCAGCTGTTGGTGGGTGCGAGGTCGGGCACCAGGCCGCCGGCGTCGATCGCGGTGCCGGCCGCGATCCGGTCGGGCGTCGCCGAGCCGGTGACCAGGGCCAGCGAGGTGACGTCCTCGGCGGCCATCCGCCGGTCGTCCTCGCCCGCCTGGTGGGGGAGCGCGGGCAGGTCGACGCTGCCGCTGCCGAACCGCCCGATGGTGGTGGACTGCGGCAGTTCGCCGGCCGGCAGCGGCGCGGACTCGGCGGCGATCAGCTCGCGGTAGGACTCCGGCGGGCGCCGGACGGTCTGCGCGGCGTTGTTGATCAGGATGTCCAGCGGGCCGTCCGCGGCGACCTCGTCGGCGAGCGCCAGGACCTGGGCCGGGTCGCGCAGGTCGATGCCGACGACCTTGAGGCGGTGGATCCAGTCGGCGCTGTCCGGCATCGCGGTGAAGCGGCGGATCGCGTCGTTGGGGAAGCGCGTGGTGATGGTGGTGTGGGCGCCGTCGCGCAGCAGCATCAGCGCGATGTACATCCCGATCTTGGCCCGGCCGCCGGTGAGCAGCGCGCGCTTGCCGGTGAGGTCGGCCCGGGCGTCCCGGTGGGCCCGGTTCTTCGCCGCGCAGGGCTGGCACAGGTTGTGGTAGAACGCGTCGACCTCGACGTACCGGCCCTTGCAGGTGTAGCAGGAGCGGGGCCGCTCGAGGATGCCGGCGATCTCGGTGGTGGTGGCCGTGGTCAGACCGAAGGCGCCGGCGGTCTCGTCGTCGATCCGGGTGGGGGCGCCGGTGGCGGTGCGGGCGGTCACCGCACGGTCGTTGGCGGTCTTGCGGGCCCGGGTCTCCTGGCGGCGGCGCTGCTTGAGGGTGCGGAACACCCCGCCGACGGCCTGGCGGACGGTGATCGCGTCCGGGTGGTCGACGTGCAGTCCGTCGAGCTCGGCGAGCACGTCCAGGCAGAGCCGCAGGCGCTCGGGGTCGAGGCCGGGACCGTAGTCGATCTCCTCCTCGGTGTCCGTGCCGCCCTGGTCCTGCTCGATGTCCACGCCCGCCGTCATGCCTGTCGCCGCTTCCCGATCGCCTCGCCGTTACCGCGTGAATGCTACGGGAGTGGCCCCAGCCGGGGCGAAAGGCCGATCTTTTGGATGATCCTCCATGTCTACGCGCGGAGCTTTGATCATGGTTTGTGCACAGCGCCAGCAATCGCCCCCGAACTGGCTTTTGCCCCCACCGTCCCGGAGAATCGAACGTTGGGTGCGGGGCGCCCGAGTGCGCCCCGCGGCACCGCCGCAACCGCACCCGAGGTGTAATTTCTCCCAGCCAGAGAGCCCCCCTTCATGCGCTTCCTGAACGACCTCAAGCCCTCGTACGACCTCACGTACGACGACGTCTTCATGGTCCCCAGCCGTTCCGCCGTGGGCTCCCGGCAGGGCGTCGACCTCTCCTCCAACGACGGCACCGGCACCACCATCCCGCTCGTCGTCGCCAACATGACCGCCATCGCCGGCCGCCGGATGGCCGAGACCGTCGCCCGCCGCGGCGGCCTGGTCGCCATCCCGCAGGACATCCCGACCGAGGTCATCGCCGAGGTCGTCTCCTGGGTCAAGCAGCGCCACCTGGTCTTCGACACCCCCATCACCCTCGCCCCCGGCGCCACCGTCGCGGAGGCGCTGTCGCTGCTGCCCAAGCGCGCGCACGGCGCCCTCGTGGTCGTCGAGGACGGCCGCCCGGTCGGCGTCGTCAGCGACTCCGACTGCCAGGGCGTGGACCGCTTCACCAGCCTCGCCGACATCATGTCCCGCGACCTGCTGCTGCTGGCCGAGGACGTCGACCCGCGCGCCGCCTTCGAGAAGCTCACCGAGGCGCACCGCAAGCTCGCCCCCGTCGTCGACGGCGACGGCCGGCTGGTCGGCATCCTGACCCGCAAGGGCGCGCTGCGCGCCACCCTCTACACCCCGGCCGTGGACGCCGCCGGCAAGCTGCGGATCGCCGCCACCGTCGGCATCAACGGCGACGTCGCCGGCAAGGCCAAGGCCCTGATCGAGGCCGGCGCCGACGTGCTGGTGGTCGACACCGCGCACGGCCACCAGGAGTCGATGATCAGCGCGCTCCGCGCCGTCCGCGGCCTGGACCCGCAGATCCCGATCGTGGCCGGCAACGTCGTCTCCGCCGCCGGTGTCCGCGACCTCGTCGAGGCCGGTGCCGACATCCTCAAGGTCGGCGTCGGCCCGGGCGCCATGTGCACCACCCGGATGATGACCGGCGTCGGCCGCCCGCAGTTCTCCGCCGTCCTGGAGTGCGCCGCCGAGGCCCGCCGCCTCGGCAAGCACGTCTGGGCCGACGGTGGCGTGCGCCACCCGCGCGACGTCGCCATGGCGCTGGCCGCCGGTGCCTCCAACGTGATGATCGGCTCCTGGTTCGCCGGCACCTACGAGTCCCCGGGCGACCTCCAGACCTCCGCCGACGGCCGCCAGTACAAGGAGAGCTTCGGCATGGCCTCGGCCCGCGCCGTCAGCAACCGCACGGCCCAGGACTCCTCCTACGACCGCGCCCGCAAGGCGCTGTTCGAGGAGGGCATCTCGCACTCCCGGATGTTCCTGGACCCGGCCCGCCCCGGCGTCGAGGACCTGATCGACTCGATCATCGCCGGCGTGCGCAGCTCTTGCACCTACGCGGGCGCGAACAGCCTCGAGGACTTCCACGAGAAGGCGATCATCGGCGTCCAGAGCGCTGCCGGCTACGCCGAGGGCAAGCCGCTGCACTCCAGCTGGGCCTGATCGACCGACCACCCCGCCCGCGGCCGGCCGACCCCGTACCCCCGGGGCCGGCCGGCCGCGGCCGTTCGCCGCCGGCGCCCGGGCCGGGCCGGGCCGGGCCGTCCTGCTGCCGGTCAGCCCAGCTCGTAGTCCAGGACGTAGCGGTGGGTGCCGTCCTCGGCGACCGTCAGGTGGAACTCCCCGGTCAGACCGGCCAGCTCGCCCGCACCCGTGCCCGGCACCACCCGGATCGTCGTGCCGCCGGTGTCCCACGCCGAGTGCTGCAGGACGAACGAGCCCTTCCGCCCGTCCAGCTCGCCCGTCACGTGCTCCACCGCGACGTACGAGGCCGGGGCGCCCGACGGCCCCCCGACCGAGAGCATCCGCACCTCGCTGCCGCCCGACAGGCCACCCGTGAACGCCTTGGCGATCCGGATCCGGCCGAAGGCGGCCCCCTCCCGCTCCTCCGTCTCGACCGGCTCGAACGCCGTCACCTCGAACGACCCGCTGGCCCTGCCACCCATGGCACCGTCCCCTCGACGATCCGTCCCGCCCGGCACCCCGCCGGCCGTGCACCGAGCCTTGCACACGGCACTGACAGCGCCGCCCCTCACGCCGCCCCTCACGTCTCCCAGCGGATCGCGAGCAGTGCCGCGTCGTCGGTCAGACCGGCGGCACCGACCCACTCCCCGACGTCCGCGAGCAGTCCGTCCAGCAGGTCGGCCGGGCTCCCCGCGGGCAGCCCCGGCAGCCGGTCCTCCAAGGGGTAGAAGACGCCCCCGGCGCCCCGCGCCTCCGTCACCCCGTCGGTGTGCAGCAACAACAGGTCCCCCGGGCGGGCCTCGAACCGGCCCGCGGGGTACCCGCCGCCGGTCAGTCCCAGCAGCCCCAGCGGCGGCGCGGCCGCCGGCGGCGCCAGCGCGCTCACCCGGCCCTCCCGGCGCAGCAGCGGCGGCGGATGGCCGCAGTTCACCAGAGCGACCGGCTCCCGCCCCGGCGGCACCGACAGCAGCAGCGCGGTGGCGAAGCGCCCCTCCCCGGGGCGGGCGGCCAGCGCGGCGTCCAGCCGCTCGGCGAGCCGCCCGAGATCGGCCTCGGTGCGGGCCGCCTCGCGGAACACCCCCAGCACGTCCGCCGCCGTCTCCACCGCCGGCAGGCCGTGCCCCTGCACGTCCCCGAGCAGGATCCGCACCCCGTGCCGGGTCTCCACCAGGGCGTAGAGGTCCCCGCCGATCCGCGCCTCGGCGGCCGCGGCGACGTAGCGCACGGCGACCCGCAACGGCCCGATCCGCTCCGGCGGCGGGCGCAGCAGGGCGCGCTGCGCCGCCTCCGCCACCGTGCGGACCTGGAAGAGCTCCCGCTCCCGCGCCGCCACCAGCACCACGTTGGCGGCGCTGGCCAGCGTCGCGGCGAGGACGGTGATCAGTGCGGTGAGGTGGACCTCGGTCGGCAGCTCGGTGTTGGTGGTCTCCAGCAGCCCGACGGCCACCACCGCCAGCCCGCCCGCCGCCAGCGGCACCCGGGCACTGCGGGTGGTCGCCCCCGCCAGCACCGGCGCCACCGCCAGCACGGGGGACAGCGTCGTCCCCGGCCCGCTGACCAGATCGGCCACCACGGCGGCGACCAGCAGCAGGAACGCGCAGAGCAACAGCAGCCGGGTGCGCCGCGGCAGGTGCAGCGGCGGCATCCCGTCCGGCCCGTCGGCGCGCACGTGTCCTCCCGGTTGGAAAGGGCCCCACCCGGCTGGAAAGGGCCCCACCGTCCACTCTCTCCGGGCTCCCCACGGGCGGCACCTCGGGCCGGCCGGGGCCGCACGGCGGGCGTCTCGCGGACCGGCCGCCCGAACCGGCGTCGCGGACCGGCCGCCCGAACCGGCGTCGCGGACCGGCCGCCCGAACCGGCGTCGCGGACCGGCCGCCCGAACCGGCGTCGCGGACCGGCCTCGCGGGCCGGCGTCGCGGGCCGGCGTCGCGGACCGGACTCGCGGGCCGGACGCCCGGACCCGCCGACTAGGCTGGGCCCCGAGATGAGACGCAAGAGCCGCCGCCCGGCCTCCCCCCTCCCGCAGCGCCGCGGCGTCGACCCGGTGCACCTGCGGCTGCCGCTCGAAGGCCCCTGGCCGACCGTCCGCGACTACCTGCTCGAACGGCTCGCCGCGGTCGGCGCCGAGCGGATCGACACGGCGCTGCGGGGTCGGGAGATCGTCGGCGCGGACGGGCCGGTCGCCCCCGACGAGCCGTTCCGGCCCGGCACCCACCTGTGGTTCTACCGTGACCTCCCGGACGAGGCCCCGGTCCCGTTCGAGCTGGCCGTGCTGCACCGGGACGAGCACCTGGTCGTCGTCGACAAGCCGCACTTCCTGGCCACCACGCCGCGCGGCCGGCACGTCGTCGAGACCGCGCTGTCCCGGCTGCGGCACGACCTCGACCTGCCCGAGCTCAGCCCCGCGCACCGGCTCGACCGGCTCACCGCCGGCCTGGCCGTGTTCGTGGTGCGGCCCGCCGACCGCGGCGCCTACCAGACGCTGTTCCGCGACCGGCTGGTCCGCAAGGAGTACCGGGCCGTCGCCCCGTACGACCCCGAGCTGGACCTGCCGCGCACCGTGCGCAGCCACATCCTCAAGGAGCGCGGCGTGATCGCGGCCCGCGAGCTCGACGCGCCCCCGAACAGCGAGAGCCGGATCGACCTGCCGGAGCACCGCGACGGCCTCGGCCACTACCGCCTGCGGCCGCTGAGCGGACGCACCCACCAGCTGCGACTGCACATGAGCGGGCTCGGGGTGCCGATCCTCGGCGACCCGGTCTACCCGGTGGTGCTGCCCGAACCGGCCCCGGACGACTTCCGCCGCCCGCTCCAACTGCTCGCCTCGGCCGTCGAGTTCACCGACCCGCTCACCGGCCGGGAGCACCGCTTCGAGACCCGCCGCACGCTCGCCGCCTGGACCGACCCGCACCACTGGCAGGACGGCTCCCCGAGCGGGGCCTGAGACCGGCCCCGGGCCGCGTCCGTCCGGCGGCCAGGGTCTAGGGCCAACGGAGGAGCGGGTCCCGGTTCCGGCGGCCGATCCGGCCGGGGCCCCGGCGGGGCGAGGGTGGGGGCATGAACGCAGCACAGCACACCGCTCCCGACCCCGCCCCCACGTCCGCCCCCGTCGCCGTGGTCACCGGGGCCTCCCGCGGCCTCGGCCTCGCCCTCGCCCGGGCCCTCGCCGCGGACGGCTGGCAGCTGGTGGTCACCGCCCGCGGCGAGGCCGAACTCGCCGCCGCCGCGGCGGACCTGGCCGCCGTCACCGAGGTCGTCGCCCTCCCCGGCTCGGTCGTCGACGACGACCACCGCGCCCGCCTGGCCGAGGCCGCCGCGGGGCTCGGCGGCGCCGACCTCCTGATCAACAACGCCGGTACGCTCAACGGCGCGAGCACCCCCGGCGCCGACCCGCTGCCCCGGCTGGCCGACTTCCCGCTGCCCGACCTGCTGGAGGCCTTCGAGGTCAACGCGCTCGCCCCGATCGCCCTCACCCAGCTGCTCCTGCCGCAGCTGCGCGCCCGCGCCGGCGCCGTGCTCAACATCAGCTCGGACGCCGCCGTGGTGGCCTACCCCGGCTGGGGCGGCTACGGCGCCGGCAAGGCGGCGCTCGACCTCGCCACCGCCGTACTCGCCCGGGAGGAGCCGCAGTTGCGGGTCTGGGCGGTGGATCCGGGCAGCATGCGCACCCGGATGTTCCAGGAGGCCAGCCCCGGCGAGGACATCTCCGGCGAGCCGCTGCCCGAGGACGTGGCGCCCGTGCTGCTCGGCCTGCTGCGCGACGGCGCCGCCTCCGGCCGCTACCGCGCCGCGGACCTGGCGGCCGCCCGGGGCGGGCGATGACCACCCTCGCGGAGGTGCGGCTCGACGTCGCCGTTCCGCCCGAACTCTCCGCCCGCGCACCGGCGGAGGCGCGCGGCGGGGCGCGGGACGGGGTGCGGATGCTGGTCGGCCGGCGCGACCGGGGGAGCGTCGAGCACCACCGCTTCACCGACCTGCCCGGGGTGCTGCGCCCCGGCGACCTGCTGGTGGTCAACAACTCGGCCACCCTCCCGGCGGCGCTGCCAGGTCGGCTGCCGGACGGCACGGCGGTCGCCCTGCACCTGTCCTCCGCGCAGCCCGACGAACGCGGCGGCCACCTGGTCGAGTTGCGCCGGGCGATGCCGGGCCGGGCGGCCGCCTACTACCCGCCGGCGGAGACCCCGGCCCGCCCCGGACTGCGGATCACCCTGCCCGCGGGCGGCGTGGCCGAGCTGACCGGGCCCTTCACGGCCCGGCTCTGGTACGCCCGACTCGTGCTCCCCGCCCCGCTGCCGGACTACCTCGACCGGCACGGCCGGGCGATCCGCTACGGCTACGTGGACCGCGACTGGCCGATCGAGGCCTACCAGACGGTCTTCGCCACCGTCCCCGGCAGCAGCGAGATGCCCAGTGCGGCACGTCCGTTCAGCGCCGAGGTGGTGGCCCGGCTGGCCGGGCGCGGGGTGCTGCTCGCGCCCGTCACCCTGCACACCGGGGTGGCCTCGCCGGAGGCCCACGAGGCGCCGTACGCCGAGTGGTTCCACGTCCCGGCGGCCACCGCCGGCCTGGTGGGGCACGTCCGGTCGGGCGGCGGGCGGGTGATCGCGGTCGGGACCACGGTGGTGCGGGCCCTGGAGTCGGCCGCCGGGCCGGACGGCACCGTCCGGGAGGCCGACGGCTGGACGGAGCTGGTGATCACCCCGGATCGCGGCGTCCGGGCCGTCGACGGCCTGCTCACCGGCTGGCACGAGCCCCGCGCGTCGCACCTGCTGATGCTGGCCGCCGTCGCCGGCCGCCCGCTGCTGGCCGCCTGCTACCGGGAGGCCGTCCGGGAGCGGTACCTGTGGCACGAGTTCGGCGACGTGAACCTGCTGCTGCCCGACTGACCGCTCAGGCGAGCAGGGTCTGCGTGACGTGGTGGGTGTCCAGGTACTCGCGGACCTCGGTGATCAGGCCGTCCTCCACGGTGAACACGCCCAGGCAGCGGTTCCGGTACGCGGAGCCGTTGGCGGCGGTGCCTTCGGTGGTCCACTCGGCGACCGCCTGCGGGCCGTCGGCCAGCACGTTGGTCAGGGTGATCCGGGGCAGGCCGTCGGGGGCGAACAGGGTGCCGACCTGGCCGAGGAAGTCGCCGAAGATCTCCTTCTTGCCGCGCCAGACGCGGGACAGGGCGAGGCCGCCCGGGTAGGCCCAGGTGGCGTCCTCGGCGAACAGGGCGATGGCGGCCTCGCGCTCACCCGCGGCGATCAGGGTGACGTAGGCGGTGACGACGGTGCGGGCGTCGGTCTGCTGCACGGTGGCTCCTCGGGTCGGTCCGGTGGGTGCGGCGGGTCCGGCGGGTCCGGTCGGTTCGGTCGGGGGCCGTCCCGCCGTGGCACCAGGAAAGCCCTCCGGCGCCCGAACCGGCCAACAACCGCCCCGCCGGGGCGACAACCGGTGGTTGTCATCGCAGTCTGTCGGCCTGCCCGCCCGGACCGGCCCGAAAGGCGCGCCCTAGGCCGACGCGCCGCCCGGGGGCAGCTCCAGCTCGAACCAGACCACCTTGCCGTCCCCGGTCCGGCGACTGCCCCAGCGGTGCGCGAGCTCGTTGACCAGGTGGATGCCCCGCCCGCCCTCGTCCTCGGCGCGGGCGCGGCGGATCCGGGGCCCCTCGCCCTCCTGGTCGGCGACCTCCACGGTGAGCGACCGGTTGCAGAACAGCCGCAGCTGGGTGGGTGATCCGGCGTGCACCAGGGCGTTGGTGATCAGCTCGCTGGTGAGCAGCTCCGCCCAGTCGGCCAGCGGGCCGAGGCCCCACTCGGTGAGCGTCTCGCGGGTGAAGCGGCGCGAGTGCGCGACCATGGCGAGGTCCCCGGTGAGCTGGAGGGTGGCGATCCGGTCGGCGCCGGTCGGCCGGACCTGCGCCATGAGGACGGCGATGTCGTCCTCGCTGGGGTGGCCGGTGAGTTCGGCCAGCACGGCGTCACAGGTCTGCTCCAGCGAACGGCGCCGGTTGGCGACGGTCCGGCAGAGCAGCTGCACCCCCTCGTCGAGGTCGCGGCCCCGGCGTTCCACCAGCCCGTCGGTGTAGAGCGCCAGGATGGCCTCCTCGGGGAGGATGAACTCCACGCTCTCGAACGGGACTCCGCCCACGCCCAGCGGTACGCCCGGTGGCAGCTCGACCAGGTGCGCCCGCCCGTGCGCGTCGGCCACCACCGGTGGCAGGTGCCCGGCGCAGGCGGCCGTGCAGCGGCGGTCCACCGGGTCGTAGACCACGCAGACGCAGGTCGCGAACTGGCCCTCGCCGATCGCCGTGGTGGCCTCGTCCAACCGGTGCAGGACCCGTGACGGGTCCAGTTCGAGGGTGATCAGCGTCCGCGCCACCGTACGGAGTTGGCCCATCGTGGCAGCGGCCCGGATGCCGTGGCCCATCACGTCGCCGACCACCAGGGCGACCCGCCCGGAGGACAGCGGGACGACGTCGAACCAGTCGCCGCCGACCTCGCTGACCACGCTGCTCGGCAGGTAGCGGTAGGCGATCTCCAGGCCGAGGGTGCGGTGGATCTCCTGCGGCAGCAGGCTGCGCTGCAGGGTCAGCGCGGTGTCCCGCTCCCGGCGGTAGAGCCGCCCGTTGTCGATCGCCAGCGCGGTGCGGGCGACCAGCTCCTCGGCCAGCGAGCGGTCCGCCGGGCCGAACGGCAGCGGGTTGTGGGTCCGGACGAACTCCGCGCCGCCCAGCACGAGTCCGCGCGCCACCAGCGGCACCATGAGGTACGAGTGCACCCCGGCGTCCAGCCCGGGCTGCACCCGGTCCGGGGCGGCCACGATCCGGCGCAGCTCCTCCTCGGTCACCTGGGAGACCAGGATCGAACGCCGGGAGCGCAGGCTCTGCGCGTACACCTGGGCGGACTGCGAGGTCCCGCCGACCTCGTCGGCCGCCGCCGTCATCGTGCCGTCCGGGGCCGACTCGCCGACCGCCACCGCCCGCATCAGCACCGAACCGTCCTCCGGGACGGGCCCCGGCTCGTCCCCGCCGAGCACCGCGTCGCGCAGGTCGACGGTGACGAAGTCGGCGAAGCGCGGGATCACCACCTCCACCAACTCCTGGGCGGTGCGGTGCAGATCGAGCGTGGTGCCGATCCGGTTGCTGGCCTCGTTGAGCAGCGACAGCCGCTGCTGCGCGGCCCACGCCTCGTCCAGCGCCCGCTGCCGGGCGTCCGCCGCGTCGCGCTCCCGGGTGAACAGCAGCGCGTTGTCGATCGACACCGCGGCCCGCACCGCCAACTCCCCGGCCAGGGCCAGGTCGTCGTCCTCGTACGGGCGCTCCACCAGCGTCCGGTAGAACCCCGCCACGCCGACCGGAGTACCGCGCGCGATCAGCGGGACCACCATGAAGGAACGCACGTTCTGCTCCCGCACCGCCGCCGTGCGCACCGGGTCGTCGGCGAACCAGGCCAGCCCGTCCGCGTCCATCCGCGGCACCAGCACCGGCTTGCGGTGCGCCAGGCTCCACGCGTACGGCGAACTGGGCAGGAAGCGGTGCACCCCGCCGGTGCGGGCGATCGGCTGCAGCGTCGAACCGTGCACCGAGTGGAAGGCCATCCGGCGCAGCATCGCCGACCCGTCCGCCGGGGCGCGGGCCTCGCGCTCGCCGCGGACGAGGTCCTCCAGCACCTCCACCACCACCGTGTCGGCCAGCCGCGGCGTCGCCACCTCGGCCAGCTCCATCGCCGTCTGGGCGAGATCGAGCGTGGTCCCGATCCGGGTGGACGCCACGTTGACCAGTGCCAGGCGCTCCTGGGCGGCCTTCGCCTCGCGCAACGCCTGCTGCCGGGCCAGCACGGTCTGGTGCTGGCGCAGGTACAACCGGGCGTTGTCGATCGCCACCGCCGCCCGCGACGCCAGCTCGTCGCCGAGGGTGATGTCCGCCTCCGCGAAGGACTCCCGTTCGCCGCGCCGCGAGTACACCACCATGCCGAGCGTGGTGCCGCGGGCCACCAGCGGGGTGATCCGAACCGAGCGCGGCCGGTCCCCCAGGTAGGCCTGGCGGCGGCTCTCCGAGATGGCCTCGCTCAGCAGGGGCAGCTCCCAGGACGGCACCACCACCGTCCGGCCGGTGTCCATCGCCCGGGCGTACGGGGAGTCGGCCGGCAGCTCGTACAGCGCATCCACCGGCAGCGCCTCCGCCGGGTACAGCGGGTCGGTGGTGGCCAGCGCCAGCCGGCGCACCAGCTTCGGCGCGTCCGGCTCGGGCGGCTCGACGTTGCGCCCCGCGACCAGCGCCTCCAGCGCGAACACCCCGCTGATGTCGGCGACCCTCGGCACCATCGCATCGGCCAGCTCCCGGGCGGTCTGCCGCAGGTCCAGCGTGGTGCCGATGGAGGCCGTCGCGTCGACCAGCAGGGCCAGCCGCTCCTGGGCCCGCGCCGCCCGGGCGTCGGCGCGGAAGCGCTCGGTGATGTCGATGACGGTCGAGCTGACGCCCAGCACCCGCCCGCCCGGCTCCTCCAGCCGGAAGTACGAGGCCGACCACGCGTGGTCGTGCTGCGGGTCACTGGGGGTGCGGCCGTGCGAGCGGGTGTCCACGACCGGCCGGCCGGTCTCCAGGACCTTCCGCATCACCGCCTCGGCCTCCGCACCGTTGATCCCCGGCAGGATCTCGGTGAGCCGGTGGCCCAGGTGCTCGCCGGCGGGCAGGCCGTTGGCCCTCGCCAGCGCCTCGTTCAGCCGGACGAACCGTAGTTCGGTGTCGTACACGCCCATGCCCACCGGGGACTGCGTGAAGAACCCGTCGAGCACGGCCAGGTCCGCCTGGATCCGGCGCAGCGTCGTCACGTCCGAGGCGACGGCCAGCACCAGCGGGCGGCCGTCCGGCCCGGTGATCGGATGGGTGCGGAACTCCAGGTTCACCGCGTGCCCGTCCCGGTGCCGGACCGGGAACACACCGGACCAGGCCCGGCCGTCCAGGATCTGCTGGAACAGCGCCAGGACCTCGGGCCGCTGGTCGTCGGAGGCCAGCAACTGCGCGGCCTTCTCGCCGATCGCCTGCGTGGGGGAGTAGCCGAGGAGTGCCTCGGCGTCGCCGCTCCAGTGCAGGATCCGCCCGTCGGCCTCGATCAGGGCCGTCGCGATCGGCACCATCAGCAGGGCGTCCTGCCGCGGATCCCCTCGGTGCTGCTCGTTCTCGTTCACCATGGCCAGAGAACCGTCCGGAGATCGTTTCAGCCAGCTCTGCCATCTTCGCACGCAGCCCCCGCGCCCCGCTCACCGTGCACCAGCCCGCCCGATGCGCTACCGCCCCACGCCGTGCCACGGAAAGTCGACCCAGCCGACGTCCCCCGCACCAGCTCACCACCGCCGGGCCACCCCACCCCGCCGGGCGCGGCCGGCCGCGACGGCGCAGGAAGTCGAAGCGGCCGACTTCCTGCGCGCCGGCCCGCCGCAGCTGGTCCGTGCACCAACGGCTAGGCCGGCTCCGTCCCCCCACCGGGCGATCAGCCACACTGTGCCGGGCGTGGTCGGGCGTGATGGCGCTGGAAGTCGACGTGGCCGACTTCCTGCGCGCTGGCCCCGCCGTAGCTGGTCCGTGCGCCAACGGCTAGGCCGGCTCCGTCCCCCCACCGGGCGATCAGCCACACTGTGCCGGGCGTGGTCGGGCGTGATGGCGCTGGAAGTCGACGTGGCCGC